>NZ_JAQYWZ010000001.1:0-201 GCF_036290945.1 Streptomyces sp. BE303
GAGGTGCCGGGTGCGGTGATCCGTCTCGGTGACGCGCTGCCGGTGCCGGTGCCGGTGCTGTTGGTGGATGCGACGGCGGCGGGTGCGGCCCGGGACCGGGCTGCCGCGTTGCTGGTGCTGCTCCAGTCGTGGCTGGCCGACGCGGCGTGGTCCGAATCGCGCCTGGTGGTGCGGACGTTCGGTGCGGAAGGCGCGGAGATC
>NZ_JAQYWZ010000002.1:0-231 GCF_036290945.1 Streptomyces sp. BE303
CTGCCCGGCAGGTAGCCGAGCTCCTGGCCGCCGACCGCGTAGAGCGGCCGGAAGACCATCACCTTCCGGTGCTGCTGCCGCTCCAGCACGGCCTCCAGCCCGGCGCAGAGCGCCAGCGCGGACTTCCCCGTCCCGGCCCGGCCGCCCATCGAGACGATGCCGACCTCCGGGTCCAGCAGGAGGTCCAGCGCGACCCGCTGCTCGGCGCTGCGCCCGCGCAGTCCGAACGCC
>NZ_JAQYWZ010000004.1:0-283 GCF_036290945.1 Streptomyces sp. BE303
AGAAGTCGTTACGCCATTCGTGCAGGTCGGAACTTACCCGACAAGGAATTTCGCTACCTTAGGATGGTTATAGTTACCACCGCCGTTTACTGGCGCTTAAGTTCTCAGCTTCGCCTGGACGAATCCAAGCTAACCGGTCCCGTTAACGTTCCAGCACCGGGCAGGCGTCAGTCCGTATACATCGCCTTACGGCTTCGCACGGACCTGTGTTTTTAGTAAACAGTCGCTTCTCGCTGGTCTCTGCGGCCACCCCCAGCTCTGACAGCAAGTGCCGTCACCAGGA
>NZ_JAQYWZ010000005.1:0-317 GCF_036290945.1 Streptomyces sp. BE303
CTAACATTAAAAACGGTGGGGGGGTGGGGGGGGGGGGGGGGGGGGGGGGGGGGGGGGGGGGGGGGGGGGGGGGGGGGGGGGGGGGGCGGGGGGGGGGCGGGGCGGGGCGGCGGGGGGGGCGGGGGGGGGGGGGGGGGGGGCGGGGGGGGGGGTGTGGTGGGGGGGGGGTGCTTAGTTTTTTTGTGGGGGGGGTTTTTGTTTTGTGGGTCTCCCCCGCCCGCCCCCCCCCCACCCCCCCCTACTTACGTAGAGGGCGACCAGCGAGATCTACACCCGCGACCAGAACAGCCCGCACCTCCTCCTCCGACGCCTCCAAC
>NZ_JAQYWZ010000006.1:0-334 GCF_036290945.1 Streptomyces sp. BE303
CGGTGAGCGGCTCGGGCTCGGCGCACGGTGCTGGCGCCGCGGCGACGGGCTCCTCGCCGTCGGGATTCACCTCGGCGGCCTGCTCCTCGTCCTGGTCCTCGTCCGCGGCATCGGCCGCGGCGGGGGGGGGCGCTGGGTCGGCGGGCGGCGCGGCCTCCGGGGCCTGGGCCTCGCTCACCGGGGCCTGTACGATCCCGGTGGGAGGGCCGACCGGGGGATCTACTACCTCTGTGTACCGGCTGACCGCCACGCCGCGCTCCCGGCCTGTCTGCGGCTGGGGCCTGGGGCGCCGCGCGGGGGCGGCGGCGGCGTGCACCGCGACGGCGGGCTTCAC
>NZ_JAQYWZ010000007.1:0-302 GCF_036290945.1 Streptomyces sp. BE303
CCCTCGCCTCCTACCTGGAACGCCACGCCGGTCTCGTCTCCGAACACCCCGTCCTCTTCGACCGCTTCCTCGACGACGCCGTCGAGATCGACGTCGACGCCCGCGACGACGGCACCGTGCTCTACCTCGGCGGCGTCATGGAACACATCGAGGAAGCCGGCATCCACACCGGCGACTCCGCCTCCGCACTGCCCCCGATCACCCTCGGCGGCCACGACATCAAGCGCCTGCGGACCTCGACCGAGGCGATCGCCCGCGGCGTGGGCGTCCGCGGACTGATCAACATCCAGTTCGCCCTGTCC
>NZ_JAQYWZ010000009.1:0-363 GCF_036290945.1 Streptomyces sp. BE303
CGAGATGGATCTTGGTGTGTGGCGCTGCGACGTGGGGCGGTGCGTTTAGGGGTTGTGGCCGCGCGGTCGAAGCCTTGGGGGGCGGGGGCTTCTGCGGTGGTGGGTGGTGTGACGGGTGTTGCGGGTTCTGGTCGGGTGGCGTTCCTGTTCACGGGGGACCGTGCGGCGCGGTCGGAGTTGGGCCGGGGGGTGGTCGAGGCGGTCATTCAGAGCGCGGTGGCCGCGAGGCCGGCGAGCGCCGCGACAACGTCAACGCCCGGGTGCGAGAGCGGAGGATCACACGCCTGACCACCAGTCAGCCCGTACCACCCCGCAACCCGGGGGCGGGTTGCGAGCGCCCGCGGCTGCGGGGTGCCGGGGGCG
>NZ_JAQYWZ010000010.1:0-340 GCF_036290945.1 Streptomyces sp. BE303
CTCGGAGTCAACTCAACCCACCCAAATGAGATGTCTTCTTAGCACTGGTTCCTCTCGTACACCTTCTCGTCTCGCTTGCCGGTCCCAGCCCGTCTTGTAGTTCCAGACCGTCCCGGCGTTGTCAGGGCTGCTTTCCACCCTTCCCGGCGTTCCCCGGGTCAGGCTGCCCTCAGCTTCACCCAGCCGCTGAGTCGGCCCGGTGGTGGAGTCCTTCCACCCACTCTCGGTAGTGCGGCGCCTCGTGGCGCGCGAAGTCGTCCGCGTAGCGGACCAGCCGCCACGACGGCAGGCCCTTGGCCCGGCGCCGCCACCGCCGAGAGCTGTTGGACAGCTCACCGCC
>NZ_JAQYWZ010000011.1:0-312 GCF_036290945.1 Streptomyces sp. BE303
GAGTCGGGCTCCGGGCCGGCTGCGCGGTTGGCGGGCCTGTCGTCGGCGGAGCGGCAGCGGACCGTGCTGGAGCTGGTCCGGGCCGAGGTCGCGGCGGTGCTGGGGCACGCGTCGGCCGTGGCGGTCGAGGCGTCGCGGGCGTTCAAGGAGCTGGGCTTCGACTCGCTGACCGCCGTCGAGCTGCGGAATCGTCGGCGGTCGGCGACCGGGCTGGCGCTGCCGGCGACGCTGGCGTTCGACTACCCGAGCGCCGAGCGGCTCGCCGCGTTCGTCCTGGAACAGATGGTCGGTGCGACCGCCCCGGTGGCGGGC
>NZ_JAQYWZ010000012.1:0-327 GCF_036290945.1 Streptomyces sp. BE303
ACCCGGACACCATTCACGACGCCGAACTCGCCCTCCACGAGCTCTACTTCAACTCCTGGCGGCACGCCGACTGCCAGGCCCCGCTGGTCATCGTCACCCTCCTCCCCCGCCCCCTCCGCGTGTGCGTCTGCGACGACAGCCCCACGCTCCCCGAGTCCCCCGTCTCCTCCCGCCCCTACGAGGTGTCCGGCCGGGGCCTCCACCTCGTCCGCGCCCTCACCCACCGCATCGGCGCCGACCCCACCAAGAACGGCAAGGTCTTCAGGTACGAACTGGACGCCGCAGCGAGAGAGACGACCACCACCCCGCCCCGCACACCCCCCACCA
>NZ_JAQYWZ010000013.1:0-207 GCF_036290945.1 Streptomyces sp. BE303
GAAGGCGGCCGAGTACGGCGCGGCGAAGGTCTACGTGGCCGACGGCGCCGAGTTCACCGACCAGCTGGTCGTCCCGAAGGTGGACGCGCTGACCCAGATCGCGAAGGCGAGCGAGGCCGCCGCGGTGCTGGTCACCTCCTCCGGCGAGGGCAAGGAGGTCGCCGCCCGCGTCGCCCTGCGCCTCGGCTCCGGCATCATCACCGACGC
>NZ_JAQYWZ010000014.1:0-332 GCF_036290945.1 Streptomyces sp. BE303
CCAGCGAGGGGTGGCCGGAGGCGTCGTCCAGTCCGCCTGAGCGGCACCCCCCGCGGCTGAACGGCCGTCCCCAGCGCACCTCCGGTCGGCCCGCATCGCCCCGGGCAGGACCGCGGGGGGCCGGGGGGGGGGCCCCGCCGGGCGCCCCCCGCGCCGGCGGCGCCCCCCCCGCGCCCGCCCCGCGCCCCCGCCCCCCGCCGGGCCCCGGCGGGCCGCGCCCCGCCCGTGCGCTGGCCGCCCCGCTCGTGCGCGCGCGCTCGCTGTATCCACCGGGAGCGAACGGACCCCCCCGGGCGACTCGGTGCGCCCGCCGCGACGACGCCTCCGGCCAC
>NZ_JAQYWZ010000015.1:0-364 GCF_036290945.1 Streptomyces sp. BE303
CGGTAGGCGCCCAGGGTCAGGCTCCCGGGGATCAGGTGCCGCCCGTTGCCGACCAGTTCCTCCAGGGGCTGGAAGGAGGTCAGCAGCATCCAGAGCACCGGGAGTCCGGCGAAGACGCCGGCGACGGTCAGCCACAGGGTCGGGGCGAGACGCTTCGGGGACTTGCTCACGACTCCTCCCGGGAGGTCAGCTTCAGCCGGACGAGGGTGATCGTCAGGAGGATCACGAACAGGACCACCGAGGCGGCGGAGGCGACGCCCACGTCGGTCAGCAGGCGGGTGTAGATGAACGTGACGACGGTCAGCGTCGCGGTTCCCGGACCGCCTTCGGTCATCACCCACACCTGGTCGAACACCTTGAAGGA
>NZ_JAQYWZ010000016.1:0-388 GCF_036290945.1 Streptomyces sp. BE303
CTCGGTCAGCTCGGGGCGGCCGGTGGAGACGCGCGGGGTGCGCGAGACGACCTTGGCGGCGTTGCCGGTGAACGCGACGGTGACGTCCTCGACGGTGCCCGCGGCCGCGGCGGCCTCCGGCGCGACGGCGTTCGGCTTGACCGCGATCACCGGCACCCCGGTCGAGACGCGCGAGTCGACGGTGAACGAGGCGGCGAACACCGACTGGGTCACGATCGGGCCGTCCTCGCCCGCGCGGAGGTCCACCGCGTCGGTGATGATGCCGGAGCCGAGGCGCAGGGCGACGCGGGCGGCGACCTCCTTGCCCTCGCCGGAGGAGGTGACCAGCACCGCGGCGGCCTCGCTCGCCTTCGCGATCTGGGTCAGCGCGTCCACCTTCGGGACGACC
>NZ_JAQYWZ010000017.1:0-464 GCF_036290945.1 Streptomyces sp. BE303
GGGGGGGGGGGGGGCGGGGGCGCCCCCCGGCCCCGGCGAGCGCGGCCCGGGCCGTTCCCGTGGGGGGGCCCCCGCGCCAGCCCCCCCACGACGCCACTAGCCCGACGCCCCCCCCCCCCCCCCCCCCCCCCGCCCCCCGCCGGGGTGGACTGCGAGCGCGCCCCCCGAGAGCTCCACCTCGCTATCCCCTCCTTCCCGCCCCGCGGGGCTGCCGATCACTGGTCGCCCGGACCGGCCACCGGCCGGCGGTCGCCCCCCCGCATGCCGTCCTGGCCGGAGCCCAGCTCTGGGGGCGCCGGACGGCCGCCTCCGACGGGTCCGGCCCGGCGGCGGGCGGGCGGGGCGGGCTCGGGGGCGGGGGGCGGGGGGGGGGGGGGGGGGGGGGGTGGGTCTTTGTTGGTGGTCGGGGGGGTCGCCGCGGGGGCCCCCGGCCCCCGGCCGCGGCGCCCCCCCCCCCCCCCCCC
>NZ_JAQYWZ010000018.1:0-335 GCF_036290945.1 Streptomyces sp. BE303
GGCGGGGGCGGGGGGGGGGTGGGCGCGGGGGGCGGGGGGGCCGGGGGCGCGCCGGGGGCCTGGGGCGTCGGCGGGCGGGCGGGGGGGGGGGCGGTGGGTGGGGGGGGGGTCGGGGGTGGGGGGGGGGGGGGGGGGGGGGGGGGGGGGGGGGGCGGTGCCCGCGGGCTCCCCGGCCCCGCGGGCGCGGGGGGCGCCCCCCCCCCCCCCCAAACCCCCCCCCCCCCCCCCCCCCCCCCCCCCCCACCCCCCCCCCCAACCCCCCAAACCCCCCCCCCCCCCCCCCCCACAACCCCCCCACCCCCACCCCCAAAAACACCACCACCCCCCCCACCCAC
>NZ_JAQYWZ010000019.1:0-351 GCF_036290945.1 Streptomyces sp. BE303
CGCCGTGTCCACCGTCACCGCAGGCCCCTCCAGGCCGAACGTGTACGAGATCCGCCCCGACATCACCGACGAAGCCGTACCCGTCAGCAGATGGCCTTCCAGGCCCTCCCCGCTCTCCGCCGCCCCGGTGCCGTACCCCAGGAACGAGGCGCCGACTAACACGCCCACCGGCTCGCCGCGCAGGCCCAGCGGATCGGCAGCCGCCGCCTCCAGCGTCTCCCACGACGGCGGCGGACTCTACGGCCGGGGGCTCCTCCACCTTCACGTGCGCGTTCGTACCGCTGACGCCGAAAGCCGACACACCCGCCCGACGAGGCCGTTCCCCGGAGCTCCAGGGCCGCGACTCCGTCA
>NZ_JAQYWZ010000020.1:0-309 GCF_036290945.1 Streptomyces sp. BE303
CGTCGATCTCGGCTTCCAGGCCCGCGACCACCACGGCCCCAGGGCCGTTCACCACCGCAACGTCCACATCCGGGAACGCCGCCAGCACCTCCGCCTCGGAAGCACCCACCGCGAGCATCGCCCCACCCGCCGGAAGGCCCTGCATCAACCAGCCACGCGCCGCGACCAGCGCCGCCGCATCGCCGAGCGACAGCACCCCGGCCACGTGCGCGGCAGCGATCTCACCGATCGAATGACCGACCAGCACGTCCGCCCGCACACCCCAGTGCGACAGCAGCGCGTGCAACGCCACCTCGACGGCGAACAACG
>NZ_JAQYWZ010000021.1:0-525 GCF_036290945.1 Streptomyces sp. BE303
CACCGACCACCACCACCACCGCCCACGCGTCCCACCCGCCCGCCAGACCGCAGGAGAAGATCACCGGAACGATCGTCATCCGGTGCTCCTCCGAGTGCCCGCCGGGATCGGCGCGGCTCCCCCTACCGTACCGGGACGCCGCGGGCGGGGTGGGGTGGGGTGGTTGGCGGTGTGGGGTGTTTGGAGGTGGGTTGGGGGGTGGTGGTGGGTTTTGGGGGGGGGGGGTTGGGTTGGGTTGGTGGGGGGGGGGGGGGGGGCCGCGCCCCCCCCCGCCGCCCCCCCCCCCCGCCCCCCCCCACAAACCCAACAGACCCCACCCCCCCCCACCCCCCCCCCCCCCCCCCCCGCCCCCCCCACCACCGACACCCCCCGCGGCCGGGACAGCGGCTGGGCCTGGGGGAATGGAGTTCAGACGTGTGTTCTTCCCATGTCCGAGGCGTTGCCGGCCTCCGACTCCGGCATCTTAAAAATGGGGGGGGGGGGGGGGGGGGGGGGGGGGGGGGGGGGGGGGGGGGGGGGGGGGGG
>NZ_JAQYWZ010000022.1:0-378 GCF_036290945.1 Streptomyces sp. BE303
CGAGAAGAAGCCGTCCTGGCGCATCACGACGTGCGCCGAACCTCCGATCGCGATGTCGGTGGTGACGTCCTGGTCGAAGTTCCTGCTCGACGTGTCGTACCAGAAGTGGTCCCGGACGTAGGCGTCGCCACCGACGAACCAGAGCTCCATGCTCCCGGGGATCCGGGAGACGGCCGCGATGCCGCTGGTGACGGAGGCACTTCCGGGCGGGGCCAGCTCGAACCCCTGCCAGGCACTGCCCTCGTACCAGAACCGGTCCTGCACCGAGCCGTTGGGCCCGACGAACCAGACCTCCATACTGCCGGGAATCCGCGAGACCGCAGCGACACCGGTGTGGGTGGAGGCGCTACCGGCGGGAGCCAGCTCGAACCCCTGCCA
>NZ_JAQYWZ010000023.1:0-348 GCF_036290945.1 Streptomyces sp. BE303
GGGGGGGGGGGGGGTGGGGGCGCGTCTTCGTGTTCGTCTTGTGGGGGGCCGGGGGGTTTTTTGTGTGGGTGTGGTGGGGGGGGGGGGGGGGGGGGGGGGGGTGGGGGGGCGGGGGGGGCGCCGGCCTGTGGTGGGGGGGGGGGGTGGCCCTGCCCCCCCCCCGCGGGGGGGGGGGGGGCGGCCCCCCCCCGCGAACACAAACCACAACCCAAAAAACAAAAACAACCACCCCCCCACCCCCCACCCCCCCCCCCCCCCCCCCCCCAAACCAACCCACACCCAACAGAACCCCCACGACACCGGCAGGGAAAAACAAAAACACCAACAAACAAACACCACCCCCCACCA
>NZ_JAQYWZ010000024.1:0-306 GCF_036290945.1 Streptomyces sp. BE303
CATGCAACGCCACCTCCACCGCGAACAACGCCGGCTGCGCGTACCCGGTCCGGTGGATCAGCTCCTCGTCCGCCAGCACCTCCGCCAGCGGCTGGTCCAGATCGGCATCCAGGTGCAACGCCACCGGGACGAAGGCGTCCGCGAACACCGGGAACGCCTCGTACACGCCCCGGCCCATCGACGCTCGCTGCGCACCCTGCCCCGTGAACAGGAACGCCACCCGACCAGAACCCGCAACACCCGTCAGACCACCCGACCCGGAAGCTACCGCGCCCAGCCCGGTCGTCAACCCCTCGGTGTCACCGG
>NZ_JAQYWZ010000025.1:0-313 GCF_036290945.1 Streptomyces sp. BE303
CCGCCGCGGTCGGGGGACAGGGCGAAGATCCGGCCGACGCCGTCGATCACGAACTCGGCTCCCGGTCCGCCGATCCGGGACCAGCCGGAGCCGGAGCCGAAGGACCGGTCGGCGTCGCCGGTGGTGGGGTAGGTGGCGATCCGGGTCAAGCCGCCGCCGGAGGAGAACGTTGCGGCGGGGACGCCGACCTCGGACCAGGCGGTGCAGCCCTAACAGTGGAAGACGGCACTGCCGAGCGGGGCGACTGCTAGTATCCCGCCGTAGACGTCCACCGCGAACTGGCGCGCCGGCCGTCCTATCCGGGACCATTACA
>NZ_JAQYWZ010000026.1:0-556 GCF_036290945.1 Streptomyces sp. BE303
AACCCCCGGGAGTGGAAGGCGTGACTGCGCCGCAGCCGGCTGGACTGCCCGCCCCGCCCACCCGCAGCCTCGGCAACGGCCTCGATCTCGGCTTCCAGCCCCGCGACCACCACGGCCCCAGCGCCCTTCACCACGGCGACGTCCACGTCCGGGAACGCCTCCAGCACCTCCGCCTCGGACGCACCCACCGCGAGCAACGCCCCACCGGCGGGAAGGGCCTGCATCAGTCGGCCCCGGGCCACGACCAACGCCGCCGCATCGCCGAGAGACAGCACCCCGGCCACCTGCGCGGCAGCGATCTCCCCGAACGAATGAGCGACCAGCCACGGCCGCCCCCCGCCCCCCCCCCTCTTTGTAAAGCTCCGGCTCCCACCGAGTTAGAGACAGCGAGCGACCCACTTTCCACCCCCGACGCTCTTCCCAACTTCGAGCCCCGCCCACCCGCCCCCACGGCAACGGCGTGGAACTCGGCTTCGAGGCCCGCGACCACCACGGCCCCAGGGCCGTTCACCCCGGCGACGTCCACGTCCGGGAACGCCTCCAGCACCTCCGCCTC
>NZ_JAQYWZ010000027.1:0-376 GCF_036290945.1 Streptomyces sp. BE303
CTCCGGCTGCGCGTAGCCTGTGCTGTGGATCAGCTCCTCGTCCGCCAGCACCTCCTCCATCGGCCGGTCCAGATAGTCATCCACGTGCTGCGCCACCTGGTCGAAGGCATCCGCGAAATCCGGGAACGCCTCGTACAACCCCCGGCCCATCGACGCACGCGGCGCACCCTGCCCCGTGAACAGGAACGCCAGCCGACCAGAACCCGCAACACCCGTCAGACCCCCCGACCCCGCCGCCCGGGCCGAGGCTGCGTGAGGGCGGGGCGGCAAGACCAGCAGTCAGCCGACCAGTCACGCCTTCCCCTCCCGGCCGCTGGACCGTTCGTCCGAGCCCCACCGCGCCGTGGTGCGTGGGTTGTCCTTCGCCGAGCCTTCC
>NZ_JAQYWZ010000028.1:0-283 GCF_036290945.1 Streptomyces sp. BE303
TCCAGCGTGCGCAGGGTGTGGGGCATGGTGCGGGCCGCGTCCGCGATCACGGCGGCGTCCTTGGCGTCGGTCTTCGCCTCGCCGGGGTAGAGGTCGGCGATTCGTCGCATGGCGAGGCCTGGAAGGTAGGCGACTTGGCAGCCGGCGTCGCGGGCGACGGTCAGGGGCAGGGCGCCGATGGAGGCGGGTTGGTCCACGATCACCAGGACGGTGCCGAATTTCGCGGTCAGTTTCTCGAAGACGGCCCGCAGTTTCGGCTCGCTGTTGGGCAGCGGTTTGTCGA
>NZ_JAQYWZ010000029.1:0-347 GCF_036290945.1 Streptomyces sp. BE303
GCCGAGACCGATTTCTCCGATGTCGCCTGGGAGAAGTCCCCGTTCAGCGGCGGCAGTGACAACTGCGTCGAGTTCGGCGTGATCGGCCAGTTCGTCGCCGTCCGCGTCTCCAAGACCCCCACACAGACCCCGCTGGTCTACCCCCGCCCCGCGCGCGTACGAGCGGCCGCTGGCGAAGGAGAGAAAGTCACCGTGGACATCAACCTCGACGGCCAAGCTCGCCCCCGGGGGGGGGGGGGGGGGGGGGGGGGGGGGGCGGGGGGGGGGGGGGGGGGGGCGCCGGGCGGCGCCCCGGGGGGCGCCCCCCCCCCCCCCCCCCCCCCCCCGCGGCCCCCCCCCCCCCCCCC
>NZ_JAQYWZ010000030.1:0-229 GCF_036290945.1 Streptomyces sp. BE303
CCCCCCCCCCCCCCCCCCCCCCCCCCCCCCCCCCATTTACACGCCGAAGACGGCATACGCGATTTTATTGCGGGCGACCTGGCGGCCGCGACCACCCAGATCTACACCGAGAGATACACTCTGTCCCTACACGCCGCTCTTCCGATCTCCGGTCGGGGAGGCCGTGGCGGGAGATCACCCGTGCGGCCGGCGCGGAGGCGGGGTTCGCGACGTTGCGGGCGCACACGGC
>NZ_JAQYWZ010000031.1:0-475 GCF_036290945.1 Streptomyces sp. BE303
CCGGGAACGCCTCCAGCACCTCCGCCTCGGAAGCACCCACCGCGAGCATCGCCCCACCGGCGGGAAGGGCCTGCATCAGTCGGCCCCGGGCCACGACCAACGCCGCCGCATCGCCAGAACCCTCTTGATGATGCCGGCGACACCGGCCGCCGCCTGCGTGTGCCCGATGTTGGACTTCACCGACCCGAGCCAGAGCGGGTCGCCGCCGTCCCGCTCCTGACCGGAGGTGGACAGGAGGGCCTGGGCCTCGATCGGGTCGCCGAGCGTCGTGCCGGTGCCGTGCGCCACGCCCGCGTCGACGTCCTGCGGGTTCAACCCCGCCTGCGCCCACGCGGCCCGGATCACCCGCTGCTGCGCCGGACCGTTCGGCGCCGTCAGACCGTTCGACGCACCGTCCTGGTTCACCGCCGTACCCCGCACCACCGCCAGCACCCGACGACCCGCAGCCCGCGCCGACGACAACCGCTCGACCAGC
>NZ_JAQYWZ010000032.1:0-388 GCF_036290945.1 Streptomyces sp. BE303
CTCGGTCAGCTCGGGGCGGCCGGTGGAGACGCGCGGGGTGCGCGAGACGACCTTGGCGGCGTTGCCGGTGAACGCGACGGTGACGTCCTCGACGGTGCCCGCGGCCGCGGCGGCCTCCGGCGCGACGGCGTTCGGCTTGACGGTGATGACCGGGGCGCCCTGCGACACCCTGGACTTCACCTGGAACGACGCGGCGAACACCGACTGGGTGGCGACCGGACCGTCGGCGCCGGCCTCCAGGTCGACGGCGTCGGTGATGATGCCGGAGCCGAGGCGCAGGGCGACGCGGGCGGCGACCTCCTTGCCCTCGCCGGAGGAGGTGACCAGCACCGCGGCGGCCTCGCTCGCCTTCGCGATCTGGGTCAGCGCGTCCACCTTCGGGACGACC
>NZ_JAQYWZ010000033.1:0-316 GCF_036290945.1 Streptomyces sp. BE303
GGCTCGACGCGCAGGCCCAGCGGATCGTCACCCGCCGCCTCGAGCGTCTCCGACGAAGTCTCCATCAACAGGCGCTGCTGCGGATCCATCGCCAACGCCTCCCGCGGCGAGATCCAGAACAGCCCCGCATAGAAGTCCCCCGCCCCGTACAGGAACCCGCCCTCCAGGGCGTAGAACGTCCCCTAATGCTCAGGATCCGTGTGGTACAACCACTACATATCCCACACACGATCCGTCGTGAACTCCCCGATCCCGTCCCTACCGGACGCGACCAGATCCCAGAACTCCTCCGGCGTCCCCACACCACCCGGCAACC
>NZ_JAQYWZ010000034.1:0-251 GCF_036290945.1 Streptomyces sp. BE303
CGAAGTCTCGTCTAAGGACAACCCACTCACCACTGAGCGGAAGTCCTCCAACAAAGGCTACATCAGCAGGGAGTGGAAGGCGTGACTGGTCAGCAGACGGCTCGACTTCCAGCCCCGCCCACCCGCAGCCTCGCCAACTCCGGCGATCACGGCATCAAGGCCCGCGCCCACCACGGCCCCAGGGCCGTTCACCACGGCGACGTCCACGTCCGGGAACGCCTCGAGCACCTCCGCCACGTGAGCGAGCGCCT
>NZ_JAQYWZ010000035.1:0-358 GCF_036290945.1 Streptomyces sp. BE303
CTGGTCGAAGGCGTCCGCGAACACCGGGAACGCCTCGTACAAGCCCCGGCCCATCGACGCTCGCTGCGCACCCTGCCCCGTGAACAGGAACGCCACCCGACCAGAACCCGCAACACCCTTCAGACAACCCGACCCGGAAGCTAACGCGCCCAGCCCGGTCGTCAACCCCACGGTGTCACCGTCGAGCACCACCGCCCGATGGGCCAGCGCGGCACGGCGGGCTGCCGCTGCGGCGAGCGTCGGGCCGGTCCCGTGCGCCTCGACCGCGACGTCGTCCTGCGGGGACAGCCGCGCCGCCGCCACCGCCGCGCACAACACCCCCTGCAGCGACGGACCGTGCGGCGCAGGCAGACCGGCC
>NZ_JAQYWZ010000036.1:0-349 GCF_036290945.1 Streptomyces sp. BE303
GGGGGGGGGGGGGGGCGGGGGCGGGGCGCGGGGGCCGGGGCACCCGACCCGCCCCCCCCCGCCCCCCAGCCCCCCCGACCCCCCCCCCCCCCCCCCCCCCCCACCCACCCCCCCCCCCAACCCCCCACCCCCCCCCCCCCCCACCCCCCCCCCAACCCCCACCCCCCCCCAAAAAAAAAAACCACCCAACCCCACACCCACACCACAAACCACCCCCAAACCAAAAAAACCCCCCCCAACACAACAACCACCCCCCCCCCCCCCAACCCACACCCCCCCCACCAAAACCACAAAAACCAACACACCCCCACACCCCCCACCACCCCAAAACAAAAACCCAAAAAAACAC
>NZ_JAQYWZ010000038.1:0-418 GCF_036290945.1 Streptomyces sp. BE303
CCCCCCCCCCCCCCCCCAGTAGTTTTTTTTTTTTTTTTTGGGGATAAATTTTTTTTTTATTTTTTATTTTATTTTTTTTATGTTTTTGTTGTTTTTGTTTTTGGGGGTGGGGGGGGGGGGGGGGGGGGGGGGGGGTGGGGGGGGCGGGGTTTGTGGGGTGGGGGGGGGGTGGGTGGGGGGGGGGGGGGGGGGGGGGGGCCCGCCCCCCCCCCCCCCATCCCCGCCCCCCCCCCCCCCCCCCCCCACAACCCAGCCCAGCCCCCCCCCCGCCCCCCCCCACCCCCCCCCCCCCCCCCCCCCCCCCCCCCCCCCCACCGCTCACCACCCCGCGCACACGCCCGCCCCCAGACACCACTCGGGCCCGCTCCCACACCACTGGGGGCGCAGCTCTCCGTGGACCCCGGCGACGGCCGTCCGG
>NZ_JAQYWZ010000039.1:0-246 GCF_036290945.1 Streptomyces sp. BE303
CGGGCGGGGGGCCCCGGGGCGCGGGCCCGCGCGCGGCCGCGCCGCGCCCCCCCGCCCCGCGGCGGGGGGCGGCCGCCGCCGGCGGGTGGGGGGGCGGGCCGCGCCCCCGCCCCCCCGGGCGCGCGGCGGGCCCCCCCGCCCCCCCCCCCCCCCCCGTGACCGGCAGATGCCGGCATAGTAGTTGTGACTTGGTGTCGTCCGTCCCGGGCTCCCCGACCACCGCCCCGAGGCGCTCCCGGAAGACCA
>NZ_JAQYWZ010000040.1:0-410 GCF_036290945.1 Streptomyces sp. BE303
CTGGCCGCGGTGAGGCCCCGGCCCGCCGCGATCCCGTTCCTGTCGACGGTGGAGGGCCGGTGGTTGGAGGGTCCTGAGCTGGACGGCGGGTACTGGTACCGCAACCTGCGGCAGACCGTGCGCTTCGCCGAGGCGGTGGACACGCTCGCCGCGGAGGGGTTCCGGGCGTTCGTGGAGGTGAGTGCGCACCCGGTGCTGGCGCACAGTCTGGTGGAGGCGCTGGAGGAGGCGGTCCAGGCTCCGACGGTGGTCACGGGGACGTTGCGGCGTGAGGACGGTGCGTGGGACCGGGTCCTGCTCTCGGCCGCGGAGCTGTACGTCCGCGGGGTCGGGGTGGACTGGTCGGCGGCGTTCGCCGACGCCGGCACCCTGCGGCCCTCCGACCTCCCCACCTACCCCTTCCAGCACGA
>NZ_JAQYWZ010000041.1:0-436 GCF_036290945.1 Streptomyces sp. BE303
GCCCCCGCCCAGCGGCGACCACACGCCCGGGACACCGTTGACGCGCAGGGTCGCGAGCGCCGTCAGCGCGGTGGTGACTTCGTCACGGTCGCGGCGCAGCAGCGGCGCGGTGACGGCGTCGGGCTGCTGGACGAGCGCCGACAGGACGCCGTCCGGGCCCAATTCGACGACCCTGGTGACGCCGTCGAGCGCTTCGAGGGCGTCGGCGAAGCGGACCGGCTTGCGGACCTGGTCCACCCAGTACTCCGGGTCCGACCACTGCCCGACACCGACCTGACGGCCCGTCACCGACGACCCCGCCGGGACCGAAGGCTCGGAGAAGGCCAGGGACCGCACCACTGCGCGGAAGTCCTCCAACATCGGCTCCATCAACCGCGAATGGAAGGCGTGGCTGGTCCGCAGACGGCTGGTCTTCCAGCCCCGCTCGCCCGCAGCC
>NZ_JAQYWZ010000042.1:0-450 GCF_036290945.1 Streptomyces sp. BE303
CGACCCGCTGTCGCTCCGCGGCGAGCAGGGCGGCGTGGTCGCCGGCACCAACGGTCGGGAGTACGTCGCGCTGCTGGACGAGGGGTCCGAGGACGTCGCGGACTCGGCGGGCCACATCGGCACCGGGAAAGCTGAGAGCGTGCTGTCCGGCCGCGTCTCGTACTCGTTCGGCCTGGAGGGTCCGGCGGTGACGGTGGACACGGCGTGCTCGTCGTCGCTTGTCGCGCTGCACCTGGCCGCGCAGGCGCTGCGGTCTGGCGAGTGCTCGATGGCGCTGGTCGGCGGCGTCACAGTGATGCCGAACCCGGATGTGTTCGTGGAGTTCTCGCGACAGCGCGGGCTGGCTGCCGACGGCCTGTGCAACTCGTTCGGTGCGGACGCGGACGGGACGGGATGGACCGAGTGTGTCGGCATGCTGCTGGTCGAGCGGTTGTCGTCGGCGCGGGCTGC
>NZ_JAQYWZ010000043.1:0-329 GCF_036290945.1 Streptomyces sp. BE303
CAGGTAGAGGCTGATCCAGGCGGCGCCCAGACCGGTGCCCGACCGCAGGTCGACCGGCAGCTAGTCGACGACGAAGACGACGAACAAGCCCACGCGGACGAAGAACGTGACCGAGTTGATCGAAAGGTGAAGGTGGGAGTCCAACAGGTCGTAGCCACAGCCCATCAGAAGGAAAAGCTAGATGCAGAACCAGGATACCCCCAGACCGGTTCGCACCGGTTCTTACCGCTGGCGCTCCAGCACACCTGCCGGGTGGGCGACTCCATTCTCGTCGACGGGGGCGGGCAGTTCGAGGGGGCGCGGCTGCTCGTGGGCGGTGAGCCGGTGCA
>NZ_JAQYWZ010000044.1:0-350 GCF_036290945.1 Streptomyces sp. BE303
AATGATTGTTCGGCGGCGTCCTACTCTCCCACAGGGTCCCCCCTGCAGTACCATCGGCGCTGTGAGGCTTAGCTTCCGGGTTCGGAATGTAACCGGGCGTTTCCCTCACGCTATGACCACCGAAACACTATGAAACTGTCAACCGCACCCACACCGTGACCAGACGTGTGGGGGTCGTTGTTTCAGAACAACACAGTGGACGCGAGCAACTGAGGACAAGCCCTCGGCCTATTAGTACCGGTCAACTCCACCCCTCACAGGGCTTCCATATCCGGCCTATCAACCCAGTCGTCTACTGGGAGCCTTACCCTCTCAAGGAGGTGGGAGTGCTCATCTCGAAGCAGGCTTCC
>NZ_JAQYWZ010000045.1:0-422 GCF_036290945.1 Streptomyces sp. BE303
GGGGGGGGGGGGGTGTGGGGGGGGGGTGGGCGGGGGGGGGGGGGGGGTCGCGGGCGGGCGGGGTGTGGGGGTGGGTGGGGGGTTGGGGGGGGGTGTGGGGGTGGGGTTGTGTGGGGGGGGGGGGTTGGGGGGGGGGGGGGGGGTTTTTGTTTCTGTGTTGGCGGGGGGGGGGGGGGGGGGTGGGTTTTTTGTGGTGCTGGGGGGGGGCGGCGGGGGTCGGCCCAAAAGCACACAACAACCACCAAACCCAACAAGCCGTCCCCCCCCCCCCCCCCCAACCCCCCCCCCCCCCACCCAGAATCCAGCCGCCACCCACCCCACCCACACCCCCCCCCCCCCCCCCCCCCAACCCCCCCCCCCCCCGCACCACACACCCAACACCACACCACCCCGCGCCACACAACCCCCCCGCAACAACAAAA
>NZ_JAQYWZ010000046.1:0-455 GCF_036290945.1 Streptomyces sp. BE303
GCCGACGCCGCCCCGGACCTGGAGGTCCTCGGGACCGACGAGGACGGGCACGCCGGCGCGGCCCGCGCCGCCGCCGCGCACGCCTTCGACCTGGCCACCGAGAACCCGCACCGGGCCACCCTGTTCGCCCACGGCGACCAGGACCACGACCTGCTACTCACCAAGCACCACCGCGCCACCGACGGCTGGACGAAGGCCCCCCAGTACAACCCGCACCAAACCCCCCACAACAAAAAACCCCACCCCCCCCGCCACCCCCCCCACCCCCCCCACCCCCCCCACCACGACCCCCCCGACCCCCACCACCACACCCCCCCCCCCCCCCACCCAAAAAAACAAAACCGCCCCCCCACCACAAAACAAAAAACCCACACAAAAAAACCACAACCCACACCACAAACACCCACCCCCCCACCCCCACCCAACCAACCACACAACCCCCCCCAACAACCAAC
>NZ_JAQYWZ010000047.1:0-619 GCF_036290945.1 Streptomyces sp. BE303
AGCGCACCGTCGCCTGGCTCGGCGGCTTCCGCCGACTCCACCGCCGCTACGAACGCAAGGCCGACCACTTTGCAGCCTTCGCCAGCATCGCAGCCGCCCTCATCTGCCACCGCCGACTCTCCAAATGAGATGACTTCTTAGAGCCTGAGTTCGGCAAGCACCGGATTGGCCGCCAGCTGCGGGTGTTCCCGACCGAGGTCGGTCAATACGGCGTCACGGAAGGCAACCCACGCGTCCCTGAGGTCGGTGAGTTCGCAGATTGCCGTCACCGTCGAGTAGGTGGACGAGATTCGGATCGTCCCCGCCTCGGGTGTGAACTTGATCAACTCGGCGTTCTCGTTGGAGCCGATCGTCGAGGCCTCACCACGTTCGAGATAGTGCAGCACCCCGTGCATCGACCACAGAAAGTCGAACACCGGCGTCCACGACCAGGGGGGAGCCAGTTCGACCCCGTCCACTGTGAACGACAGGTCGGACATGTCGCGCGTCAGACTTTGTGGCAGGGCTTGTTTCTTGCGGGTCCTGCCCTGTGAAGGAGTCTGATCGATCATGGTGAGGCCGCCGGTGTTGCCGCCGGAGGAGAAGGTCCGGATCGTGCTGTCGATCCTGGCCGGTGAGA
>NZ_JAQYWZ010000048.1:0-326 GCF_036290945.1 Streptomyces sp. BE303
GGGGGGGGGGCGGGGCCCCCCCCCCCCCCCCCAGATAAAAAAAGCACTACCCAAACAATAAAAACATCGGTACACCCGGACAAAAAAAAAAAAAACAAACCAAAAACACCCGCCCCCCAAAAAAAAAAAAAACCCAAAAAAACACAAAACAAACCCCCCCCAAAAAAAAAAACCCAAAAAAAAAAAACAAAAAAAAAACAACAAAAAAACAATAAAAAAACAAACCCAACAACAAAACAAAAAAAAAAACAACAACACAAAAAAAAAAAACAAAACACAGAACACAAAAAAAAAAACACCAAACCAAAACTACAAAAAAACACAAA
>NZ_JAQYWZ010000049.1:0-489 GCF_036290945.1 Streptomyces sp. BE303
GGGCCCCCCCCCAACCCCAAACAAACACCCCCCAAAAATAAAAAATAACAAACACAAAAAAAAAAACAAAACAACACCAACAAAACAAAAAAAAAAAAAAAAAAAAAAAAAAAAAAAACAAAACAAAAAAAAAAAAAAAAACAAAAAAAAAAAAACAAACAACCCCCACCACCAAAAAAAAAAAAAAAAAAAACAACCAAAAAAAAAAAACAAAACAACCCAACCCAAAAAAAAAAAAAAAAAAAAAAAAAAAACAAAAAATAAAAAAAAAAACAAAAAAAAAACAAAAAACACCCAACCAAAAAAAAAAAAAAAAAAAACAAAAAAAAAAAAAAAAAAAAAAAAAAAAAACAAAAAAAAACAAAAAAAAAAAAAAAACAAAAAACCCCAAAAAAAAAAAAAAAAAAAAAAACACCAAAAAAACACCAAAAAAACCACCCCCCAAAAAACAACAATAAAAAAAAAAAAAAAAAAAAAAAAAAACCAAAA
>NZ_JAQYWZ010000050.1:0-380 GCF_036290945.1 Streptomyces sp. BE303
CCCCACCTCGGCCACCCCCACCCGGCGGCCCCGGCCGGGTAGCGCGGCGCCGCCGGTGGGTGCCCCCCGGGGGCCGGGGGGGGCCCCCCCCGGGCATCCTGGGGGGTGTTTTGGGTGTTGTTGGGGGTGTTGGTGTTGTTGTGGGTGGTTTGTTGTTGTAGCGGGTTCTTGGGTTGGGGGTTGTTGGTCCTTTCTTGGGGGGGTTGGCCGGGTTTGTTGGGTTCTTTAACGTGGTGGTGGTTCTGGGTGTGGGTGGCGGAGTCGGTGGTGTAGTCGCCGGTGTGCTGGAGGTCCGCCGTCCAGGCCTCGGGGTTGTTGGTCCAGTCGTCGGCCGGGTCGCCCGCGTTGTAGGCGTCCTTCAGCTCCTCGGCGTTGAAGTA
>NZ_JAQYWZ010000051.1:0-815 GCF_036290945.1 Streptomyces sp. BE303
CGGCGCCGACGAGCGTGGTCTTGCCGACACCGAAGCCGCCGGCGACGACGATCTTCGCGGAGGTGGTGGCGCGGGTGGGGGCGGCCGCGTTAGAGCTTGCGAAGTCCACTGAGGACCCTTTCGAGCAGCGTGACGTCGGGCGTTCCGCCCGACTCGCCCGCGGCGGCGGGCTGGTGGATGGCGACGAGGCCGGCCTCGGCCAGGTCGGCGACGAGGATGCGGGCGACACCGAGCGGGACGCCGGCCAGTGCGGAGATCTCCGCGATGGACTTGACCTCACGGCAGAGGTTCACGATCCGGGCGTGCTCGGGCAGCAGGCCGCCGGTGCGCTCGGCGGAGCCCGTCGTCGAGATCAGCGCCTCGATCGCGAGCTGGTACCGGGGCCGGGTGCGGCCTCCGGTCATCGCGTACGGGCGGACCAGCGGCTGCTGCTCGTAGCCGTCGGACTGCCCGCCGTAGCCGCTGCCGTACCCGCTGCCGTACGAGCCGGCGGGTGTCGAAGGCGGGGTCATGGGTCCTCCTTGTGCTGCAGCCTGGGGCAGCCGGTTCCAGCTGGGGTGGTTGCCAGCTGAGGCGAAATCAGCTGCCTGAGGGTAGCTGAGGGTGGAACGCCGGGTCCGGTCGGGTCGGACCCGGCGGGGAGGTGGGACGGGTGGGGTACCCGCTCAGTGCACTCAGTGCAGGAGACTGCCCTGGAGTTCTGCGCGGAGTGCGGGGGTGAGGACGGCGCCGGCCCGGTCGACGAGCAGGGCCATCTCGTATCCGACGAGACCGATGTCGGAGTCGGGGGCGGCCAGGACGGCGAGTGCCGAGCC
>NZ_JAQYWZ010000052.1:0-357 GCF_036290945.1 Streptomyces sp. BE303
CCCCCCCCCCCACCCACCCCCCCACCCCCCCCCCCCCCCCCCCCCCCAGATAGACTCAGCCGACCCCCACCGAGAACTACACCGAGAATCACACCATTTCCCTAACCGACTCTCTTCCGATCTTCTCCTTCGCGAGCGGCACCGCCGTCGGCGACCCGTCGACGCAGCCGAGCCTGGCGCTCGCCCAGGACAACGTGGGCGTCGGCTCGGACACCACCCAGGCCGTCCTGGACGGCCTCTCGGGCGGCTACGGCGCCGGCCTGCCGGGCGGGTGCCCGGACGCCGACCCGATGCCGACGCTCCGGCCGGTCGACCTCGACATGCTGCCCGAGCTCACCGCGGAGTCGGGCCGCGGCC
>NZ_JAQYWZ010000053.1:0-742 GCF_036290945.1 Streptomyces sp. BE303
GCGGCGGGCCTCCGCGCGGTTTATTGGTGACTGGCGTGGAGTGGTGCGCTGTCCCCTGGTTCCGCGGTGGTCGGGTGCCCTTGGCCGCCACCGGCGACGACCCGGTGGTGATCGTGGGGATGGGTCTGCGGTTGGCGGGTGGTGTGGGGACGCCGGAGGAGTTCTGGGATCTGGTCGCGTCCGGGAGGGACGGGCTCGGGGCGTACCCGCCGGAACGTGCGTGTGAGCGGGTGGGGGTGAAACACCCGCATACGCGGCGTGCGTGTCGGTTCTACGCCCGGGAGGGCGGGTTCCTGTCCGGGGCGGGGGACTTCGATGCGGGGCGGTTCGGGATCTCGCCGCGTGAGGCGTTGGCGAAGGATCCGCAGCACCCGCTGTACGTCGAGGCGACGTCGGAGGCGCTGGTGGCGGCGCCAGACGATCCGCTGGGCCTGAGCGGCGAGCGGGAGGGCGTGGTCGTCGGCGCCTCGTACATGGGGTACGGCACCGGGGCGGCGGAGAGCGGGGAGGGCCTGGAAGGCCATCTGCTGACGGGTACGGATTCGTCGGTGCTGTCGGTGCGGATATCGTACACGTTCGGCCTTGAGTGGCCTGCGGTGACTGTGGACACGGCGTGTTCGTCGTCGTTGGTGGCCCTGCATCTGGCCGCGCAGGCGCTGCGTTCGGGTGAGTGCTCGATGGCGCTGGTCGGTGGTGTGACGGTCATGCCGACGCCGGATGTGTTCGTGGAGTTCTCGCGTCA
>NZ_JAQYWZ010000054.1:0-307 GCF_036290945.1 Streptomyces sp. BE303
CCCCCCCCCACACCCCCCCCCCCCCCCCGTGGGGTTATGGGAGGAGGCGGTGGGGGGCGTGCAGGCAGGCGGCGGCGGCGGCCAGAAACCACCCCACCCCCCCCCCCCCACCACCCTAGAGGGGGGATAGTAGACTGAGGGCCGGGGCCGGGTACGCCGAAACCCACCACACCGGCCACAGCGTACCCGACGCCGCCCCGTCCCGCCCCCTGCTGCAGCACGGACTGACCACGGTGCCCCGCGCCGCCCACAGCTACATCGACCTCGACGAGGACCGCCCCGCCCGCCAGATCGCCGAGAAGCGCTC
>NZ_JAQYWZ010000055.1:0-556 GCF_036290945.1 Streptomyces sp. BE303
GAGCGGGTCGCCGCCGTCCCGGTCCTGACCGTAGGTGGCCAGGAGGGCCTGGGCCTCGATCGGGTCGCCGAGCGTCGTGCCGGTGCCGTGCGCCTCGACCGCGTCGACGTCCTGCGGGTTCAACCCCGCCTGCGCCAACGCGGCCCGGATCACCCGCTGCTGCGACGGACCGTTCGGCGCCGTCAGACCGTTCGACGCACCGTCCTGGTTCACCGCCGTACCCCGCACCACCGCCAGCACCCGACGACCCGCAGCCCGCGCCGACGACAACCGCTCGACCAGCAGCATGCCGACACCCTCGGACCAACCCGTCCCGTCCGCGTCCGCACCGAACGACTTGCACCGGCCGTCGGCAGCCAGCCCGCGCTGACGCGAGAACTCCACGAACACATCCGGGTTCGGCATCACGGTGACGCCGCCGACCAGCGCCATCGAGCACTCGCCCGACCGCAGCGCCTGCGCGGCCAGGTGCAGCGCGACCAGCGACGACGAGCACGCCGTGTCCACCGTCACCGCCGGCCCCTCCAGGCCGAACGAGTACGAGACGCGGCCGGAC
>NZ_JAQYWZ010000056.1:0-450 GCF_036290945.1 Streptomyces sp. BE303
CAGGTCGGGGGTGTTGCGGGCGAGCTGTTCGAAGATGGGCGCCCAGTTGGGGTCGGCCTTGACCTTGCCGTCCACGGTGGCCTTCACGGCCGGGTCCACCTTGCCGAGGTCGTACGGGAAGATCGCGTGGAAGTCCATGTACTGGGCGCTGCGTTCGGGGGAGGCCAGCCAGCGCATGAAGGTGCCGGCGCCCTTCAGGTTCTTGCTCGCGGAGCCTGCGACCAGGCTGTGGCCGCCGACCATGGAGCAGCCGCTTCTGGGGCCGGTGGGCATCGGGGCGACGGCCCACTTGCCCTCGGTCTTGGTGCCGCCGGTCCGGACGTTGGCGATGACCGACTGGAAGAACGGGAACATCGCGACGTCGCCGCTGATGAAGCCGTTGAGGGCGCTGGTGCCGACCGGGGAGATCTTCTCGGTGTAGAAGGACTTCATGTACTCCATCGCGGTGCG
>NZ_JAQYWZ010000057.1:0-313 GCF_036290945.1 Streptomyces sp. BE303
CCTCGCGTACGGCGTCCAGGCGGACGAGCGTCCGCTCCTGGAGGAGGCGTTCGCGGACCGGCACGAACTGCGCTGCCTGGACCTCTTCATCACCCGCGACAGCGGCCCGCTGGCCGCCGGCGCCCCTGCGGTGAGCTGCAGCGTCAACGCTGAGCTGGACGCCGAGACGCTCGCCCTGCTCGCCGCCGGCGGGACCGAGCTGATCGCGCAGCGCACCACCGGTTTCAACAACATCGACCTGGAGGCCGCCGCCGAGCTGGGACTGACGGTCGCCCGCGTCTCCTTCTACAGCCCCTACGCGGTCGCCGAGCAC
>NZ_JAQYWZ010000058.1:0-321 GCF_036290945.1 Streptomyces sp. BE303
CCAGGCGTAGGAAGGATTCAGGGTGACGGCGGCGGTGAGGTCGGTGACGGCTTCGTCGGGTCGGCCGGCCTGGCGGTGGGCCTGGCCGCGGGCGCGGAGCGCCCAGACGTCCGACGGGGTGTGGGCGGGCGCGGCGGGGAGGTCGGCGATCGCCTGCTCGGCGAGGGCCGCCAGGCGGTACGCCTCGCCGCGCCCGGCGAGGGCCCAGGCTTTGGCGGGGGCGAGGGGGAGCGCGGCGGTGAATTCGGCCACGGCCTCCTCGAGCCGGCCGTTCAGGCTGTGGTCGGCGCCACGGAACGCGAGAGCACAGGGCTACTCGGG
>NZ_JAQYWZ010000059.1:0-609 GCF_036290945.1 Streptomyces sp. BE303
CAGCAGCGCGTGCAACGCCACCTCGACGCCGAACAACGCCGGCTGCGCTTACCCGCTGCGGTGGATCAGCTCCGCGTCCGCCAGCACCTCCGCCAACGGCCGGTCCAGATAGGCATCCACGTGCAACGCCACCTGGTCGAAGGCATCCGCGAAAACCGGGAACGCCTCGTACAACCCCCGGCCCATCCAGGCCGAACGAGTACGAGACGCGGCCGGACAGCACGCTCGCCGCGTTCCCGGTGCCGAGGTGGCCCGCCGAGTCCGCGACGTCCTCGGCCCCGTCGTCCAGCAGCGCGACGGAGTCCTGACCGTTGGTTCCGGCGAACACGCCGACCTGCTCGCCGCGGAGCGACAGCGGGTCGACCCCGGCCCGGTCGAACGCCTCCCCCGACGTCTCCAGCCGCAACCGCTGCTGCGGGTCCATCGCCAGCGCCTCGCGCGGC
Organism: Streptomyces sp. BE303; assembly: GCF_036290945.1. Classification (NCBI taxonomy): domain Bacteria; kingdom Bacillati; phylum Actinomycetota; class Actinomycetes; order Kitasatosporales; family Streptomycetaceae; genus Streptomyces; species Streptomyces sp. BE303. The sequence continues at coordinate 444 of NZ_JAQYWZ010000059.1, forward strand.
GAGATCCCGTACAGCCCCGCGTCGAGCTCACCGGCGGCGGACACGAAGCCGCCGTCCCGGGTGTACGTGGTGCCGGGGTGCTCCGGGTCCGGGTGGTAGAGGGCTTCCAGGTCCCAGCCGCGGTCCGTGGGGAACCCGCCCATGGCGTCGGTCCCGGAGGCCAGCA
>NZ_JAQYWZ010000060.1:0-1657 GCF_036290945.1 Streptomyces sp. BE303
CGCGTCCAGCGCCGCGTTCGCCGCCCCGTACGCCGCCTGCTCCCCGCTGCCCCAGACACCCGAGATCGACGAGAACACCACGAACGCGTCGAGATCCGTACCGACCAACGCGTCCAGGTGCAACGCCCCGTCGACCTTGCCCCGGATCACCCGGTCCAGATGCGCCTCGTCCGCGTCCACGAGTGGCACGTCCTCGGCCACACCGGCCGCGTGCACGACCGCGTCGACCCGACCGACCACGGCCAGCAACGCCTCCACCGCGGACCGATCCGCCAGATCACACGCATGGATCTCCGCCATCGGCAGCTCGGCCAACAACTCCGCCGCGCCGGGCGCCTGAGATCCACGCCGGGAGAGCAGCACCAGCCGCTCCGCACCGTTCGCCGCCGCCCACCGCGCCACCTCGACGCCCAGACCACCCGTCCCACCGGCGACCAGCACCGTGCCCCGAGGCTTCCAGACCGACCCGGAACCCACCGGCGCGTGAACGAGACGACGAACGAGCACGCCACCACCGCGCACCGCGACCTGGTCCTCCGCGCCCAACGCGCCACCCAGGACAGCAGCAACACGACCCGCCGCCCGGCGGTCCAACTCGACCGGCAGATCGAGCAGACCGCCCCACATCCCGGGGTGCTCCAACCCCACCGCCCGGCCGAAGCCCCACAGCTGCGCCTGGTCGATCTCTCCAACGCCGTCCGCCGGTCCGGTGACCAACGCGTTCCGGGTCACGAACCACAGCGGCGTGCTGCACCCGGTGTCCACCAGCGTCCGGACCAGGTCGAGCGCATCGGCCAGGGACGTCGGCGACGCGACGAGACCCGTGACGTCCAGACCCGCCAGCTGCTCCCGGCCGGTCACCTGCACCACTGAAGCGCCCAGTGCCGCCAGCACCTCGGCAAGGCCGTGGACGTCCTCGCCGACCACCGCCCACACACCGTCGAGCCGGGCTTCGGCGGACACGGTCGCCGGCTCCCAGTCGACCCGGTACCGCCAGCCGTCGACCAACGACCGTTCCCGGCCCTGCGCCCGCCAGGTGGCCAGCGCCGGAACGAGGCTCTCAAGTGCCGTCGCCGTGACGCCCAGCTGGTCGGCCAAGGTCCGCAGGTCACCGCGCTCGACGGTGGCCCAGAAGTCGGCGTCCTCACGGTCCGGCCCGGAGGTCCGGCCGACGGGCGCCTCGTCGGGCCAGTACCGCCGGCGCTGGAAGGCGTAGGTCGGCAGCTCGGCCGGTCGGACGCCGGTGAAGAAGGGCGCCCAGTCGACCGGAACGCCGTTGACGTGCAAGGTCGCCAACGCCGTGAGCACGGTGGTGACTTCGTCACGGTCGCGGCGCAGCAGCGGCGCCGTGACGGCGTCCGGCTGCTGGACGAGCGCGGACAGCACGCCGTCCGGGCCCAGTTCGACGAACCTCGTGACGCCGTCGAGGGCCGCGAGGGCATCGGCGAACCGGACGGGCTTGCGGACCTGGTCGACCCAGTACTCCGGGTCCGACCACTGCCCGACACCGACCGGACGGCCCGTCACCGACGACACCGCCGGGACCGAAGGCTCGGAGAAGGACAACCCACGCACCACGGCGCGGAAGTCCTCCAACATCGGCTCCATCAACCGCGAATGGAAGGCGTGACTGGTCCGCAGACGGCTGGACTTCCAA
>NZ_JAQYWZ010000061.1:0-278 GCF_036290945.1 Streptomyces sp. BE303
CAGCGATTGGGACGAAGTCGTAACAAGGTAGCCGTACCGGAAGGTGCGGCTGGATCACCTCCTTTCTAAGGAGCACATGGCCGCTTGCAGGCGAATGTTCTGCACGGTCGCTCATGGGTGGAACGTTGACTATTCGGCACAGGAAGAGATCGGACGTGAGTACTGCTTCGGCGTGGAAAGCGATCTGGGATTGACTGTGTCGGGCACGTTGTTGGGTCCTGAGGGAACGGCCGTATGGTCTGTTTCTTCAGTACTGCCGGTCTCATGCGAGGCGGTCC
>NZ_JAQYWZ010000062.1:0-1621 GCF_036290945.1 Streptomyces sp. BE303
CCCGTCCCGTCCGCACCCGCACCGAACGACTTGCACCGGCCGTCCGGCGCCAGACCCCGCTGACGCGAGAACTCCACGAACACATCCGGCGTCGGCATGACCGTCACACCACCGACCAGCGCCATCGAGCACTCACCCGACCGCAGCGCCTGCACCGCCAGATGCAGGGCCACCAACGACGACGAGCACGCCGTGTCCACCGTCACCGCCGGCCCCTCCAGGCCGAACGTGTACGAGATCCGCCCCGACATCACCGACGAAGCCGTACCCGTCAGCAGATGCCCCTCCACACCGTCAGCATCCTCGACCGGTCCGGAGCCGTACCCCATGAACGAGGCACCGACGAACACGCCGACCGGGTGTCCGGCCAGTCCGGCCCGTGGGTCCACGCCTGCCCGTTCGAACGACTCCCACGAGGTCTCCAGCAACAGGCGCTGCTGCGGATCCATCGCCAACGCCTCACGCGGCGAGATCCCGAACAGCCCCGCATCGAACTCGCCCGCGCCGTACAGGAACCCGCCCTCCCGGGCGTAGAACGTCCCCGCATGCTCCGGATCCGGGTGGTACAACCCCTCCAGATCCCACCCACGATCCGTCGGGAACGCCCCGATCCCGTCCTCGCCTGCGGAGAGCAACTCCCAGAACCGTTCCGGAGAGTCCACCCCGCCGGGCAGCCGCAGGCCCATCCCGACGATCACCACCGGATCGTCGTCGGTGGCGACAGCGAGCGCCGGAACGGCAGGACCGGCCGCCTCCGCGCCTCCCACCTCGGCCAGGACGAACGCGGCGAGCCGCTCGGCGCTCGGGTAGTCGAACGCCAGCGTCGCCGGCAGCGCCAGCCCGGTCGCGGCCTGCAACCGGTTCCGCAGCTCGACGGCCGTCAGCGAGTCGAAGCCCAGCTCCTTGAAGGCCCGAGACGCCTCGATCTCCCCGGCCGACGCATGGCCGAGAGCCGCCGCGACCTCGGCCCGGACCAGCTCCAGCACGGTCCGCTGCCGCTCCGCCGACGACAGACCCGCCAACCGGGCGGCCAGCCCGGTACCCGGCTCCGGCACGGTGGCCGACTCGGCGGCCTCCGGCAGGTCGGCCAGGAACGGCCGCTCACGCGCCGCCGTGAACAGCGGCAGGAACTCCGACCACCGCACGTCCGCGACCGTGACCAGGTCGTCCCCGGCGCCCACGGCCCGGGCCAGCGCGGCCACGGCGCGATCGGGAGCCATCCCCACCAGGCCCTGCCTGCGGAGCGAAGCGGCGGCCTCGACGTCGGCCGCCATGCCGACGCTCGCCCAGGGACCCCAGGCGACCGACGTACCGGGAAGCCCGGCGGCCCGTCGGCGCAGGACCAGGGCGTCGAGAGCGGTGTTCGCCGCCCCGTACGCGGCCTGCCGACTGCTGCCCCATGTCGCCGAGATGGACGAGAACACCACGAACGCGTCGAGATCCGTACCGACCAGCGCGTCCAGGTGCAGCGCCCCGTCGGCCTTGCCCCGGATCACCCGGTCCAGATGCGCCTCGTCCGCGTCGACCAGCGCCACGTCCTCGCCCACACCGGCCGCGTGCACGACCGCGTCGACCCGACCGACCACGGCCAGCAACGCCTCCACCGCGGACCGATCCGCCA
>NZ_JAQYWZ010000063.1:0-345 GCF_036290945.1 Streptomyces sp. BE303
AGGGCAGCCGCGGACGGACGGGAAGGGGCCGGGTGCGCATCGGCACCCAGCCCCTTCCTGCCGGGGGGCCCCCCCGCCCCCCCCACCGGGGGGCGCCCCAGGGGGTCCCGCCCCGGGGCGGCCCGGCCCCCCCCCCCGCCCCCGCCCCCACACACCCCAGCCCAAACCCCACAACCAAAACAAACAAACAACAACAAACACAACACAACCCACAACCCCCACACCCCCCCAACCACCCCCCCCCCCCCCCCACCCGGGGGCGCCCACGGGCGTGCCGCCGGGGGGGGTGCGGGGAGTACCCCCCCGGGCCGGGTGAGTGCCTGGCGTTGGGCGCGGTGGGGGAAA
>NZ_JAQYWZ010000064.1:0-267 GCF_036290945.1 Streptomyces sp. BE303
CGAAGTCGTAACAAGGTAGCCGTACCGGAAGGTGCGGCTGGATCACCTCCTTTCTAAGGAGCACATGGCCGCTTGCAGGCGAATGTTCTGCACGGTCGCTCATGGGTGGAACGTTGACTATTCGGCACACTGGGTTGGCATTCGTTAGTACTGCTTCGGCGTGGAAGACGGATTGTTGATCGGGTGTGTTGGGCACGTTGTTGGGTCCTGAGGGAACGGCCGTATGGTCTGTTTCTTCAGTACTGCCGGTCTCATGCGAGGCGGTCC
>NZ_JAQYWZ010000065.1:0-440 GCF_036290945.1 Streptomyces sp. BE303
GACCCGGGCCGCGCCGGGATCGGCGACCGGCTTCCAGGGGACGCGGTAGCGCCAGCCGTCGCTGAGCGACCGTGCCAGGCCGCGCGCCCGCCAGGTCGACACCGCGGGCAGCACGGTGGCGGCGGCATCGGTCGCGACACCCAACTCCGCTGCGAACGCCGGGAGATCGCCCCTCTCGACGACGTTCCAGAAGCCCGCCTCCGCAGGTTCCGCCGAACGGCCGGGCGCTGCTGCTTGCAGCCAGTACCGCTGGTGCTGGAAGGCGTAGTTCGGCAGCTCGGCCGGTCGGACGCCCGTGATCAGCGGCGACCAGTCGACCGGGACACCGTTGACGTGCAGGGTCGCGAGCGCCGTCAGCGCGGTGGTGACTTCGTCACGGTCGCGGCGCAGCAGCGGCGCGGTGACGGCGTCGGGCTGCTGGACGAGCGCCGACAGGACGC
>NZ_JAQYWZ010000066.1:0-1096 GCF_036290945.1 Streptomyces sp. BE303
GCTAGCTGTATTGACCCGCAGGATTGTTGACACGCGTGATCGGGGGTTGGCCTCCGAGTGCGGTGTGGCAGCGATGGTAGTTGTAGGCGTGCAGGAAGTCGGGGAGCGCTTCGGTTCGTTCCTGGTTGCTGGTGTAGGGGCGTTGGTAGGCCCATTCGTCGAGCAGGGTGCGGTTGAAGCGCTCGACCTTGCCGTTGGTCTGGGGTCGGTAGGGGCGAGTGCGTTTGTGGGCGATGCCGGATGCGGCGAGTGTGTCGCGCCACAGGTGTGACTTGTAGCAGGCGCCGTTGTCGGTCAGGACGCGTTCGACGGTGATGCCGAGGGCGGTGAAGAACTGCTCGGCGCGGTGCCAGAACGCGGTGGCGGTCTCCTTGCGTTCGTCGGGCAGGATCTCGCTGTAGGCCAGGCGGGTGTGGTCGTCGACGGCGCTGTGGACGTAGCTGTAGCCGATCTTCGGTGTCCCGCTCGGAGTTCTCAGGCCGGTGGTGGCGTACCGGTTGCTCTCGCCGGCCTGCCGGTCCATGACGCGGTGGCCGCCGCCGTCGGGGATGTTGCCGAGCTTCTTGATGTCGACGTGGACCAGCTCGCCGGGGCGTTCGCGCTCGTAGCGGCGGATGACCTGGCCGGTGGGCCGGTCCATCCACCGCAGCCGGTTCATGCCGTGGCGGGTCAGGATCCGGTGGACCGTCGAGGTCGGTATGCCGAGGATCGGCCCGAGCCGGGCGGGGCCGAGCTTGCGTTCCTGCCGCAGCCGGCAGACCTCGGCCTCGATCGTGTCCGGGGTGCGGTGCGGGGTGGTACGGGGGCGACTGGACCGGTCGTGCAGGCCCGCGTCGCCCTCTGCGCGCCACCTGCGGACCCACTTGTGGGCGGTGGTGCGGGAGATCCCCATCTCGGCGGCTATGTGCGCGACCGGGCGTCCTGCCCGGACGCGTTCGATCAGGAGCCGCCTGCCGTGCACGGTCAGGCGGGCGTTACGGTGGGACACGAAGACCTCCGGTGCGGTGCAGTCCTAGACAGCTCCACCACACCGGAGGTCTTTACGTTTGATCAAGCCCGACCACTGTCAACAACGCTCGTGATCAATACAGCTAGC
>NZ_JAQYWZ010000067.1:0-1466 GCF_036290945.1 Streptomyces sp. BE303
TACAGGTACTGCCCGGTGTTGGCGACAGTGTCGATCGAGCGGCCGGACTCGGCACCCTGCTTCCCGGTGACCAGGGTCCGGATGAAGACGATCCGCTCGCCCTTCTTGCCGGAGATCCGGGCCCAGTCGTCCGGGTTGGTGGTGTTCGGCAGGTCCTCGTTCTCCTTGAACTCGTCCACGCAGGCGTTGAGCAGGTGGGCGACGCGCAGACCCCGCTGACCGTGGTCGAGGAAGGCCTTGATGGCCATCTTCTTCGCCCGGTCGACGATGTTCTGGATCATCGCGCCGGAGTTGAAGTCCTTGAAGTACAGGACCTCCTTGTCACCGTTGGCGTAGGTGACCTCCAGGAAGCGGTTCTCCTCCGTCTCGGAGTACATCCGCTCCACCACCGACTGGATCATCGCCTCCACCGTGGCGCCCACGGAGCCGTCGTGCTCCTTGAGGTCGTCCGGGTGGAACGGCAGCGAGCCCTTGAGGTACTTGGAGAAGATGTCCTTCGCGGCCTCGGCGTCCGGGCGCTCGATCTTGATCTTGACGTCCAGGCGGCCGGGCCGCAGGATCGCCGGGTCGATCATGTCCTCGCGGTTCGAGGCGCCGATGACGATGACGTTCTCCAGGCCCTCCACGCCGTCGATCTCGGCGAGCAGCTGCGGGACGATGGTGTTCTCCACGTCCGAGCTGACACCGGAACCGCGGGTGCGGAACAGCGACTCCATCTCGTCGAAGAAGACGATGACGGGGGTGCCCTCGCTCGCCTTCTCCCGGGCCCGCTGGAAGACCAGGCGGATCTGCCGCTCGGTCTCGCCGACGTACTTGTTGAGCAGCTCGGGGCCCTTGATGTTGAGGAAGTAGCTCTTCCCCTGGGGCCTGCCGGTGACCTCGGCGACCTTCTTGGCCAGCGAGTTCGCCACGGCCTTGGCGATCAGCGTCTTGCCGCAGCCGGGCGGGCCGTAGAGCAGCACGCCCTTGGGCGGGCGCAGCTCGTACTCCTTGAAGAGGTCGGCGTGCAGGTACGGCAGCTCGACCGCGTCCCGGATCAGTTCGATCTGGTTGGCGAGGCCGCCGATCTGGCGGTAGTCGATGTCCGGGACCTCCTCGAGGACGAGCTCCTCGACCTCGGACTTCGGCACGACCTCGTAGACGTAGCCGGAACGGGGTTCCAGCAGGAGGGCGTCCCCCGCCCGGAGGGTGATCTCGCGCAGCGGTTCGGCCAGGCGCACCACCCGCTCCTCGTCGGTGTGGCCGACGACCAGGGCCCGCTCGCCGTCCTCCAGGACCTCCTTGAGGGTGACCAGGTCGCCGATGCTCTCGAAGGCCATCGCGTCCACGATGTTGAGGGCCTCGTTGAGCATCACTTCCTGGCCGCGCCGCAGCTCGTCGAGCTCGACGTTGGGGCTGACGTTCACGCGGAGCTTGCGGCCACCGGTGAAGATGTCGGCGGTGCCGTCCTCGTTCTGGCTGAGGAA
>NZ_JAQYWZ010000068.1:0-316 GCF_036290945.1 Streptomyces sp. BE303
GGGGGGGGGGGGGGGGGGGGGGGGGGGGAGACCCCCCCCCCCCCCCCCACACCCCAACCCCACACCCCACACACACGCCACACAGGGGAAACACCACCCCCCCGCGACCCAGGGACGGCGAACAGCCACACAACCCCCCCCCCGCGCGCGCCGGCCCCCCCACGCCCCCCCCCCGCACCTGTCCCGCCCCCACCACCCCCCACCCCCCCCCCCCCCCCAGCACCCCCCCCCCCCCCCCCACCACCAGCCCCAGCGCACACACCCACACCCACCCCACACACCCCAACACCCCCCACACCACCCCCACACCGCCCAC
>NZ_JAQYWZ010000069.1:0-530 GCF_036290945.1 Streptomyces sp. BE303
CCCGGACGGCCTGGCCGGTCGTCGGATCGGTGGCGTTGACGCGGCCGTTGAGGATGACGGTCTCCACGAATGCTGCCGGTGTGGCGGTGAACGCCTCGTCCAGCGCCCGGAGGGCCAGGCGGGCCACCAGCCGGGCGTAGGCGTCGTGGACTTCGGCTTGTCTGGCGGGTTGGGGGACGACCTCGGCCCGCTGGGCGACGTAGCGGTAGGAGGCCACCGCGGGGACGATCTCGTGGTTCGGAAGCTCGACGTCGACCAGGAGTTGCTGGGCCTCGGGGGTGTAGACCGCGCGGGCTGCCGTTCGGCACCCAGGGGGCACGGGGGACCGCTGCAGCAGGTCTTCGACCATCTCTGCGACGCCCTGGGGACCCTCGTGGATGAACGCCTGCTCGACGTGGGGATGCCACAGTTCAAGGCCCTCGGGTCGTAGGAGCAGGACCGTCTCCAGTTCCTCGCGGCGCAGGTTGCACTCGGCGGTGCCCGTCTCGGCCATGGCTTTGAGCCGGGCCGTCTCCGCTTGCCGGGCTTGC
>NZ_JAQYWZ010000070.1:0-433 GCF_036290945.1 Streptomyces sp. BE303
ATAGGCATCCACGTGCAACGCCACCTGGTCGAAGGCATCCGCGAAAACCGGGAACGCCTCGTACAACCCCCGGCCCATCGACGCACGCTGCGCACCCTGGCCCGTGAACAGGAACGCCACCCGGCCCGCCCGTGCGGTGCCTATCAGACCGCCCTCACCAGACACCACCGCATCCAGACCGGACATCAGCTCGTCGTTGTCACCGGCGAGCACCACCGCCCGGTGAGCGAGCGCGGCACGGCGGATCGACGCCGCGCCGAGTGCCACCGGGTGAGCAGCGCCCACCTCGGCGCTGTCGATCAGCTGTTGAGCCGGAGCACGCAGGGACGCCTCGTCCGGACCGGACAACAGCACCGGAGCCAGTGGCAGTGCCTCTGCTGCCACGGCGGCGTCCTCGACCGTCCGAGTCTCCTCCCCGCACACGTGCGCGTTG
>NZ_JAQYWZ010000071.1:0-354 GCF_036290945.1 Streptomyces sp. BE303
CGGGCGCGGGGTGGGGGGCCGTCGGGGGCGGGTGGCGGCGCCGGGGGCCCCGCCGGCCCCCCGGGTGGGGGCCGCGGCGGGTTTCCCGGGGGTGGGGGGGGGGGGGGGGGGGGTGGGGGTGGTGGGGGGGGGTGGGTGGGGGGGTGTTGGTGTGGTGTTGGTGGTGGTGTGGTGGGGGGGGGGGTGGGGTTGGGGTTTGGCGTGGGGGCGCTGCGGGTTTTTGGCGGGGGGGGGGGGGGGGGGGGGTTGTTGGGGGGGGGCTTTGGGGGGGGGGGGGGGTGGGGGGGGGCGGCTGCCACCACCACCCCCCCGGGGGGGGGGCCCCATCCCCCGCGCCCGCCCCCCCCCCCCCCC
>NZ_JAQYWZ010000072.1:0-311 GCF_036290945.1 Streptomyces sp. BE303
CGGCGCCCGCGATCCCGTCACCCGTCCCTCCGCCCCCGAGCACCCGCCACTCCCCGCCGCCGTCGGAGCCGTCCCCCGTCCCGCCACCCGTCCCACCGCCCGCGCCTGCGACCCACACCCCGCCACCCAGGACGACTCCCGCTACGGCTCCCAGCCAAACCCCAACCCCGGCGGCGCGCCTGCTGAGCCGCGGAGACCAGGGACCGGACGTGGCACGGTTGCAGGACCTGCTGGTGCGCGCGGGCTGCGGACAGCTCAACGTGCCCTACGTGGAGGGCCTCTTCGACAGAGCAACCGCCGAATTCCTCACA
>NZ_JAQYWZ010000073.1:0-336 GCF_036290945.1 Streptomyces sp. BE303
CGGCAACATACAACCCCAACACAAACAAATGGACAAACCCCGCCGAGGCCGTCACCCCCCCCACCAAGACAACCCCAAACAAAAACACAAAAACACCCCACATCAGAAACACCATCCATAACACCAACACCCCCACACCCACCAAAACCCACAAACAAAACCACACACCCACCCACCCCCACCACAAACCAAACCCCCAAAACCACACCCAAACCACACACCACCACCCCCAACCCCCGGACCGCGCGGGGGCCCCCGTCGCCCGCAACCCCCAAAACCTCGGTGCCGACCACACCCGCCCCCCCCCCGGCCCCCCCCGGGGGCCCCCCCCCCCCC
>NZ_JAQYWZ010000074.1:0-242 GCF_036290945.1 Streptomyces sp. BE303
GGACCGAACACCGGCGAAGCAGGCAACTGATACCCGGGCGGGGCAGCCGTCTCACGCCAGTAATACGTGCCGACCTCCACCGTCCGAGAACACAGACCATTCGCACCCGTCGTACATGCCGCACCCACCTGCGTGTCCGGGTTCACCCCCGACGTCTGCAGACCCGGAACACCATTCGTCTCCTCCCACAGATCGAACACACCACCCGCCAACGGCGCCGCCGTATTCGCATCCGTCTTCAA
>NZ_JAQYWZ010000075.1:0-424 GCF_036290945.1 Streptomyces sp. BE303
CCAGGCGGCGGGGGTGTCCACCGGCCAGCCGAGACGGCGGCAGACGCCCTCCTTCCACTCCTCGCCGCGCGGGGCCCCGCCCGGTGGGCCGTACCCGGGTGACCACACCCCCAGCCAGCGGGACGCCGCGCGGGACCGGCGGGAAGACCCGGTGCAGGCCGAAGGGGAGCTCGGACGAGGGGCGGGGGGGGACGTAGTGTAGAACGCGGTGTAGATCGCGGTGGGCGGGGTCTCGGGCGGAGATCGGGTGGTGGGGGGTGTTCTGTATTTTCTGGCAAGTTGTCCCGGCGGGGGGGGGGGGCCGTGGGGGGGGGGGGGGGGGTGTTGGGGGGGGGGGCGGGGCGGTTGCGCGGCGCTTCCTGGGGTGTGTGGGGGGGGGGGGGGGGGGGGTGGTTGTTGCGGTCCCCCCCCCCCCCCCCCCCCC
>NZ_JAQYWZ010000076.1:0-341 GCF_036290945.1 Streptomyces sp. BE303
CCCCCACCCCACCCCCCCCCCCCCCCCCCACCCCCCCCCCGCCCCCGCCCGCCCTCTTCACGCTGAGGTCGGCTTACGCGCTGTTAATGGCGGTTCTCGCGGAGCGCGTACCGGTCCGCCGAGGCGCAGCAGGACGCCGAGTTACCATCTAGTATGCCGAGCTGTGCTGGAAAACTGGGGGGGGGGGGGGGTGGGGGGGGGGGGGGGGGGGCGGGGGGGGGGCCCCCCCGCCCAAGAGGGAGAAAGATTGGTGGGTGGGGGGGGCGGGGGGGGGGGGTGTGGGGTGGGGTTTGGTGGGGAGGTGTGGGGGGGGGGGTGGGGGGGGGGGGGGGGGGGCGCCA
>NZ_JAQYWZ010000077.1:0-1535 GCF_036290945.1 Streptomyces sp. BE303
CCTTGCCCCGGATCACCCGGTCCAGATGCGCCTCGTCCGCGTCGACCAGCGCCACGTCCTCGCCCACACCGGCCGCGTGCACGACCGCGTCGACCCGACCGACCACGGCCAGCAACGCCTCCACCGCGGACCGATCCGCCAGATCACACGCATGGATCTCCGCCATCGGCAGCTCCGCCAACAACTCCGCCGCCCCGGGCGCCTGAGATCCACGCCGGGAGAGCAGCACCAACCGCTCCGCACCGTTCGCCGCCGCCCACCGCGCCACCTCGACGCCCAGACCACCCGTCCCACCGGCGATCAACACCGTGCCCCGAGGCTTCCAGACCGACCCGGAACCCACCGGCGCATGCTCCAAGCGCCGCACCAGCACACCGCCGCCACGAACGGCGACCTGGTCCTCCGCACCCAGCGCACCACCCAGGACAGCAGCAACACGACCCGCCGCCCGGCGGTCCAACTCGACCGGCAGATCGAGCAGACCGCCCCACATCCCGGGGTGCTCCAACCCCACCGCCCGGCCGAAGCCCCACAGCTGCGCCTGGTCGACGTCCACCGCGCCGTCCGCCCGGCCGGTGACCACGGCACCCCGCGTCACCAGCCACAACGCGGCCCCGGACCCGGCAGTCGCCATCGTCCGGACCAGTGCCAGCGCCTCGTTCACGGACCCCGGCGCCGCCAGGACGCCGACGACGTCCAGGCCACACAGGCGGGTGTCCAGCTCCGCCGTCGAACCCGCCGGCACCGAAAGGACCTTGGCGCCGTGCTGTTCCAGCGCGTCGGCCAACGGGACATCGCCGACCAGGATCCAGGTACCTCCCGCGAGGGACACAGCCCCGGGTTCCGGCAGCGGCTCCCACGTGACGTGGTAGCGCCAGCCGTCCAGGAGCGAACGCTCCCGCCCCTGCGCGCGCCAGGAGGTCAGCGCGGGCAGGACACCTTCCAGGTCGGCCTCCGCGACGCCGAGCTGCGCGGCGAGGCCGGGCAGGTCGCCCTGCTCGATCCGGTCCCAGAAACCCGCCTCGACAGCGTCGACCACCGGGGGCCTGAATTCGAGCCAGTACTCCTGGCGTTGGAAGGCGTAGGTCGGCAGCTCGGCCGGTCGGACGCCGGTGAAGAAGGGCGACCAGTCGACCGGGACGCCGTTGACGTGCAGGGTCGCGAGTGCCGTCAGTGCGGTGGTCGCTTCGTCACGGTCGCGGCGCAGCAGCGGCGCGGTGACGGCGTCGGGCTGCTGGACGAGCGCGGACAGGACCGCATCCGGGCCGAGCTCGACGTAGGTGGTGACGCCGTCGAGCGCCGCGAGGGCCGCGAGGGCATCGGCGAACCGGACGGGCTTGCGGACCTGGTCGACCCAGTACTCCGGGTCCGACCACTGCCCGACACCGACCGGGCGGCCCGTCACCGACGACACCGCCGGGACCGAAGGCTCGGAGAAGGACAACCCACGCACCACGGCGCGGAAGTCCTCCAACATCGGCTCCATCAACCGCGAATGGAAGGCGTGACTGGTCCGCAGACGGCTGGACTTCCAA
>NZ_JAQYWZ010000078.1:0-341 GCF_036290945.1 Streptomyces sp. BE303
GCGCAGCAGCTCGTGGGTCGCCTCGTCCGCCCAGTGCACGTCCTCCACCACCAGCGCCACCGGTGCCACCTCATCGAGCTGCGTCCTGACCGCCGACACCTCCCGGCACCGCTTCACGACGGGCCCTGACGCGCCCGGTACGGCCGGCGGCGGCTCCGCGGGCAGAGCGTCGGCCAGATCCGGCAGCAGCGGCGCTAGCGCGCCGCCCGAGGCGCCAAGCAGCAGCGCCGGCGGTAGCATGTCCCCGAACCCCCCCAGAGAGGCGATCACCGGCCCGTAGGCCAGCGGTTCACGCAACGGGTGGCAGCCGCCCACCAGGACCCGCAGGCCGTCGGCGCCCA
>NZ_JAQYWZ010000079.1:0-244 GCF_036290945.1 Streptomyces sp. BE303
ATGGTCCGTTGTCGGTGGTGGTGTCGGGTGACGAGGTGGGGGTGGAGGAGGTTCGGGGTCGTTTCGTGGGTCGTCGGTCGCGGCGGTTGCGGGTGAGTCATGCTTTTCATTCGGGGCATCTGGACGGGATGTTGGAGGAGTTCCGGGTGGTGGCGGAGGGGTTGGAGTTCCGTGCGCCGTTGATTCCGGTGGTGTCGAATGTGACGGGGCGGGTTGCTTCGGGTGGGGAGTTGGCGGATCCGGG
>NZ_JAQYWZ010000080.1:0-322 GCF_036290945.1 Streptomyces sp. BE303
CAGGGCGGCCAGCGCGAGCGCCGGGTCGACCGGGGTGATGCCGCGACGGCGCAGCCGGTCGGCGACCTCGGCCTCGGCCGCCATGCCGACCTCGTCCCACGGGCCCCAGGCGACGGCGGTGCCCGGCAGTCCTCGGGCACGGCGTCCGGCGACCACGGCGTCCAGCGCCGGGGTCGCCGCCGCGTCGGCGGCCTGGTCGGCGCGGCCCCAGATTCCGGCGATCGAGGAGAAGACCACGAACGCGTCGAGACGCGTACCGACCAGCGCGTCCAGGTGCAACGCCCCGTCGACCTTGCCGGACAGCACACGGTTCAGGTGCCCG
>NZ_JAQYWZ010000081.1:0-1102 GCF_036290945.1 Streptomyces sp. BE303
CGGCGCCGACGAGCGTGGTCTTGCCGACACCGAAGCCGCCGGCGACGACGATCTTCGCGGAGGTGGTGGCGCGGGTGGGGGCGGCCGCGTTAGAGCTTGCGAAGTCCACTGAGGACCCTTTCGAGCAGCGTGACGTCGGGCTGGTTTCCGGATTCGCCGCCGGAAGCGGGCTGGTGGATGGCGACGAGGCCGGCCTCGGCCAGGTCGGCCACGAGGATGCGGGCCACTCCCAGCGGAAGGGAGAGCAGCGCCGACACCTCGGCCACGGACTTCACCTCGGTGCACAGGGTGCAGATCCGCTGGTGCTCGGGGAGCAGGGTGGCCAGGCGCTGCGGATCCACGTCGGCCGAGACGAGCGCCTCCAGGGCGAGCTCGTAGCGGGGCCGGGTCCGTCCGCCGGTCATCGCGAACGGTCGGATCAGCGGGCCGGAGTCCTGCTCGTCGTCGAACTCGTCAGCGTGCCCGGGCCGCTGGGCCGACCGGCCGCCCTGGTGCCCGACGGCCGACCGGCCCCCGAGGCCGGGGCCGGGCTGCTGGCCGGCCGTCCCGTCCTGCCTCGGGTAGCCCGCGGGGGGCGCGTCGTAGGAGGGCTGCGGCTGCCGGGGCCGGCCGTACTCGTCGTACTGCCCCGGCGGGTACGGCCCGCCGTACTGCGGCTGTCCGTAGTGCTGGTCGTGCTGGCCGTGGAGCGGCTGGCCGTACTGCTGACCGTGGCCGACGCCGGGTGCTCCGAAGGCGTCATGGCCTGTGCCAGGGTACGGAACGCCGTACTGGCCGCTGCGGTCGTCGGGCGGTGTCACGGATCCTCTCCTCACAGGGTGCGGCGGTGCGGTGCGAGCTCGGGCACTGGTCCCGAGCCGGTGGTGCGAAGGCCGTACTACGTCCGATCCCGAGCCCGCCGAAGCGGGCCCGGGACGGGCGCGGAGGTGCTTCGAATACCAGGACGGTATCCGACGGTCCGTCAGTGCAGGAGACTGCCCTGGAGTTCTGCGCGGAGTGCGGGGGTGAGGACGGCGCCGGCCCGGTCGACGAGCAGGGCCATCTCGTATCCGACGAGACCGATGTCGGAGTCGGGGGCGGCCAGGACGGCGAGTGCCGAGCC
>NZ_JAQYWZ010000082.1:0-373 GCF_036290945.1 Streptomyces sp. BE303
CCCCGGCCGCACCGTCTTCGTCTTCCCCGGCCAGGGCTCCCAGTGGCCCGGCATGGCCGCCGCACTCCTCGACACCGAACCCGTCTTCGCCGAGAAGATCACCCAGTGCGAGAAGGCCCTCGCCCCACACGTCGACTGGTCCCTGAGCGAGCTCCTGCGCAGCGGCGAACTCCTCGAACGCGTCGACGTCGTCCAGCCCGCCCTGTGGGCCGTGATGGTCTCCCTCGCCGCCCTCTGGCAGCACCACGGCGTCCACCCCGACGCCGTCCTCGGCCACTCGCAGGGCGAGATCGCCGCCGCGGTGGTGGCCGGCGCGCTGAGCCTGGAGGACGGCGCCCGGGTCTCCGCCCTGCGCAGCCGGGCCCTCGACGCC
>NZ_JAQYWZ010000083.1:0-2877 GCF_036290945.1 Streptomyces sp. BE303
TCCGATAAGTCGCTCGGATACGCCCGTCTGTCCATGCGCCGCAGAACATCACCCGAACCCCGACTGGCACGCCAGTACGGCCGACGTTCACACGAACGAGCGATCATGAACCGAGAGAAAGCGGACTTAACGTCCACTCAGTAGGTCGACAAAGATCTATTGGATACGAAGTGATTCAAATCACACCGCAAACAGAATCAAACATGCACGACCAGGAACCAGCCCAGCGCCTCGGAGGAGAGTGCGGATACGGGGCCGCCAGGAGTGATGGCGACAGTGTGTTCGATGTGGGCACCGTGTGCCTTCGGTGGTGCGGAGAGTCCAGCCGTCGGGGTCGGTGGTGTGGAAGTCGGTGCCGGCGGCGTGGGCGATGTCGCCGGTGCGGTGGACCGCCACGGCTGCGGCGTTGCCCCCCTCCGGGGCGCGGCGGGTGGTGTCGATGAGGCGGACGTCCTCAGGCCGCGGGGTACCGACGATGGAGCTGACGGCGGTGTCGCCCGCCCCGCCGTCGAGGACGGCACCATGGCTCCGAGCGGGACGGAGCTGGCCGCGGCCCTCTCCGTTCCGCACCTGGAATCCCTCGCACGGGACTGCTCCGGCCACCACCACCATTTGCGTCAGCTCCCCGGCGGCCTCGCCCAGCGGACCGCGTAGGACGGGCCCTCGAACCACAGAACGACGGCCGCAGCCCGCACCACCGACCCTGACCTGCCGTCCTGGTGCAGCACACGGCCGCGCCTGTCCGCCCAGCCGCCGACGGCTCCTCCAAGGTCGTGCCCTTTCCGGATCGGTCTCGATCAACCGTCTTGACAACCCGATCCGACGGAACCCGACCTCCGACCGGACCGTCGGCAACGACCGCGACCGGGCAACCCCACTCCCCCGCACAACTGAGCGCTGAACAGGTCGCCGTACTCTCGCATCCCACGAGGGCCACGACCTGCCCCTGATCCGGCGCTCCGGTCACAGTGGACCTCCCGCGAGCCGACCGGCACACACCTCGCACCAGGGGGGACCTTCCGACCGAGTGCCGTGCACCGGAGAATTCCTGATACTCCCCGGACTCTGCTCGCCGGCCAGCAATCGATGCCGAGCGTGTCCGAAAGATCGTGTAAGTCCGTTATGTGACAGGCTGGCCGAGGCTCGGCCTCGGGTCTTGGCCGGCCGGAACGGACGGACACGACTACTGACAGCGAGAACCCGGCCGTCGAGCAGGTCGGGGACGATTTGGTCGACGAGGTCGTCGAGCGGTTGATGGACCGTGCCGATGCCTCCGGGGCGGCCCTGTTGGGCGAGGGCGGGCTGCTGACCCAGATCACCCGGGCCGTGCTGGAACGGGCGCTGGCGGCCGAGATGACCGAGCACCTGGGCTACGAGAAGCACGACGTGGCCGGCCGGGGCTCGGGCAACAGCCGCAACGGCACCTCGCCGAAGACGGTGAGCTGCCCCGATTTTCGTGGAGTCCGCGATCGTGTGATCAAGCGGCTTGCGGGTGTTGCTCCAGTGCCGTCCAGTACGCCTGTTCGTACTCATCGGGCGGGAGGTAGTCGAGGGCGGAGTGGAGCCGTTCGCTGTTGTACCACGCGACCCACTGGAACACGGCACGCTCGACCTCGTCGAAGTCGCGCCACGGTCCCTGATGTTCGATCAGTTCGGCCTTGAACGTGCCGTTCAGGGCCTCGGCCATCGCGATGTCGTACGAGTCGGGGACGGACCCGACGGACGTCGAGGCGCCGACCTCGGACAGTCGCTCCGTGTAGCGAATGGACACGTATTGGGTGAGTTCAACCGGTCGTTGCAACACCGGGCTGTTGTAGTGAGCGTAGCTGCTCCTCGAAGACCTCGGTCGGGGTCTTCCAGCCAAGGATCTTGCGGGGTCGGTTATTGATCGCCAGGGCGACGGCTTCGAGGTCCTCGGCGGACCACCGGGACAGGTCGGTGCCCTTCGGGAAGTACTGACGCAGCAGCCCGTTCGTGTTCTCGTTCGTGGGCCGCTGCCAGGGCGAGTGCGGATCGGCGAAGAACACCTTCGTCCCGGTATCGAGCGCGAGCTGGGCATGTCCGGCAAGTTCCTTCCCGCGGTCCCAGGTCAGGGTCTTGCGGAGCTGCTCGGGCAGCTTCGTCATCGACTCGGTCAGGGCAGTGTTCATCGCGACGGCGCCGTAACCGCCCAACGGCGGCCCGTTCTTCACAGGTGGCACCTCGCCCCAGCCCTCCAACCTCGGTAGATGCACAAGGAGCGCAGATCGGCTGCTGCGCTCGACGAGCGTGCCGATCGCGGACCGGCCCGTCCCAATGATCAGATCGCCTTCCCAATGCCCCGGGACCGCGCGGTCCGCGGCCTCTGCAGGACGTTCACTGAGGACGACATCGGCGGTGACATGCCCTTGCGGCTTGTTCCGTGACCTCGACCGAGGCTCTCGAAGTGCCCGCCCGGTGCGCAGGCAGGCGACCAGCTCCCGCTTGAGCACACCACGACCCTCGATGAACAGCGACTGGTAGATCGCCTCGTGGCTGATGCGCATGGACTCATCCTCGGGGAAGTCGGCCTTCAAGCGGTCCTACGTTGTTGGTGGGTCGGACGGACCAGTCGTATGGTCCTGAGGTCCAGAGACACCGGGTATGGCTTTCAAGCGGTTGCCCTCGATGGTTCGGCACACCTGGCCGCCCGGCGTCTCACGACGACTCGACCGCTGATTACTGAGCATTTCGGGTTGTCGTCGGGTAGTGACGGTCCGTGATCCCTGCGGTATGCCGTTGGTGTGAGGTATCCGGAGGGTGGGGGCCTGACCGCTGAGCGTCGGGCGTTTCGTGAGGGGATCCGGTTCCAGGCCGGGATGCGGTTCGCGGTGGGTGAGAAGACCACGGTGATCGCAA
>NZ_JAQYWZ010000084.1:0-1620 GCF_036290945.1 Streptomyces sp. BE303
CTTGTGATTTATCCATCGGGCTCGAACAGGCCGACTCGGTGATCACTCGTCCGGGTGATCACGGGACACGGGAGCGGCCTTCGCGTGATCCTGAACTCGACCAAGAGGCACAGGACTTGACGCGAAGGCCGCTGTGATGAGTGTGGTGGAACAGGGTGTGCAGGGCGAGCCGTTCGCTGAACTGTCACGCTTCCGGGGGGTCTTCTACGACTGTCTGACCGGGCGGCGCGACGCGCTGTTCGAGCTCACCGACGCCGTGCTGTGCACCGACGGCCCGGTGAAGACCCTGGTCGGCCTGGCGCTCGCCCCCGAGCACCGGCGCGGGCACGGCGCCCTGTACGGCGCGCTGAACCGCGGCCGGGTGGACGTCGAGCGACTGCGGGCCGAGCTGGCCGGCCTGCCGCTGCCGCGCGCCGCCGACGGACGCCTGGTGCTGGCCGTGGACGTCTCGCCGTGGCTGCGGCCCGACGCCGACACGAGCGACGCCCGTTCGTTCTGCCACACCTACGGCCGGGGCGACGCCAGGCACCAGATGATCCCGGGCTGGCCCTACTCGTGGGTCGTCGCCCTGGAATCGGGCCGGACCTCATGGGTCGCCCCGCTGGACGTGGTGCGGCTGGAGCCCGGCGCCGACATCGCGGCCGTCACCGCAGCCCAACTCCGGGACGTGGTAGGCCGGTTGATCTCCGCCGGGCAGTGGACGATCGGCGACCCGGCCGTGTTGATCGTGGCCGACGCCGGCTACGACGTGATGCGGCTGGCCTGGCTGCTGCGCGACCTGCCCATCGAGATCCTGGGCCGTCTGCGCTCGGACCGGGTGATGCGCCGCCCGGCACCGACCCGCGCGGAGTTCGCCGCGGCCAACCCGGCTGGCGGGCGGCCGCCCAAGCACGGCAGCGAGTTCATCTTCAAGGACGCCAGGACCTGGGGCGCCCCGGACACGGAGACGAAGACGGAGACCACCCGCTACGGCACCGCCCACGCCCGGAGCTGGGACCGGCTCCACCCGGAGCTGCAAGGACGCGCCGCCTGGCGCGACCACCCCGGCCAGCTCCCGGTCATCGAGGGCACCGTCGTCCGGCTTCAGGTCGACCACCTGCCCAGCGGCGGCGACCCCAAGCCGCTGTGGCTGTGGTGGTCACGGCCCACGGCCGGACCCACGGAGACCGACCTGGCCTGGCAGGCGTTCCTGCGCAGGTTCGACATCGAGCACTTCTTCAGGATGATCAAGCAGACGCTCGGCTGGACCGCTCCGAGGCTGCGGGAAGCCGAGGCGGCGGACCGCTGGACCTGGCTGATCGTTGCCGCCTGCACCCAGCTCCGCCTCGCCCGCTCCCTGACCACCGACCTGCGGCGGCCCTGGGAGAAGCCGGCCGAACCGAACAAGCTCACCCCGGCACGGGTCCGACGCGGGTTCCGACACCTCCACGCCAGAACCTCAACACCGGCCGCAGTGCCGAAACCCACCCGCCCCGGCCCCGGGCGCCCGCCCGGCTCCAAGAACCGCCGCCCCGCGAACCGCTACGACGTGGGCCTGCTCCTGGCCACCGGCGAGCCCTACCGCCGACCGGCTCATCACAAGGTCGGCACCAAACCCCGCCGCACCGGATAAATCACAAG
>NZ_JAQYWZ010000085.1:0-295 GCF_036290945.1 Streptomyces sp. BE303
AGCGCCCCCACCCCAGCCGCCCCCCCCACAAAAAACAAAACAACCCAAAACCACCCCCCCCCCCACCCCCCCCCCACCCCCGACCCCCCCCCCCCCCCCACACACCAGACACACCACACCCCCCACCCCCCATTTTATATCTCTCGCGAGCACCGCCGTCCTCTACTTCGGCACCATCCCGCTCTCCGCCGGGCTCGCCGTCTGAACCGAATCGAACAACTCTGTACTCCAGTCACCAAGTAACTTCTCGTATGGCGTCAACAGGGAGGCTCTGGGCCGGGTCGGGTCTCCCGGG
>NZ_JAQYWZ010000086.1:0-304 GCF_036290945.1 Streptomyces sp. BE303
GGGGGGGGGGGGGGGGGGGGGGGGGGGGGGGGGGGGGGGGGGGGGGGGGGGGGGGGGGGGGGGGGGGGGTGGGGGGGCGGGCGGGGGGGGGGGTGGGTGGCTGGGGGGGGGGGCGGGGCGTGGGGCTGGTCGTTGGTCCCGCGGTTGTTTATTGTTTCAACCGGCCGACCCCCCCCCACAAAAACCACACACAAAACACCCCCACCCCAAAACAAACCCCCCGGCTCTAAAACCAAAAACAAAAACCAACAAAAAAAGACCCAAGAAAAAAAACCCAAAACCCACACAACCCACAACATCAAAC
>NZ_JAQYWZ010000087.1:0-326 GCF_036290945.1 Streptomyces sp. BE303
CGGGGACGTTCTACGCCCGGGAGGGCGGGTTCCTGTACGGGGCGGGGGACTTCGATGCGGGGCTGTTCGGGATCTCGCCGCGTGAGGCGTTGGCGATGGATCCGCAGCAGCGCCTGTTGCTGGAGACGTCGTGGGAGACGATGGAGGCGGCGGGTGCCGATCCGCTGGGCCTGCGCGGCGAGCCGTTGGGCGTGTTCGTCGGCGCCTCGTTCATGGGGTACGGCACCGGGGCGGCGGAGAGCGGGGAGGGCCTGGAAGGCCATCTGCTGACGGGTACGGCTTCGTCGGTGATGTCGGGGCGGATCTCGTACACGTTCGGCCTGGAG
>NZ_JAQYWZ010000088.1:0-425 GCF_036290945.1 Streptomyces sp. BE303
GGGGGCCCCACCCCCACCACCCCCCAAACCAACACCCACCCACCCACCACAACACCCCCCACCGCCACCCCCCACACCCGCAACACACACACCACCCCCCCCCCCCCCCCCCCCACCCCCACCCCACCCCCCCCCCCCCCCCCCCCCACACCCCCCCCAACCCAACCACCCCCCCACACCCACACACCCACACCAACACCAACACCACCAAAACACCCCACCACCACCAACAAAAAAAATCCCACAGCCACCCAAAACCCAAAAACCACGGCAGAAAAAAAAACGCACAACACCCCCCAAAAACCACACGCCCCCCCCCCCCCCCCCCCCCGCCGGCCCCACACCAAAACCCCGCAGCAACCCACCACAAAAAACCCCCCCCCCAAGCACACACCATAACCCCCCCCCCCACTCCCCCCCCCCCC
>NZ_JAQYWZ010000089.1:0-311 GCF_036290945.1 Streptomyces sp. BE303
CAGTGGTTCTGTTCCCGGGGGCGGCAGCCCGCCGCGCGTACCTCTCCTGCACTTTGCTGCGCGCCAGGTCCGTCATGATCGTCGCCAGGCCGTGCGCGGTGGTGCTCGCCAGCATGCCGCGCCTGCTCTCCGCGATCGCCACCGCCGGCCGGCACGGAGTCCTGGTCAAGTCCGCGGTCGACATGGACCGACTCGGCCATGTCGTCGCCGTCGCCCGGGACAAGACCGGCACCCTCCCCGAGGGCTCGCGCCTGGTCACCGAAGTGGGCACGTTCCGCGGCGACTCCGCACACGGCCTGCTGGAAGACGGC
>NZ_JAQYWZ010000090.1:0-301 GCF_036290945.1 Streptomyces sp. BE303
CGGGCCCCCCCGCGGGGTGCCCGCGGGGGGGGGGGGGGGGGGGGGGGGGGGGGCCCGGCGGGGCCCGCCGCCCCCCCCCGGGGGGGCGGGGCCCGGCCCCCCCCGTGCCGGCCTTCAACCTCTTGTGCAGACCCCCGCCCGCCCCCCCCCCCCCCCCCCCCCGCCGGCCGGGGTCCCGGCCGGGCCCCCCCCCCCCCCCCCCCCCCCCCCCCCCCCCCCCCCCCGCCCGGCCGGGGCCCCCGGCGCGCGGGACCGCGGGCGCCCCCGGGGCGCCCCGCCCCCACCCCCGCCCGCCCCCCAA
>NZ_JAQYWZ010000091.1:0-236 GCF_036290945.1 Streptomyces sp. BE303
CCGCGGTCGTCACGGTCACGGTTGAAGGACGGACGGTCCCCACGGTCGCGGTTGAAGCCGCCACGGTCGTCACGGTCACGGTTGAAGCCACCGGAGCGGCCACCGCGGTCGTCACGGTCACGGTTGAAGGACGGACGGTCCCCACGGTCGCGGTTGAAGCCGCCACGGTCGTCACGGTCACGGTTGAAGCCACCGGAGCGGCCACCGCGGTCGTCACGGTCACGGTTGAAGGACGG
>NZ_JAQYWZ010000092.1:0-465 GCF_036290945.1 Streptomyces sp. BE303
CCGAGGCCCCACACCTCCGCTCGGTGCGGGTCGCCCGCCGGATCGGCGGACCCGGGCGCGACCGCCCCCCGCGTGAGGAGCCAGAGCGGCGCCGCCATTCCGGCGTCGCCCCGTGCCTGGACGGCGGCGAGCACGCCGGTGAGCGAACACGCCGGTACCAGCACGCCGACCGGCGGTGCGTCGAGCGTCCGCAGCCGGTCGGCCAGCTCGGCCCGCACCCCGATCTCCAACCGGAGCACGGTCGCGCCGTGACCGCTCAGGACATCGGCGAGGGCGGCGGTCTCCTCGACGTCCTCACCGAGAAGCAGCCAGGATCCGTCGACCCGGGCCGCGCCGGGATCGGCGACCGGCTTCCAGGTGACGCGGTATCGCCAGCCGTCGATGAGCGACCTTTCCTGGCCGCTCGCCCTCCAGGTCGACAGCGCGGGCAGCACGGTGGCGGCGGCATCGGTATCGACACCCAAC
>NZ_JAQYWZ010000093.1:0-317 GCF_036290945.1 Streptomyces sp. BE303
CACACCCCAGTGCGACAGCAGCGCGTGCAACGCCACCTCGACGGCGAACAACGCCGGCTGCGCGTACCCGGTGCGGTGGATCAGCTCCTCGTCCGCCAGCACCTCCGCCAACGGCCGGTCCAGATAGGCATCCACGTGCACCGCCACCTGGTCGCCGGCAGCCGCCACCCCCGGGAACGCCTCGTCCACCCCCCGGCCCCTCGACGCACGCTGCGCACCCTGGCCCGAGAACAGGAACGCCACCCGGCCCGCCCGTGCGGTGCCGATCAGACCGCCCGCACCCCCCAGTGCGACAGCAGCGCGTGCAACGCCACCTC
>NZ_JAQYWZ010000094.1:0-325 GCF_036290945.1 Streptomyces sp. BE303
CCCCCCACCCCACCCCCCCCCCCCCCCCCCCCCCCACCACAAACAAAACAAAAACCAACCAAAAACCAAACAAACCACCAGCCACCCCCCCCAACAAAAAAAAAAACAACAAAACAAAACAACACACAACAAAAAACAACAACAACAAAAAAAACAAAAAAAAAAAAAACAAAAAAAAACCCCCCACAAACAACAAACACCCCACCACAAACACACCCCCCCCCACCAAAAAAAAAACAAAAAAAAAAAAAAAAAAAACAAAACACCAACACCCCCACAAACAAAAACCACACCCCACACACCCCAACCAAAAAACCACCCCAAC
>NZ_JAQYWZ010000095.1:0-2829 GCF_036290945.1 Streptomyces sp. BE303
ACCGTCCTCGCCGCCGACCAGATGTCGCCGTACATGCGGCAGGCCCAGGTCGACATCGAGGACGCCCGCTTCTACGAGCACGGCGCCGTCGACCTCAAGGGCGTGCTCCGCGCGATCAGCAAGAACGCGGAGAGCGGCACCACCTCCCAGGGCGCCTCGACGCTGACCCAGCAGTACGTGAAGAACGTCAACGTCGAGAAGGCCGGCGACGACCAGGCGGCCGTCCTGGAGGCCCAGCGCAAGACCCTGGGCCGCAAGATCCAGGAGCTGAAGGTCGCGATCAAGCTGGAGGAGGACCTGACCAAGGACCAGATCCTCACCAACTACCTCAACATCACCTTCTACGGCCACCAGGCCTACGGTGTCGAGGCCGCCGCCCAGCGGTACTTCAGCAAGAACAACAAGGACCTGACGATCGCCGAGGCCGCCACCCTCGCCGGCGTGGTGCAGAACCCCTCGCAGTACGACCCGGTGCGCTTCCCCGAGAACACGGTCAAGCGGCGCAACGTCGTGCTCGACAAGATGCTCGAGAACAAGCACATCACCGCGGACCAGGCCAAGGAGGCCAAGGCCGCCCCGCTGGGCCTGAAGTTCAAGGACCCGCAGAACGGCTGCATCACCGCGCAGGCCGGCATGGGCTTCTTCTGCGACTACGTCCGGCACGTGGTCAAGCAGGACCCGGTCTTCGGCAAGAACGCCGCCGACCGGAAGAAGTTCTGGGACCAGGGCGGTCTGAACATCTACACCACCCTCGACCCGGACAAGCAGGCCGCCGCCCAGAACGCGGTGACCTCCAAGGTCAAGGTGACCGACCCGGTCTCGGCCGCCGCCACCATGATGGAGCCCGGCACCGGCAAGATCCTCGGGATGGCCCAGACCCGCCCGTACGGCCTGGACCCGAACAAGAACCAGACCGTCGTCAACCTCAACGTCGACGCGGCGATGGGCGGCGGCAACGGCTTCCAGACCGGTTCGACGTTCAAGCCGGTCCTGGCCGCGGCGGCGCTGGAGTCGGGGATGTCCCCCACCCAGCCGTTCCCGTCCGAGAACAAGATCGAGTACCCCACGATGTCCACCTGCTCGGGCACCTGGAAGAACACCGCCAAGGGCAAGGAGCGCAGCGTCGGCAACGAGTCGGCCAGCGAGGTCGGCCCGTACGAGCTGAAGCAGGCCATGGCCCTGTCGGTCAACACCTACTTCGTGCAGATGGAGCAGAAGGTCGGCCTCTGCGCCATGAAGCAGATGGCCAACAAGCTCGGCATCAGCCAGACCTCGAAGGGCGACCCGTTCGTCGAGGTCCCGTCGATGGTCCTCGGCACCCTGGAGCTCTCCCCGCTGACCATGGCGAACGTCTACGCCACCTTCGCCGCCCGCGGCAAGTACTGCACCCCCGTCGCGATCAACAAGATCACCACGGTGGACGGCAAGGACATCAAGGTCCCGCAGACGACCTGCAGCCAGGCCTACTCCCAGGACACCGCGGACGCCCTCAACGCCGTCCTGCTCAACGTGACCGAGAAGGGCACCGGCGCCTCCCTCCAGCTCGAAGGCGGACGCCAGATCGCCGGCAAGACCGGTACCACCGACGAGAAGAAGGCCGCCTGGTTCAGCGGCTACACCCCGCAGCTCGCCACCGCCGTCTGGCTCGGCGGCCCGGCCGGCGGCGTGAAGATGAAGAACATGAAGATCGGCGAGACCTACTACGGCGCCGACGGCGTCTTCGGCGCCACCGGCCCCGGCCCGATCTGGCAGATGGCGATGAACCAGGCCCTGCGCGGCGCTCCCATGGAGACCCTGCCGACCATCAACATCCCGGACCCGGCACCCAAGCCCGACCCGAACGCCACCGCGCCGGCCAGCCCGCCGGCCACCGGCGACCCCAACGCGGGTGGCAACCCGCCGCCGCCCGCCAACACCGGCGGCGGCAACCCCGGCGGCACCAACGCCGGCGGCCTGATCGGCGGCGGGATCACCCTCCCGCCGGGCATCATCGGCGGCGGCGGCAACGGCGGCGGCCACGGAAACGGAAACGGCGGCGGCCACCGCTGACCGACCCGGTCGACCGTGACGCGAAGAGGGGCGCCCCCCGCGCCAGTGGCTCGGGGGGCGCCCCCGTCTTCTCCCGCTGCGCGGCCGGCCTGCCGTCCTACTGCCCCGCCGACCCTCTGCGCTGTTGCCCTGCCGACCTGTCGTCAGCCGGTCAGCGCGGCCTTCACCGCGGCGGCGACCCGGCCGCCCTCGGCCAGACCGTCGACCTTCGGCTTCACCAGCTTCATCACGGCGCCCATGCCCTGCGGCCCGGTCGCACCGCTCTCGGCGACGGCGGCGGTCACGATCGCCGCCAGCTCGTCGTCGGAGAGCTGCTTGGGCAGGTAGTCGGCCAGCACCTCGCCCTCGGCCCGCTCCCGGGTGGCCTGCTCGGTCCGGCCCGCGGTGTCGAACGCCTCGGCGGCCTCCCGGCGCTTCTTCGCCTCCCGACCGATCACCTTCAGCACCTCGGCGTCCGAGAGCTCCCGCTTCGTCTTACCCGCCACCTCCTCGCTGGTGACCGCGGAAAGCGTGAGCCGGATGGTGGACGAGCGGAGCTCGTCCCGGACCCTGATGGCAGCCGTGAGGTCCTCCTGCAGCTGCGCCTTGAGCGTCGTCATGGCCCGAGTCTTTCACCTGCGGCGTTCAGCTGCCCGGCATTAAGAAGACATCTCATTTGGATAGCCGTCGGGTGCAGATGAGGGCTGCGGCGATGCTGGCGAAGGCTGCGAAGTGGTCGGCCTTGCGTTCGTAGCGGCGGTGCAGCCGGCGGAAGCCGCCGAGCCAGGCGACGGTGCGCTC
>NZ_JAQYWZ010000096.1:0-422 GCF_036290945.1 Streptomyces sp. BE303
CCCCCCCCCCCCCCCCCCCCCCCCCCCCCCCCCCTCCCCCCAGCAGCCGCCGGCATACGCGCGGTTACTGGCCCCCCCGCTCGGTGCCGCTGCCGGGCACCGGGCCGCTCGCGGGAGGGCAGTCGGTGAGTTGTGGTGAGACGTGAGCTGGCCGGGACACCCCGCGCGTCGTGCGGGGGCCCGAGCCCGGCGACGCGCTGCTGTTCGGCCCACGGCCGGGGCGGGGGCGAGGGAACATCTCGGTGGTCGCCCTCTCATTAAATCGGCGGTGGGGGGGGGGGGGGGGGGGGGGGGGGGGGGCTTGGGCGCCGCGCCCCCCGCCCCCCCCCCCCCCCCGGCCCCGGCCCACGCCGCGAGGGCGGGAGGACGGGACGCCCCGCCGACGAGCCCACCACCCCCCCCGCGAGCCCTCCCCACCCCAC
>NZ_JAQYWZ010000097.1:0-293 GCF_036290945.1 Streptomyces sp. BE303
CCCCCCCCCCCCCACCCGCACCCCGCCGCCCCCCGCGCTCATGCTCACGCAGTAGACGGCATTGGAGATGTTAATTTCGTGTCCGGCGGTGTTGTACGTCGGGGTCGTGGTGGGGAGGAGCTTGAAGTTGCGGTAGTAGTTTTCGCGGACGCCGACGGGGGCGGCGGCGAGGGAGTCGCCGCCCTGGGCGGTCGGTCCGTGGGCGAGCACGTGGTCGAGGACGACGCCTGCGTGGTAGACGTCGCAGGCCGGGCGGAGGCTGCCGCCGCCGGAGGAGGAGTTGCGGGGGGCGG
>NZ_JAQYWZ010000098.1:0-589 GCF_036290945.1 Streptomyces sp. BE303
CCCGGCGCCCCCCGCCCCCCCCGCCCCCCCGGGCGCCCCGGGCCGCGCCGGCCCCGCGGGGGCCGGGCGCCGCGCGGTGCCGGGGGGCGGGGCGGTCTGACGGGGGCTCTCCGGCGGCTCGGTCGGCGAGGCCGAGGACCACGGAGGTCAGAGATCGGAAGAGCGTCGTGGTGGGACAGAGTGTATATATCGGTGTAAGTCACGCGGGGCGGCGGCCGGAGACGACGGAGGGCGGCGGGGTGTGGGGGGGGGGGGGGGGGGGGGGGGGGTTGGGGGGGGGGTGTGTTGGGTTGGTTTGGGGGGTTTGGGGGGGGTGGTTTTTTTTGGTGGGTTTTTGTGGTTGTTGTGTGTTGGTTTGTTTGTGTTGGGTTCTGTGGGGGTCGTGGGTGTGGGGGGGGGGGGGGGGGGGGGGGGGTGGGTGGGGGGGGGGTGTGGGTTGTGGGTGTGGGGGGGTGTTCGGGGGGGGTGGGGGGGGGGGGGGGTGGGTGGGGGGGGGGTGGGGGGGGTTGTTGTTTTGGTGTGTCTGTCCTTCTGTGTGGGGGTTGTGGGTCGTGTGGGGCCGGCGTGGGGGGGGTCGGGCCCCCCCCCC
>NZ_JAQYWZ010000099.1:0-376 GCF_036290945.1 Streptomyces sp. BE303
CCCGCACCTCCGCCAACGGCCGGTCCAGATAGGCATCCACGTGCAACGCCACCTGGTCGAAGGCATCCGCGAAAACCGGGAACGCCTCGTACAACCCCCGGCCCATCGACGCACGCTGCGCCCCCTGGCCCGTGAACAGGAACGCCACCCGGCCCGCCCGTGCGGTGCCGATCAGACCGCCCGCACCGGACACCACCGCCTCCCGCCCCCGCAGCACCGCCACCCGCCCACCCGCCTCCGCCCCCGCCCCCCGCGGAGACCGGCCCCACCCAACCACACACCCAAAACTATAAATAAAAAAAACCCACTCAACACCACAACAAAACCAACAACAAACACCACCCACCAACACAAACCCACCCGACACCCACCCAAC
>NZ_JAQYWZ010000100.1:0-334 GCF_036290945.1 Streptomyces sp. BE303
CCGGGAGCGCGGGCGCCACCGGCAGCCGGCCGGCCAGCGCGCCACTGGAACGCCCGCGCCGGGGCTACGTGGTCTTCGCTGTCCGGCCCTGGCCGCCCACGGCGGCAGGACCGCCGAGGGGGTGCTGCGCGAGGAGCCCGGTCGTCCTCGTCGCAGGTCTCCCTCGCCCCTCGCCACGGTCCGTCATTCCTTGCCGAGGGCCTGGCCGACCGCGTCGGCGACGGTCTTCAGGGCCTTGTCGACGGACGCCTGTCCGTTGACGCCGGCCACGAGGTTGGCCTTCTGGGCGTCCCATCGGGCCTGGTAGGCGTGCCTGTCCGGGAGATGCAGGTCG
>NZ_JAQYWZ010000101.1:0-337 GCF_036290945.1 Streptomyces sp. BE303
CGGGCCCCCCCCCCGGGGCCCGCGCCCCCCCACCCCGCCCCCGGCGGCCACGACTCAGGCCCCGGGGCCCCCCCCGTCCCCCCGGCCCCCCCCCCCCCCCCCCCCCCGGCCCCCGGGAGCACGCCCATCGGCGCCCCATCCGCGGGGTACGCCCCCGCCGGAAGGGGCGCCCCCCGGGCGCCCACCCGCGGGGGGCCCGCCCCCCCCCCCACCGCCCCAATGAACCACGCCCATAGCCCCCACATAGCCAGCAACGGCCACCGCAACAAGGGTAGCCCCAATGCCCCCCACCAGGTCGGCGCCCGCCCCCCCCACACCCGCGACAACCACACCCCGC
>NZ_JAQYWZ010000102.1:0-205 GCF_036290945.1 Streptomyces sp. BE303
CACAGGAAGAGATCGGACGTGAGTACTGCTTCGGCGTGGAAAGCGATCTGGGATTGACTGTGTCGGGCACGTTGTTGGGTCCTGAGGGAACGGCCGTATGGTCTGTTTCTTCAGTACTGCCGGTCTCATGCGAGGCGGTCCGTTGGGGTCGTTGAGTGTGGGTGTCTGGTCGTTGTTTGAGAACTGCACAGTGGACGCGAGCATC
>NZ_JAQYWZ010000103.1:0-1505 GCF_036290945.1 Streptomyces sp. BE303
GTGACCACCGGGAATTTCACCGTCAACGGCAGGACGTACGCCAGGCCCGCAAACCCGGTCGTCGTCATCTGCATCGACGGCAGCGAGCCGGACTACCACATCGAGGCGATGGCGGCCGGTCGGATGCCCTGGCTGAGCAAGGTCCTCGAACACGAGGGGACCTCGTGGCCGGCACACTGCGCGATGCCCGCCCTCACCAACCCCAACAACGTGTCCATCGCCACCGGCCGGCCGCCCGCCGTCCACGGCATCAGCGGGAACTACATCTTCGACACCGGACTCGGTGAAGAAGTCCTGATGAACGACAAGCGGTTCCTGCGCGCGCCCACCCTCCTGGCGGCGGCCAACGAGGCCGGCCTGGACGTCGTCGTGGTCACCGCGAAGGACAAACTGCGCCGACTGCTCGGCGCCGGCCTCGTCGAGGAGGGCCCCGCACTCGACGGCTCCGGCGAGTTCGTCCCGCCCTCGCGCCGGGGCATCTGCTTCTCCGCCGAGAAAGCCGATCTGGCCACCGTCGAGGAGAACGGAATCGGCGACGTTCTCGACCTGGTCGGAAAGCCACTCCCGACCGTATACTCGGCCGACCTCAGCGAATTCGCACTCGCCGCCGGTGTACGAATTCTCGAAACCCGCGGCGCCGACCTGATGTACCTGTCGCTGACGGACTACATCCAGCACAAGAACGCGCCGGGAACCGAGGCCGCCAACGACCTCTACGAGAAGATCGACCACTACGCGGGCCGGCTGGCCGACCTCGGCGCGACCGTCGTGCTCACCGCCGACCACGGCATGAGCGCCAAGACCGACGCCCAGGGCCGCGCCCAGGTCGTCTTCGTCGAGGAGGAGGTCCGACGCATCCTCGGCGTCCCCGCGGACACCAGCGCCGAGGGCCTGCGGGTCATCCTGCCCATCACCGACCCGTACACCGTGCACCACGGCGCACTCGGCTCCTTCGCGAGCGTGTACCTCCCCGAGGGCACCGACCGCGACGCCACGATCGACGCCCTGCGCGCCATCGGAGGCATCCAGGAAGTGCACGGCCGCGAGGAGGCCGCCGCACGCTTCGCGCAGCCCTCCGACCGCATCGGCGACATCGTGGTCCTCGCCGAAGCCGGCACCGCCCTCGGCCGCTTCCCCGCCTGGCACGACCTCAGCGGACTGGACGCCCCGCTCCGCTCCCACGGCGCACTGGGCGAGCTCCAGATCCCGTTCCTGATCAACCGTCGACTCCCGGAACCCGAACCCCTCGACGAGCCCTACGGCGACCCCGCCGTCATCCACAACTACGACGCCTTCTGGGTGGCCACCACACTCGTCGCCCAGCAGGAGAGCGGTACCGCTCACGCACACTGACACGCCGCGGCCACCCCTTCCGGGGGGCGGCCACGGTACCGGCGGCAGCCGCCGCCTCGACCTCGCGCCGCCCGCCATGCGGCGCTCCCCGGCCCCCACCCAGATCGGTCGAGAACCATGTCGAACGCCGAGACCACCAGATCGGACACCAA
>NZ_JAQYWZ010000104.1:0-387 GCF_036290945.1 Streptomyces sp. BE303
GGGGCCCCCAACCCCCACCACAAACCCAACCCCCCCAACCCCCCCCACAAGTGGGCCCCGGCCCCCCCCCACACCACCCCCCCCCCCCCCCCAACTAACCGAAACATCCAACACCCGTACGAAAACGGACCTCTCCGGCCCAAGCACGACCCCCCCCCCCCCCACCCCAACAAAAAAACCAACCCAAAAAAAACAAAAACCCCACCCCCCCCCACCCCCCAACACACACCCCCCCAACAACACCCCCCCCCCCCCCCCCCCCCCCCCCACCCCCACCCACCCACCCCCCCCCCCCGCACACCCCCCCCCCCCCCCCCCCCACCAACAACAAAAAACAAAAAAAAAAAAACAAACAAAAAACCCCACCCAAACAACCCAAAACACCCC
>NZ_JAQYWZ010000105.1:0-344 GCF_036290945.1 Streptomyces sp. BE303
CCTCGGGGACGCCCCGGTCACGGCCCCCCGCCCGCGCCGCGCAGAACGGCCGGGCGCGCGGGCCGGTGAACGCGGGCACGACGCCCGCCGTCCGCATGTCTGCGCCGGTCCCCCGCTCCTCGCCGGCCCCGCCCGCGCGCTGCAAACGGAGACGCAGCACGACTGCCTTCAGCGAGTCGTTGCCCAGCCCCTGGAACGCCCGCGAGGTCTCGTCCGCCCCGGTCGAGGCATGACCGAGGGCAGCGGCGTCGTGCGTGCGTACGACGTCCGCGACGCTCCGCTGCCGGTCGGCGTCCTCCACGACCGCCAACCGCTTGTCGAACGCGGACGACTGGGAGCCACCC
>NZ_JAQYWZ010000106.1:0-346 GCF_036290945.1 Streptomyces sp. BE303
ACGGCGTCGATCTCGGCTTCCAGGCCCGCGACCACCACGGCCCCAGGGCCGTTCACCACCGCAACGTCCACATCCGGGAACGCCGCCAGCACCTCCGCCACGGACGCACCCCCCGCGTGGAGCGCCCGACCCGCAGGCAGGGCCTGGGCCTCGATCGGGTCGCCGAGCGTGGTGCCGGTGCAGTGCGCCTCGACCGCGTCGACGTCCTGCGGGTTCAACCCCGCCTGCGCCAACGCGGCCCGGATCACCCGCTGCTGCGACGCACCGTTCGCCGCCGTAAGACAGATCGACGCACCGTACTGGTTCACCGCCGTCCCCCGCACCACCGCCCGCACCCGACGACCCG
>NZ_JAQYWZ010000107.1:0-338 GCF_036290945.1 Streptomyces sp. BE303
ATGAGAGTGCTACGACAGAGAAATACTACGAGAGATCCACAATTTCCATACACTACGCTCTTACTATATAGATCATCTCCCTCGCGACAGGAAGAACACTACCAGGTCAGAGCCGGTGCACCGCAACCCGACCGCCCTCCCGCCGCCCCCGCGAAACGCGAACGAGGCCCGTCACCCTCGCAGGACCCGGACCCCGTCCGACGTGGAGCGCCAGGCCCGGGTTGCACGGACTCTCCCGACTGAAAGTAGGACGTGCTCTGGGAGCACCACTGTGGGCTGCCGAGTGTTCATCTCCCTCGCGACAGGAAGAACACTACCAGGTCAGAGCCGGTGCACCG
>NZ_JAQYWZ010000108.1:0-514 GCF_036290945.1 Streptomyces sp. BE303
GGAGAAGTTCTGGTTGGCGCCGTTGCCGCAGCCCCACTGGAGGAGCCGGGCGGTCTCGGCGAAGGAGTAGTCGCCGACGTCGACGCACTTGCCGCTCTGCCGGCCGACCAGCTGCTGCCAGGTCGCGTGGAGCGGGGTGACCTTGCCGGCGGCCGCGTTCACCGTGATCTGCGGCGAGTAACCGAGGGTCAGGGTCGTCGCGGTGGGGAAGGCGAGCGGCAGCCACACGTACTGCGAGTCGTTGACCGTGCCGCCCGTGGAGTTGCCCCAGCGGTCTCCCATGTAGAGGTAGCTGGTGCCCTGGCTGCCCTCCACCGGCAGGACGAAAGTGGTCTGGGTGTGGTAGGTGATCCCGTCGCCCGCGTCGTTCAGACCGCTCCAGGACCCGGTGATGCTGTCGGCGGTCGCGTACTTCTGCTGGTTGGGGGCCCAGCCGGTGGCACCGGAGGTCAGCAGGAAGTAGACGCCGTCGCGCTTGAACATCGCCGGGGCCTCGCGGGACTCGCCGTTCCAC
>NZ_JAQYWZ010000109.1:0-311 GCF_036290945.1 Streptomyces sp. BE303
CGGAGGCGTCCTGGGCCGCCTGGTCGGGCGCTCCGACGTGGTGCAGGGCCGGGTGCTGGGCCGCTGGCGCGGCAGACGCCCGCCGGGAGTAGTTCCCGGCGGACTGGTGCGTCAGTCGGCAGACGCCGTCGGCGCCGGTGGTGCACGGCGCGCCGGAGTGGGTGTCGGGGTTGGGGCCGGAGGTCTGCAGACCGGGGATGCCGTTGGTCTCCGTCCACAGCTCGAACACCGCACCGGCCAGGACCGCGCCCGTGTTCGCGTCCTTCTTCAGGACCCGCACCTCACCCGTCACCGGGGGCTGCGGCAGATCA
>NZ_JAQYWZ010000110.1:0-306 GCF_036290945.1 Streptomyces sp. BE303
ACTACGAGACGCGGCCGGACAGCCAGCTCGCCGCGTTCCCGGTGCCGATGTGGCCCGCCGCGTCCGCGACGTCCTCGGACCCGTCGTCCAGCAGCGCGACGTAGTCCTGACCGTTGGTTCCGGCGAACACGCCGACCTGCTCGCCGCGGAGCGACAGCGGGTCGACCCCGGCCCGCTCGAACGCCTCCCACGACGTCACCAGCAGCAACCGCAGCTGCGGGTCCATCGCCAGCGCCTCGCGCGGCGAGATCCCGAACAGCCCCGCGTCGACCTCTCCGGCGGCGGACACGAAGCCGCCGTCCCGGG
>NZ_JAQYWZ010000111.1:0-531 GCF_036290945.1 Streptomyces sp. BE303
ACCAGCCAGAGCAGTTCCTCCCACGACATGTCGAAGGAGAACGACACCGTGTGGGCGATCCGCAGGCGCCGGCCGCCGGCCGAGGCCACCACCGGGTCGAAGATCTCCTGCCGGTGGTTCAACTGCATGTTGGTCAGACCCTGGTACGGCGTCACGACACCCTTCGGACGCCCGGTGGAACCCGAAGTGAAGATCACGTACGCGGCCGCGTCCGGGTCGACGGTGAGGCCGAGCGGGGTCGCCGGAAGGGCGGCGAGCTCGGCCTCGGTCTCCGGGGAGTCCAGCAGCAGGCGCTCGACGCCGGGAGCCTCGGGCATCCGGTCCACGGCGGCGGAGCTGGTCACCAGGCAGACCGGGGCGGTGTCCTCGACCATGAAGGCCAGCCGGTCCACCGGGTAGTCCAGCTCCAGCGGCAGGTACGCCGCACCGCTGCGCAGCACCGCGAACAGCGACGCCACCATCTCCAGCGAACGCGGCAGCCCCAGCGCCACCACCTGCTCCGGACCGGCACCCCGCGCCACGAACAACCGC
>NZ_JAQYWZ010000112.1:0-433 GCF_036290945.1 Streptomyces sp. BE303
CTTCGCCCGGCTCACCGCCGCCGGCTACACCGGCCCGATCGGCCTCGAGTACCGCCCGTCCACCGGCGTCAGCGCCGACAGCTTCGGGTGGCTCCCGCGCGAGCACCGCGCAGCCTAGGCCGTGCCCGGCCGCGCCGGCCGGCCCCCCCCCCCCCCCCCCCCCCCCCCCCCAAAGGAACCACCCCAGATCCCCCCAAATCCCCCAAAACGGCCCCCGCAAACTGGTAACCCCCAAGCCCCCCCCCCCGGGGGGGCGCGGGCGGGCGGGGCGGGGGGGGGGGGGGGCCGGCCGCCCGCGGGGGCGCCCGCGGGGGGGGGGGGGGGGGGGGGGGGGGGGGGGGGGGCGTGGTGCGCGGGCCCGCCGGGGGGGGGGCGGGGGGGGGGGGGCGGGGGGCCGGTGCGGGCCCCGCCGGGGCGCCCCGGGCCCCCCCCC
>NZ_JAQYWZ010000113.1:0-347 GCF_036290945.1 Streptomyces sp. BE303
CGGAAGCTACCGCGCCCAGCCCGGTCGTCAACCCCTCGGTGTCACCGGCGAGCACCACCGCCCGATGGGCCAGCGCGGCACGGCGGGCTGCCGCAGCGGCGAGCGTGTGGAGATCCCGATCGGCCACACGTCGCACATGCTGTGCCTGGGCACGGAGCGCCGACTCGTCCGTACCGGACAACAGCACCGGCACCAAGGGACGTTGCTCCGCTGCCACGACGGCGGCGGACTCGACGGCCGGGGGCTCCTCCACGATCACGTGCGCGTTCGTACCGCTGACGCCGAACGCCGACACACCCGCCCGACGAGGCCGGTCCCCGGCGCTCCAGGGCCGCGACTCCGTCAGC
>NZ_JAQYWZ010000114.1:0-525 GCF_036290945.1 Streptomyces sp. BE303
ACCAGCCAGAGCAGTTCCTCCCACGACATGTCGAAGGAGAACGACACCGTGTGGGCGATCCGCAGGCGCCGGCCGCCGGCCGAGGCCACCACCGGGTCGAAGATCTCCTGCCGGTGGTTCAACTGCATGTTGGTCAGACCCCGGTACGGCGTCACGACACCCTTCGGACGCCCGGTGGAACCCGAAGTGAAGATCACGTACGCGGCCGCGTCCGGGTCGTAGGGCGCCCGGTACGGCTCGGCGGAGAGGCCGGCCAGCTCGGCGCGGACGTCCTCGGCGTCGAGCAGCACGGTGTTGTCGTGGGCCGGCACCAGGGCGGCGGCGGCGGAGTCGGTGATCAGGCAGGCCGGGGCGGTGTCCTCGACCATGAAGGCCAGGCGCTCGACCGGGTAGTCCAGCTCCAGCGGCAGGTACGCCGCACCGCTGCGCAGCACCGCGAACAGCGACGCCACCATCTCCAGCGAACGCGGCAGCCCCAGCGCCACCACCTGCTCCGGACCGGCACCCCGCGCCACGAACAACCGC
>NZ_JAQYWZ010000115.1:0-319 GCF_036290945.1 Streptomyces sp. BE303
GGGGGGGGCCCCCCGGCCACCCCAACAAACAAAACAACACAAACAAACCAACACCCAACACCACCACCAACAAAAATAAAAAAATCAAAACCAAACAAAAACCCACCCCAAAACAAACAACCACACCCACCACACACCACCCACCCCGCACACAACCATATGAAAAAAAAAAACAAACCAAAAACCAACACACCCAAACACCAAAACAAAAAAAAAAAAACCAACAAAAAAAAAAAAAAAAAAACCAAACAAACACCCACACACCCCACACACACAACAAACACCACACCCCACAACCCCGCCCCCACACACACCACAA
>NZ_JAQYWZ010000116.1:0-835 GCF_036290945.1 Streptomyces sp. BE303
CACGATGTTGAGGGCCTCGTTGAGCATCACTTCCTGGCCGCGCCGCAGCTCGTCGAGCTCGACGTTGGGGCTGACGTTCACGCGGAGCTTGCGGCCACCGGTGAAGATGTCGGCGGTGCCGTCCTCGTTCTGGCTGAGGAAGACACCGAATCCGGCCGGGGGCTGTGCCAGCCGGTCCACTTCCTCCTTGAGGGCCACGATCTGGTCGCGGGCCTCTCGCAGGGCGGAGGCGAGCCGTCTGTTCTGCGCGGTCACGCCGGCCAGGTTGGTCTGGAGCTCGACGATCCGCTCCTCGGCGGCCTTCGGCGGGGTGTACGGAGAGGCGGTACGGCGGATGTGCGCGTTGCGGTCCACTGTCACGGTCCTCACCTCCTCGATGGGGTTGCGGGTTGGCGTGGTCGGATGCGGTGGCGTGCGGCGGAGCCGGGACCCCAGCCGGGCGGCGGGGGAGGGGGCGTCCGCTCAGTTCTCGGGGCCTTCCAGCATGTCGGTGACGAGGGCCGCGATCGGTGAGCGTTCGGAGCGGGTGAGGGTGATGTGGGCGAAGAGCGGGTGGCCCTTGAGCTTCTCGACGACGGCGACGACGCCGTCGTGGCGGCCGACCCGGAGGTTGTCGCGCTGCGCGACGTCGTGGGTGAGGACCACCCGCGAGCCCTGGCCGATCCGGGAGAGCACGGTGAGCAGGACGTTGCGTTCCAGCGACTGCGCCTCGTCCACGATCACGAAGGCGTCGTGCAGGGAACGCCCCCGGATGTGGGTCAGCGGCAGGACCTCCAGCATCCCCCGGGAGATGATCTCCTCGATCACGTCCGGGGTGGTGACGGCCGAGAGCGTG
>NZ_JAQYWZ010000117.1:0-2351 GCF_036290945.1 Streptomyces sp. BE303
CACCCGGCGCCGCACCACCACGCCGACTCACCAACAACAGATGACGCACCCCGTGCGACTCCACCAGACGCCGAGCCACCAACCCGCCCAACGTCCCCGTCCCACCCGTCACCAACACCGTCCCCGCCGGATCCAACACCCGGCCACCGCCCGCTCCGGCCTCGGCCGGCGCACCGGCCGGCGCACCGGCCCGCGCCAGGCGCGGCACCACCGCGCGGCCGTCTCGCCACGCCACCTGGGGCTCGCCCGACGCCAGCGCGTCGGCGACCAGCGCGGCGGGCGCCGCCGAGCCGTCGGTGTCCACCAGGACGATGCGGCCCGCGTGTTCGAGCTGCGCGGTGCGCACGAGGCCCCACACGGCGGAGGCCGCCGGGTCGTCGGCCGCGTTCGCGGTCAGGACGGCGAGCGGACGGTCGGAGTCGCCGGCCAGGTGCTCCTGGATCCGGGTGAGCGCGGCCCCGACGAGCTCCCGGCCCGCCTGCGGCGCCGGCAGCCCGCTGGGAGCGGTCAGGTCGAGCACCTCCCCCGCCGCCGCCCCGGCCTCGGCGCGCGGCAGTTCGGCCGGCGTCCAGTCGAGGCGGTACAGGTGGTCGGCGGCCGGATCCTGGACGGCGGACAGCCGCTCGGGCGCCACCGGCCGCAGGACCAGCGCCCCGACGGCGCCGACCGGTCGGCCGACCGGGTCGGTGAGCGCGAAGGACACGCTGTCCGGGCCCTCCCGGCGGGCGTGCACCCGCAGGGCGGTGGCCCCCGACGCGAACAGGGCCACGTCGTTCCAGGCGAACGGCAGCAGGACCTCGCCCGGGCGGGCCACCGGGGCCGCGCCCAGGTTGGCGGACTGCAGCGCCGCGTCCAGCAGCGCCGGGTGCAGGCCGAACCGCCCGGCGGACTCGGTCAGTTCCTCCGGCAGGGCGACCTCGGCGAACACCTCCTCGCCCGAGCGCCAGGCGGCCCGCAGGCCCCGGAAGGCGTCACCGTACTCGTACCCGGCCTCCGCCAGGCGCTCGTAGAAGCCGTCCAGTGCGACCGGCTCCGCGCCGGCCGGCGGCCACGCCTCGTAGCCGAACTCCGGTGCGGCCTCGGCCGCCAGGAAGCCGGTGGCGTGCCGGGTCCAGGTGCCCTCGCCGTCCTCGTCACGCGAGTGCACGTGGACGGCCCTGCGGTCGTCGTCGGCGGCCGGATCGACCGTGACGCGGATCTGGACGCCACCGCGCTCGGGCAGGATCGCGGGGGCCTCCACGACGAGTTCCTCCAGGCGGCCGAGCCCGGTCTGCTCGCCGGCCCGCAGGGCGAGTTCGAGGAAGGCCGCACCGGGCAGCAGGATGTTCCCGGAGACAGCGTGGCCGGCCAGCCACGGGTGCGAGCGGGTCGACAGCCGGCCGGTGAACACCGCGCCCCCGTCGGGCAGTTCCACCAGGGTGCCGAGCAGCGGGTGCCCGGCCGCGGCGACGCCGAAGGCGGTCACGTCGCCGGTCCCGGCGACGGGCTCCAGCCAGAAGCGCTGGTGCTGGAAGGCGTACGTGGGGAGTTCGGAGGGCCGGAGCGTACCGGCGCCGGCGAACGCCGTCGACCAGTCCACCTCGACCCCGCGGACGTACAGCTCGGCGGCCGAGAGCAGGACGCGGTCCCACGCACCGTCCTCACGCCGCAGCGTCCCCGTGGCGACGGTCGGGGCCGGGACCGTCTCCTCCAGCGCCTCCGCGATGCTGTGGACGAGCACCGGGTGCGCGCTCACCTCGACGAAGGCCCGGAACCCCTCGGCGGCGAGCGTGTCCACCGCCTCGGCGAAGCGGACGGTCTGCCGCAGGTTGCGGTACCAGTACCCGCCGTCCAGCTCAGGACCCTCCAACCACCGGCCCTCCACCGTCGACAGGAACGGGATCGCGGCGGGCCGGGGCTTCACCGCACCCAGCAGATCCGCCAACTCGCCCTCGATCGACTCCACATGGGACGTGTGGGAGGCGTAGTCCACCGGGACGCGCCGCACCCGCACACCCTGCTCCTCGAAGCCCGCCACCAGCGTGTCCAGCCCCACCGGGTCACCGGCCACCACCACCGACGACGGCCCGTTCACCGCCGCCACCTCCACACCGGCCGGCAGACCGTCGGCCACCTCGGCGGCCGGCAGCGCGACGGACACCATGCCGCCACGACCCGCCAGACCCCGCGCGATCGCCTGCGAACGCAGGGCGACGATCGCCGCCGCGTCGTCCAGCGACAGGATCCCCGCGACATGCGCCGCCGCGATCTCACCCTGCGAATGCCCCACCACCGCGTCCGGCACCACACCCAACGAACCCCACACCCGCGCCAGACCCACCATCACGGCGAACGACACCGGCTGCACCACA
>NZ_JAQYWZ010000118.1:0-407 GCF_036290945.1 Streptomyces sp. BE303
GGGGGGGGCCCCCAACCCCCCCCCCACACCAAAAAACAAAAAACACCCCACCCACACCCCCCCCACCCACCACAACCACAAAAAAAACCAAAAAAAACAACAAAAAAAAAAAAACAAAAAAAAAAAAAAAAAACAAAAAAAACCCACACAACAAAAAAAAAAAAAAAACAAAAAAAAAAAAAAAAAAAACAAAAAACAACCCCCCCCCAACAACCCCCCCCAAAAAAAAAAAAAAAAAAAAAAAACAAAACACACAACCCCCCCACAAAACAAAAAAAAAAAAAAAAAAAACCGTTAGACAAAAACAAGAAAACCCCCAAAAACACCAAACAACAAACACCCCACCACAACCCCAACACCCCCCCCTACAACACCCCCAACAAACAACAAAACCACCAAAACACCCA
>NZ_JAQYWZ010000119.1:0-5645 GCF_036290945.1 Streptomyces sp. BE303
CAGCACCGGCTGCACCACCTCCACCCGCGCCAACCAGTCGTCCCCGCCCCGCAGCACCGCCTCCACCGAGAACCCCGTCAACGGCAACAGCGCCGCATCACACTCCCGCAGACGATCCGCGAACGCTCGCGACCCCAGCAGCCCCACCGCCATACCCAGCCACTGACCACCCTGACCCGGATACACGAACACCACGTCGGTGGAGTCGAGCGCGGTGCCCGCCACGAGCCCGGACCCGACCGCCTCCAGACCGGCGAGGTCCCAGGCCACGGCCCGGTCCGGCAGTACGGCGCGCCGGGCCAGCGTCGCGCCGACCTCCCCCAGCGGCGCGCCGCCCTCCGCGTGCACCAGGACGGCGGCGGCCTGGGCCCGCAGCGCGGCCGGGCCGGCCCCGGAGAGCAGCAGCGGCACCGGCCCGGTCCCGGCGGCCGGCGACGGCTCCCGGACCGGATCGCCCTGCTCCAGGATCACGTGGGCGTTGGTACCGCTCATGCCGAACGAGGAGACGGCCGACCGGCGCGGGCGGCCCACCGCCGGCCAGGGCCTGGCGTCGGTGAGCAGCTCCACCCTCCCCGCGGTCCAGTCGACCTTCGGGGTCGGCGCGTCGACGTGCAGCGTCTTCGGCAGCTGCCCGTGCCGCATGGCCTCGACCATCTTGATGATGCCGCCGACGCCCGCCGCCGCCTGGGTGTGCCCGATGTTCGACTTCAGCGAGCCCAGCCAGAGCGGCTCGCCCTCGGCCCGGTCCTGGCCGTACGTCGCCAGCAGCGCCTGGGCCTCGATCGGGTCGCCCAGCGTCGTCCCGGTGCCGTGCGCCTCGACCGCGTCGACCTCCTGCGCCGTCAGGCCGGCGTTCGCGAGCGCCTCCCGGATGACCCGCCGCTGGGCCGGGCCGTTCGGCGCGGTCAGCCCGTTCGAGGCGCCGTCCTGGTTCACCGCCGTGCCCCGCACCACGGCCAGGACCGGACGGCCGGCGGCCCGCGCCGAGGAGAGCCGCTCGACCAGCAGCACCCCGGCGCCCTCGCCCCAGCCGGTGCCGTCGGCGGCGGCGGCGAACGACCGGCAGCGGCCGTCGGTGGCGAGGGCGCGCTGCCGCGAGAACTCCAGGAAGGTCCCGGGCGTCGACATCACCAGGACGCCGGCGACCAGCGCCTGGTCGCACTCGCCGCTGCGCAGCGCCTGCACGGCCAGGTGCAGCGCGACCAGCGAGGACGAGCAGGCGGTGTCGACCGTGACCGCCGGGCCCTCCAGGCCGAACGTGTAGGCGAGCCGGCCGGACAGGACGCTGGAGGCGTTGCCGGTGCCCAGGTGGCCCTCCAGCTCTCCGGGACGGTCGCCGAGCAGGCCCAGGTAGTCCTGGTCGTTGCTGCCGGCGAAGACACCGGTGCGGGTGCCGCGCTGGCCCAGCGGGTCCAGGCCGGCCCGCTCGAACGCCTCCCACGCGCACTCCAGCAGCAGCCGCTGCTGCGGGTCCATGGCGCGGGCCTCGCGCGGGCTGATCCCGAACAGCGACGCGTCGAAGTCACCGGCGTCGTGGAGGAATCCGCCCTCGCGCGCCATCGAGGTACCGGGCGCGTCGGGGTCGTCGTCGAACAGCGTGGTGAGGTCCCAGCCCCGGTCGGTCGGGAACTCCCCGACCGCGTCCCTGCCCTCCGCGACCAGGCGCCAGAGGTCGTCCGGGCCGCGCACCCCACCGGGGTAGCGGCAGGCCGTGCCGACGACGGCGATCGGCTCGGAGGCCCGGGCCTCGGCCTCCTGCTGCCGACGGCGGAGCCGGTCGGTCTCCTTCAGTGCGCTGCGCAGGGCCTCGACGAGCTTCTCGTCCGGCTGGGTCATGGTCCACTCCGCTCGTCAGGCCGCTCTGGGGCCTCGGAAATGCTCACGTGGGAGGCGACGGGGTTCCGTCGCGGGCGACAGGTGACAGGGGCTGGTGAAGGTGACCGGGGGCACCGGCCCGGGGCAGGTGCCCCCGGGCGGGGGCCGGTCTGCCGGACGGTCGGGGCGTCGGACGGTCGGGGCGCCCGGATCGGGGATCCGGGCGCCGGGCGGGGTCCCCCGGGCAGGGGGCGGGGGTTGCGGGTACGGGCGCCGGGGCGTCAGTCCTCGTCGGGGGCGGCGGAGCCGAGCGCGAGCCGCATGAGCTCCTCGACGTCCATCGCGTCAAGGTCCTCGGCGGGCGCGCCCGGCCCCGGAAGCGGCGGGGCCGGTTCCACCGGCGCCAGCCGCAGCAGCCGGGGCAGCAGCCCGGACTCCCGCAGCCGCTCGACCGGGATCGCTGCGAGCGCCCGCCGGATCTCCTCGTCGGGCAGGTCCACCGTCTCCGGCACGGGCGCGAGGGACTCCCCGAGGTGGCCCGCGAGCCGTTCGGCGTTCGGGTAGTCGAAGACGAGCGTCGGCGAGAGCGGCAGTCCGGTGGCGGCGATCAGCTGGTCGCGCAGCTGGACGGCGGTGAGCGAGTCGAAGCCGAGCTCGTTGAAGGCCCGTTCCGGCGCCACCGCGGCGCCCGACGCGTGGCCGAGCACGGCCGCCGCCTCGTCCCGGACCAGCCGCAGCAGGATCCGCTCCCGCTCCGCCGGGGCGGCCTCGGCCAGCCGGGCGGCCAGCTGCCCGGCCACGTCCCCGCGGGCGGGGACCGCGCCGGGCCGTCCGTCCGTGAGCGGGTCGGCGGCCAGGCCGGTGAGCAGCGGCCGGGGCCGCGCGGTGGAGAACACGGGGACGAAGCGCGCCCAGTCCACGTCGGCCACGGTGACCGACGCGTCGCCGGCGCCGACCGCCACGCCGAGCGCGTCCAGCGCCCGGTCCGGCGCCATCGGGGTGAGCCCGCGCAACCGGAGCCGGTCGGCGACCTCGTCGTCGGCCGCCATGCCGATCCGGGCCCACGGCCCCCAGGCGATCGCCGTCCCGGGCCGGCCCTGCGCCCGGCGCCGCTCGACGAGCGCGTCCAGCGCCGCGTTCGCCGCCGCGTAGGCGGCCTGCTCCGCGCTTCCCCAGACGCCCGCGATCGAGGAGAAGACGATCAGCGGCACGTCCGGCAGCAACGCGTCGAGGTGCACCGCGCCGTCGACCTTGCCGGCCGCCACGGCGCGCAGGTGGTCCGCGTCCTCGGCGGCCAGCGGCACGTCCCGGCTGACGCCCGCCGCGTGCACGACGGCGTCCACCGCACCGACCTCGGCCAGCAGGGCCGCGACCGCCGACCGGTCGGACAGGTCGCAGGCGTGCGCCTGCGCCGCGGGCAGCTCGGCGAGCAGGTCCGCCGCGCCGGGGGCGTCGGCGCCCCGGCGGGAGACCAGCACCAGCCGCTGCGCGCCGTGGGCCGCGGCCCAGCGGGCGACCTCGGCGCCCAGGCCGCCGGTCCCGCCGGTGACGAGCAGGGTGCCGCCGGGCCGCCAGCGCGGGGCGCCGGCGGGCACGGGCGCGGGGACCAGCCGGCGCAGCGCCGGGCCGGCCGCCCGCAGGGCCACCTGGTCCTCGGCGCCGAGCCCGCCGGCCAGGACCGCGACGAGCCGGGCCGCCGCCGGGGCGTCCGGCCGTTCGGGCAGGTCGACCAGCCCGCCCCACCGGTCCGGGTGCTCCAGGCCGAGGACCCGGGCCAGTCCCCAGACCGCCGCCGGGCCCGGGTCGGGCGCCGGATCGTCCGGCCCGGTGGCCACCGCGCGCCGGGTGACGAACCAGTGCGGTGCCGTCAGGCCCTGCCGGACGACCGCGAGGGCCTGCTCCGGGGTGGACACCGCGGCCAGCACACCGGCGAGGGCCGGCCCGGGCTCGGCGACCACCTCGGTGCCCGCGGCCCGCAGGGCGCCGGCGAGCGCGCCGTCCTCGTCGCCCAGCACCAGCCACGCGCCGTCCGGCGCGGCGGCGGGCTGCGGCGCGGTGGTCTGCGGCTCGGTGGTCTGCCCGGCGCCGGTCCGCGGCTCTGCGCCGGCCAGGTCGG
The DNA here is from genome assembly GCF_036290945.1 of Streptomyces sp. BE303. NCBI lineage: Bacteria > Bacillati > Actinomycetota > Actinomycetes > Kitasatosporales > Streptomycetaceae > Streptomyces > Streptomyces sp. BE303. The sequence continues at coordinate 3,932 of NZ_JAQYWZ010000119.1, forward strand.
TGACCGAGGCGTCCGTGCCCGGCAGGTCGGTGGCCGGCGGGCCGGCGGTCAGGACGTCGCCCGCCGGCTGCCACTCGACGCGGTAGCGCCACCCCTCGGTGCCCGGCTGCTCCTCGGCCGGGCCGTCCAGCCAGAACCGCCGCCGGTGGAACGCGTACGTCGGGAGGTCGACGCGGCGCGCGCCGGGAAGCACCGCGCTCCAGTCGACCGGGAAGCCGTGGACGAACAGCGTGCCCAGCGCGGTGAGCGCGGTGGTGGGCTCGTCGCGGTCCTTGCGCAGCGTCGGGACGCACACGGCGTCCGGGCGCAGCTGCCGGGCCAGCGCCGTCAGGACGCCGTCCGGGCCGAGCTCCACGAGCGTGCCGATGCCGTCCAGCGCGCCGACGGCGTCCGCGAAGCGGACGGGCCGGCGGACCTGCTCGACCCAGTACTCCGGGTCCGTCCACTCCCCCGGTCCCACCCGTCGGCCGGTCACGCTCGACACCGCCGGCGTCGACGGCTCGGCGAAGGCCAGGGACTTCACGACGGTCCGGAACTCCGCCAGCATCGGCTCCATCAGCCGGGAGTGGAACGCGTGACTCGTCCGCAGGCGGTTGGTCTTCCAGCCGCGCCCGGCCGCGAGCACGGCCGCCTCCTCCACCGCGTCCGCGGCCCCGGAGACCACCACGGCCGCCGGGCCGTTCACCGCCGCGACGTCCAGCGTGCCGAGCGCCGCCCGGACGTCGGCCTCGGAGGCTCCGACGGCGAGCATCGCCCCGCCGGCGGGTAGGGCCTGCATCAGCCTGCCGCGCGCGGCGACCAGCGTGGCCGCGTCCGCGAGCGACAGCACCCCGGCCACGTGCGCGGCGGCGATCTCGCCGATCGAGTGCCCGACCAGGACGTCCGCCCGCACACCCCAGTGCGTGAGCAGCGCGTGCAACGCCACCTCGACCGCGAACAGCGCCGGCTGCGCGTACTCGGTCCGGTGGACGAGGTCCTCGTCGTGGAGCGCGACGGCCAGCGGCACGCCCAGGTGCGGGTCCAGCGCGGCGGTGACGGTGGCCAGCGCGTCCGCGAACACCGGGAACTCGGCGGCGAGTGCCGCCCCCATGGCCGCCCGCTGCGCGCCCTGGCCGGTGAAGAGGAACGCCCGCTTCCCGCGGACCGCGACCCCTTCGACCATGCCCTCGCCCCGGCCTCCGGAGGCCCAGGCGGTCAGCGCGTCGGCCGCCCGTGCCAGGCCGTCGTCGGTCCGCTGCGCGAGGAACACGGCCCGGTGCGGCAGCGCGGCCCGCAGGGTGGTCGACCGGGCGAGGTCGGCCGGGGACCCGTCCGGATGATCCCGCAGGTGGCGGCCGAGCCGTCCGGCCTGCCGGCGCAGCGCGTCGGCGTCCGGTCCGCTGACGACCAGCGGCACCACCCGGCCGGCCGCCGGAGCGGGTGCGGCCCGGGGCGCGGACGGGGTCTGGGACACGGACGGGGTCTGGGGGGCGGACGAGGTCTGGGGGGCGGGGGGTTCCTCCACGATGACGTGGGCGTTGGTGCCGCTGATGCCGAACGACGAGACGGCCGCCCGGCGCGGACGGTCCACCGCCGGCCAGGGGCGGGCCTCGGTGAGCAGTTCCACGTCCCCGGACGCCCAGTCCACCTGGGGGGTGGGCGCGTCGACGTGCAGCGTGCGGGGCAGCACGCCGTGCCGCATCGCCTGGACCATCTTGATGATGCCGGCCGCCCC
>NZ_JAQYWZ010000120.1:0-364 GCF_036290945.1 Streptomyces sp. BE303
TCGATCACTGGGGCGGGGGACTGGTGCGGCTTACGGGTGGTCGGTATATGATGTCTCGCGGAGGGTCGACCGTGCGGTGCAGGGGCCCGCGCGTGCAGGCCCGGAAGTGAATGCACGTCCCCGTGGTCTCTGGCAGGGGAACTCCGGTACCGCCCGCGATGCTCACCGGGCCCCGCCGACTGCGTGGAAACGCCGCTGCTCCAGCTTCTGTGGAGTCTCCCAGAGCCGGCGGCTCCGGGCCAGCATCTCCTCGACACCCTCGAGCGCCTTCTCCCAGGCAGGGCCTGATGGGGCGAAGACCCCGGTAGGGGTGGCGTCTGTGTCGATGGTGAGGTTGCTCATCGCTGTCGTCACGCGCCCAGCA
>NZ_JAQYWZ010000121.1:0-237 GCF_036290945.1 Streptomyces sp. BE303
CGCGTCCAGGAACGTGTTCGCGGCAGCGTAGTTGGCCTGACCCGCGTTGCCGAACAGACCCGCCACCGAGGAGTACAGGACGAAGGCACTCAGCGCCCGGCCCTCCGTCGCGGCGGCAAGGTTGCGCGCCGCGTCGACCTTCGCCCGGAACACCACGTCCAGGCGCTCCGGGGTCAGGGACTCCACCATCCCGTCGTCCAACACACCGGCCGCGTGAACCACCGCCGTCACCGGCAC
>NZ_JAQYWZ010000122.1:0-506 GCF_036290945.1 Streptomyces sp. BE303
AGCTGCGGCCGGCGCCACCGGCCGCCGCCAGCGTGTGGCCGATGTTGGCCCTCACCGCCCCGCGCCAGAGCGGGTCACCACCGTCACGGTCCTGACCGTAGGTGGCCAGGAGGGCCTGGGCCTCGAAGGGGTCGCCGAGCGACGTGCCGGTGCCGTGCGCCTCGACCGCGTCGACGTCCTGCGGGTTCAACCCCGCCTGCGCCAACGCCGCCCGGATCACCCGCTGCTGCGACGGACCGGTCGGCGCCGTCAGACCGTTCGACGCACCGTCCTGATTGACCGCCGTGCCCCGCACCACCGCCAGGACCTGCCGACCGGCAGCCCTCGCAGACGACAACCGCTCCACGAGCAGCATGCCGACACCCTCGGACCACCCCGGCCCGTCCGCACCCGCACCGAACGACTTGCACCGGCCGTCCGGCGCCAGACCCCGCTGACGCGAGAACTCCACGAACACATCCGCCGTCGGCATGACCGTCACACCACCGACCAGCGCCATCGAGCAC
>NZ_JAQYWZ010000123.1:0-1181 GCF_036290945.1 Streptomyces sp. BE303
CGCTTTTCGGATGATCAGACCTGTCCTTCAATTCCCACAGCGAGGCCGATCCGTTATGAACCTGACCCCGATACAGCTTTCCTGGACCGTGGCCGTGGGTGCGGTCCTGGTGTCCGTGCTCACGCTGGTGATGTTTCTGCGTCTTCGGAGTCGCCGGGCGGGTCGGTCCGGTGAGGTGGCCGATTCCTGGGAGCGCGGTGAGGAGCGGCGCCGGCGCCGCGAGATGGTGTACGGGATCTCCTCCTACACGCTGTTGTTCTGCTGTGCGGGTGTGGCGGCCGCGTTGTCGTTCCACGGTCTGGTGGGTTTCGGTGTGGAGAATCTGGGGTTGTCGGGTGGTTGGGAGTACCTGGTGCCGTTCGGTCTGGACGGTGCGGCGATGTTCTGTTCGGTGCTCGCGGTGCGTGAGGCCAGTCATGGTGACGCGGCGTTGGGGTCGCGTCTGCTGGTCTGGGTGTTCGCGGTTGCTTCGGCGTGGTTCAACTGGGTGCACGCGCCGCGTGGTGTGTCGCATGACGGTGCGCCGCAGTTTTTCGCGGGGATGTCCGTGTCGGCTGCGATTCTGTTCGACCGGGCGTTGAAGCAGACTCGTCGGGCGGCGTTGCGTGAGCAGGGTCTGGTGCCGCGTCCGCTGCCGCAGATCCGTATCGTGCGGTGGTTGCGGGCGCCCCGTGAGACGTTCGCGGCCTGGTCGTTGATGTTGCTGGAGAACGTTCGGAGTCTGGACGAGGCGGTCGACGAGGTTCGGGAGGAGCGTGAGGCCAGGCAGGAGGCCAGGTTGCGGACCCGTAGCGCCGATCGGCGGGAGCGGGCGGAGCTGAAGGCCATCGCCCGCCGGGGTGGACCGTTCTCGCGGGCCCGTGGCAGCCGGGCCCTTGCCGGGGTCGCCGTTGCCGTCACCTCCGAGGGGCGGCAGGGCGGTTCGGACCCTCTCCCGGCGGTCGGGCCCGATCACCCGGGCGGTCTGCCGCGGGCTGGCGCGGCCGACCTCGCCCGGCGGCCGGCCCGCTCGGCGGCCCGGTCGGTGGCCGGGCCCGAGGTCCATCGCGGTGGTCTCGTCGAGGACGGCCCCGAGGAGTCCGTCACCGTCGACCTGACCGCGGATGACGACACCCTGTCACTGCCGAAACTGGACGCGTTGGAACGCAAGCTCCGCGCCATCGAACAGCAGCTCGGCTGAG
>NZ_JAQYWZ010000124.1:0-372 GCF_036290945.1 Streptomyces sp. BE303
CCCCCCCCCCCGCGCCGCCGGCCGCGCAGCCGTCAAGGAGACGGCCACCACCGAGATCTACTGGGTGTGATTCAGACTTGCCGGCCTCTCCGCAAGTCCGAGCTAAGCATTCGCCGGAGTCAGAACCAACGGACCGAACACCGGCGAAGCAGGCAACTGATACCCGGGCGGGGCAGCCGTCTCACGCCAGTAATACGTGCCGACCTCCACCGTCCGAGAACACCGACCATACGCACCCGTCGTACATGCCGCACCCACCTGCGTGTCCGGGTTCACCCCCGACGTCTGCAGACCCGGAACACCATTCGTCTCCTCCCACAGATCGAACACACCACCCGCCAACGGCGCCGCCGTATTCGCATCCGTCTTCAA
>NZ_JAQYWZ010000125.1:0-282 GCF_036290945.1 Streptomyces sp. BE303
AGGCATCCACGTGCAACGCCACCTGGTCGAAGGCATCCGCGAAAACCGGGAACGCCTCGTACAACCCCCGGCCCATCGACGCACGCTGCGCACCCTGGCCCGTGAACAGGAACGCCACCCGGCCCGCCCGTGCGGTGCCGAACAGACCGCCCGCACCGGACACCACCGCATCCAGCCCGGTCATCAGCTCGTCGGTGTCACCGGCGAGCACCACCGCCCGGTGAGCGAGCGCGGCACGGCGGATCGACGCCGCGCCGAGTGCCACCGGGTGAGCAGCGCCCA
>NZ_JAQYWZ010000126.1:0-595 GCF_036290945.1 Streptomyces sp. BE303
CCAGCTCACCCCCGCCCAACGCCAACTCGTCGAAATCCTGCGCGCCCTCACCGGCGACGCCAAAGTCATCGCCTTCGACGAACCCACCTCCTCGCTGTCCGAACACGAGGTCGACGCGCTCTTCGCCCTCATCCGCCGCCTACGCGACCAAGGCGTAGCCGTCGTCTACGTCTCCCACCGCATGCAGGAGATCTTCCAGCTCGCCGACCGCATCGCAGTGCTGCGCGACGGCGCCCTCGCCGGCGTCCAGGACGCCGCCACCACCAGCGAGGGCGACCTCGTGCGGCTGATGGTCGGCCGGGACCTGTCCGCCATGTTCACCCGCGAACGCGTCGCCACCGACCGCCTCGTGTTGGATGTCCGCGCCGTGACCACCGACCACGTCACCGGCATCGACCTGCGCATCCACGCCGGCGAGGTCGTCGGCCTGGCCGGACTCATCGGCGCCGGACGTTCCGAACTCGCCCTCGCCCTCGCCGGCGACCAGCCCCTCCGCTCCGGCACCGTCACCCTCGACGGCCGCACCCTGCGCTCCGGCCACCCCGGCGACGCCATCCGCGCCGGCCTCGGCCTCGCCCCCGAGGAACGCAAAGCC
>NZ_JAQYWZ010000128.1:0-2593 GCF_036290945.1 Streptomyces sp. BE303
GGTGTTGCCGGCGGCGGTGAGGGAGGCGTTGTAGTCGGTGGAGAGCTGGTTGAAGAGCGACTCCGTGACCTGGGCGCCGACGCCGACGATGTCGGTGGCGGCGGGCGGGGGCACGGGGATCGGCTGGGGCGGGTCGGCGAGGGCTGACGGGGTGGCCGCGAGGACCAGGGCGGAGCTCAGCGCCAAGGCCGAGAGCGTCCGGTAGGCGAGGCGGATCATGCGGGCAACTCCCTTGTGAGGTCGACGAGTCGGACCTTTCTCCAGGATCCTCCGCAGGCCCGTGGGCTCCCGGAAGGACGGCGCCGGCCCCGGCCGGCCGGAGGGGCGGGGCCCCCGCAGGTCACCCCCGGTCCCCGCCCGCTCCGACCGCCACCTGATCTTCCACCGGACGCCCCCCGTACGCCGCCGCCGTACCGGCGCGGCCCGTCGCCGGGGTCCGTCACGGCGGTCTGTCGCCCGGGTCCGTCGCCGGGGTGCCGGCCGGCCGGGTGGCGGGCGGCGTTTCCGGCGGAAAACGCCCAGGTTGCTAGGGTCGGGGGATGGCAGCGAGCGGCGCAGGCGGCGCGAACCCCCCGGTGCGGTTGCGGCGCGATGCGCAGCGCAACCGCGATCTGCTGCTGACCACCGCCCGCGACCTGTTCGCCCGGCACGGGCTGGACGTGCCGCTCGACCAGATCGCCAAGGAGGCGGGCGTCGGCAACGCCACGCTGTACCGGCACTTCCCGACCCGGGAGGCCCTCGTCGCCGAGGTGTTCGCGGACGCCGCGACGCTGCTCGGCGACGCCGGTGCGCAGGCGCTGGCCGACGAGGACGCCTGGGGCGCCGTCGAGCGCTACTTCGAGCGGATCTTCGAACTGGTCGCCGCCGACCGGGGCATCAACGACCTGGTCACCCAGGCCATCCCCACCGTCCCCGGGATGATCGAGATCAGTCGGCGCAACGCCGAGACGGTCGGCGTGCTGGTCGCCCGCGCACAGCAGCAGGGCACCATGCGGACCGACGTCGTCACCATGGACCTGCTCTTCATGCTCGGCCCGCTCTGCCGCGCGCTGCCCGCCGCCACCGACCTCCGTCCCGACCTCTGGCGCCGCTACCTCGCCCTGCTGCTCGACGGTTTCCGCACCCGGGCCACCCACCCGCTGCCGGTGCCGCCGATCGGCGAGGAGCACCTGGACAAGATGTTCGCCGACCTGTGGGAGGCGGACGGGCCCGGCGCCTGACCCGTTCCCGGGCCCGCGCCGCCGCCGCCCGCGTCAGGAACCCGTACGGACCGGCGCCCCGCGCGTCAGGGCTCCGTCAACGAACGGCCCTTCCCCCCTCCGCCGGGGATTGGCTGGAGCTGAGCACCACACCAGTGAACAGCCAGCCGGAAGGACGGACAGGGCCATGGCGGACAGCGGCGCCGGCACCCACGCGGACGAGCCGATCGACCTCCCGATCGACCCGTGGAACGGGCAGGAGAGCGACGAGCAGCACGGCGGGCAGGGCGACGGCGGCCGGGGCCGGATCGTGGTCGGACTCAGCGGCTCGCTCGGCAGCCTCGCCGCCCTGCACCGAGCCGTCGCCGAGGCCCGCCGCCTCGACGCCGAGGTCCTCGCGGTGCACTGCTGGACCCCCGTCGGCGGCGAGTTCGGCTACCGCCGCTCCCCGTGCCCGCCGCTGCTCACCGCCTGCCGCGACGCCGCCGCGGCCCGTCTGCGCGAGGCCCTCGACCAGGCCTTCGGCGGCACCCCGGCGGGCGTCCGGCTGCGCGGCGTGGCCGTCCGGGGCGAGACCGGGCAGGCTCTGGTCCGCTGCGCCGACCGGCCCGGCGACCTGCTCGTCCTCGGCGCCGGCAGCCGGGGCGCGCTCGCCCGCGCGCTGCGCCCGTCGGTCACCGCCTACTGCGTCCGGCACGCGGCCTGCCCGGTGCTGGCCGTCCCGAAGCCGCCGCTCCAGCGCGAGCTGGAGGCGCTCCGGCGCCACCACCGCGTCCGGATGCCGGTGACGGCATGAGCACCCGCCTCCGGCCCGCGATGTCCGGCGCGGTCGCCCTGACCGCCTCCGCCGCACTCGTCCCGCTCCTCGCCGTGCTCGGCGAGCTCCGCGCCACCTGGGTCGCGCTCGCCGGCTACGCGGTGCTGTGCGCCGCCGTCGGCCGCTGCTCGCGCCCGTCCGCCGCCCCGTTGGTCGGCCTGGCCGCCTGGCTCTTCCACAACGGGTTCGTCGAACACCGCCGGGGCACCCTCGGGTGGGCCGGCCCCGCCCCGGAGGCCGGCCACCTCCTCCTCTTCACCGCCGCAGCCCTCGCCTTCGCCGTCCTCGCGGCCCTGCGGCGTCCGCACCCCCGCCGGCGTCCGCGGCTCCGTGACCGGCGTCCCGGCCGCCGGTTCGGTCTCACCGCCTGACCGACCCCCGGGGTGCTCCGGGAGGCCGTCCGGGGTTCTCCCGTGGTTCGGACGGCCGTTCCGGGCTGGTACTGTTCTTCCTGTCGCGAGGGAGATGATCTCTCGTCAGGCGTCAGTGGTGCTACCAGAGCACGTCCTACTTTCAGTAGGGAGAGTCCGTGCAACCCGGGCCTGGCGCTCCACGTCGGACGGGGTCCGGTACCTGA
>NZ_JAQYWZ010000129.1:0-1634 GCF_036290945.1 Streptomyces sp. BE303
CACCCGGCGCCGCACCACCACGCCGACTCACCAACAACAGATGACGCACCCCGTGCGACTCCACCAGACGCCGAGCCACCAACCCGCCCAACGTCCCCGTCCCACCCGTCACCAACACCGTCCCCGCCGGATCCAACACCCCGACGGACCCGGACACGGCCGCACGCACCAGGCGCGGCACCACCGCGTCACCGTCACGCCACACCACCTGCGACTCACCCGACGCCAGCAGGCCCCCCAGGGCCGACGGCTCCACCGCCGAGGCGGGGAACGCCGCTCCCTCGCCACCGAGGAGGAGGACGCGGCCGGGCTGCTCGTGCTGGACGGAACGGACCAGCCCCCACACCGCGTTGACCGCCGGGTCCGCGTCGGGCAGCCCGGTCGCGACGACCAGCGTCTCGCCGGCCCGGGCAGGATCCGCGAGCCCGTCGTGCAGGAAGGTCGCGACCCGGCCGAGCAGCGCGCGGGCGCCCTCGGGCCCGACCGCCGGCTCGCCGGTGAGGTCCAGCACCGCCGGGACGGCCGTCCCGGCCTCCGCGACCGGGGCGAGCGGCGCCCAGGCGACGCTGTAGAGGTGCTCGGCCCCGGCCGCCCCGAGGGCGGTGAGCCGGTCGACCGGCACCTGCCGCAGCGACAGCGACCCGATCGAGGCCACCGGCAGTCCGGCCGGGTCGGTGAGGACGAGCGAGAACGCGTACGGACCCGTCTGCCGGGCGTGCACCCGCAGGGCGGTGGCCCCCGACGCGAACAGGGCCACGTCGTTCCAGGCGAACGGCAGCAGGACGTGCCCCGGCTCCGGCTCGGCGACGGCCAGGAAGTTGGTGGCCTGGAGCGCGGCGTCCAGCAGCACGGGGTGGATCCCGTAGCCGGCGGCAGCCAGGCCGGCGGGCAGCGCCACCTCGGCGTGCACCTCGCCGTCGTGCCGCCAGGCGGCCCGCAGCGCCTGGAACGCCGGGCCGTAGACGAAGCCCCGCTCGGCCAGCCGCTCGTAGAAGCCGTCCAGCGCGACCGGCTCCGCACCCGCCGGAAGCCACGGGCCGGGGGCCGCGGCGCCCGGCCCGGCCTCCCCGCCGAGGAAGCCGCTGGCGTGCCGCGTCCAGGCCCCCTCGCCGCCCTCGGCCCGCGAGTACAGGGCGAACGGACGCCGGGCATCGGGCGCGTCGTCCTCCGGCGCGTCGACCCGCACGTGCAGGTGCAGGGCACCACGCTCGGGGACGACGAGCGGAGCCTCGATCACCAGCTCGTCGACGGCGGGGGCGCCCGCCTCGTCACCGGCCCGCGAGACCAGCTCCAGCAGCGCTGCCCCCGGGGCGAGGACGGTCCCGGCGACGGCGTGGTCCGCGAGCCACGAGTGGTCCCGCTGCTCCAGCCGGCCGGTGAGCACCGACCCGCCCTCCGGCAGCGACACGGCCGCACCCAGCAGCGGGTGCCCGACGGGTGCCAGCCCGGCGGCGCCCACGTCGGCGGTGGGACGCGTCTCCAGCCAGTAACGTTCGTGCTGGAAGGGGTAGGTGGGGAGGTCGGAGGGCCGCAGGGTGCCGGCGTCGGCGAACGCCGCCGACCAGTCCACCCCGACCCCGCGGACGTACAGCTCCGCGGCCGAGAGCAGGACCCGGTCCCACGCACCGTCCTCA
>NZ_JAQYWZ010000130.1:0-5071 GCF_036290945.1 Streptomyces sp. BE303
CTCACCGGCCAGGATCGACAGCACGATCCGGACCTTCTCCTCCGGCGGCAACACCGGCGGCCTCACCATGATCGATCAGACTCCTTCACAGGGCAGGACCCGCAAGAAACAAGCCCTGCCACAAAGTCTGACGCGCGACACCTTCATGAACCTGGTCGCCCAGGTCATGACCACCGAGCCCTACGCCAGCGCGAGACGCGTCTTCTGGGTCGTGGACAACGGCTCCTCACACAGGGGGAAGAGAGCCATCGATCGCCTGACCAAGGCGTTTCCGAACGCGGTCATGGTCCACACCCCCGTACACGCGTCCTGGACGAACCAGATCGAGATCTTCTTCTCGATCGTCCAGCGCAAGGTCGTCCAACCCAACGACTTCACGGACCTGGCTCAGGTCCGAGACCGGCTCCGAAGGTTCGAAGACCGCTACAACGCCACGGCACAGCCCTTCCAGTGGAAGTTCACCACCTCCGACCTGAACGATCTGCTGGCCAGGCTCGACCGACACACATCCGCCGACCGACAAGAAGAATCCTCCATCGCCCTGGCAACGTGATCAACCCCCGAAGGACTTCCAGCGGTGACCACTTAGACAAGCCTCATCGTCCCAGTTCAGAAGGCACTTTCGCGTTCCCGCTCACCATCCGCTCCCAGCCCGAAGTGAAACGCGCAGGCTAGCGGGCAAGCACCGTTCGACCGTGTCGAAGATGGCCGCCAGGCACAAGGCCAGGATCGACACACCAAACGGGCCCTGAGTCTGCTTCGAGGCCCGGATCGAGCGGACGAACAGGAAGCCACTGGTGGCGGGGTTCGGTGGAATCCCTCTCCAGCAGCAGCGATCGGCGAAGATCACTGACCGTCGGCCTGTCTGGGTGGACTACCCGCACAAGGAGCTGATCACCAGGCTCCTGGCGGACACACGTCCGTGCCCTGGCCGATCTCGCCCGTGCCGGATGGCCGCCGTCCGACTGGGCGCGCGTCATGCTCGACCGGCGGCGCAAGACCCTCGTGGCCTGTACCGCCTGCCATGACCGCATCCACAAGGAACGAACGGCCAGATCACTCACGTCGTGATCACTGGAGAGCCGGATGACCAGGAAACTGTCATGTCCGGTTCGGCGGGAGGCCGCGCGGAAAGGACCTGTCACGGGCAGGCACCTCGCCGCGCGGCCGACCCAACCGCCTGGCTCGGCGGCTTCCGCCGCCATCCGCTGGCGCTAGCTTGGTATATCGAATACCTTTAGCGTGTTCGATTTGCCGGGCGCCGAGGGTGGCGACACGTCTAGCCGAGCATGCCCGGTGGCCCTATGCCGGGTGCACCAGGCCGTCTTCCCCCCGCGGCCTGGTGCACCCACCCGGTCGAGCCGTCCCGTCAGACCACTCTTCCCGCCCCAGACGCCTTCCCGTCGGCGCGGTGGAAAGGCCCGTGTCATCTCACCCCTCAACTCGCCCGTTACCCGACCCGTCCGTAAGGATCTCTACGCCGCAGTCGCACCAGATCCGGCCTGTAAGCACATCGGTGCGCGGCGCCGTGGCCGACATGGATGCAGTCCGCGATCGCGGTCCCTGTCAGGGTCCGTTCACATCCCGTGGGTGGCGGCCTCCGGCCTCCTGCTTTCGGCTTCGGCACTCGGGTTGGCAAGGACCGGCGTTGGAGTCCCTGCTGGTCGGATCAACGCAGACGGTCAGAGGACCACGATGACCCACTCCTCATTCCCGGGTGCCGACAGGAATGCCCCCCTACCGGCGCCTCGTACAGGCATTCGCTCGGCCGTCGAGGGACTGGAGACCTCGCCTCCCACGGCGGAGCCCGATGGTGACGCAGAACTGACGGAACGCCTGCGGGCCGGAGAGGACGGGGTCGTGGCGGTGCTGTATGCACGCCATCACTCAGCCGTTCTTGCCTTCGCCCGTAGTTGCGTCGGAACCACGGGTTGTGACGAGGATCTGGCCAGCGAGGCCTTCACCCGCGTCATCGCCGCCGTGCGATCGGGCCACGGCCCCACCGGAGACTGGCGGCCCTACCTCATGACGGTGGTACGCAACACGGCGACGGCGTGGGGGAGCGCGGAGCGCCATACCTTCCCCACCGCCGACGTCGGGATGCGGGCCGATCGGCACACCTCCGTCCCACCGCCCGACCAGATTCTCGAAGCCGCCATCGACCACGACCTGGTCCGCGCCGCCTATCACACACTGCCCGAGCGCTGGCGCGCGGCGTTGCAGCACTCCGCGGTCGAGCAGCGGCCTATTGTGGAGGTCGCCCGCCTGCTCGGACTCACCAGCAGTGGCGCCTCGTCACTGGTGTCCCGCGCACGCGAAGGTCTGCGTCGCGCCTACTTGATGGCCCACCTCCAAGCTGCGAATTCCTCCCCGGGGTGCGCGGACCGCACCGCGCAGCTCGCGGCACTCGCCCGCCACCCCGCCCGCAGGAAGCCCGAACGCCTGGTCCGCCACCTCGACGCCTGCGCGAAGTGCCGGCACCGGTACGAGGAGATGCGCGAACTCAACCGTCGCTTCCGGCTCGCGAGGACGGCGCTCGTCCAGACGGATCCCAAGACTGCGGACCGCACCGGCGACCGTATGGCGCACGGGTCTGCGGCGGCCGGGCCGGTGTAACCCGTCCCTCTCGACCTGTTCCGGGGAATCAGGGACCGGCACGACCGGCGGTATCACCACGGCTCCCGCGCCGCCGCCCGCAACGGAGATCCCTCCCCCTGCGCGTGGTCGGCCGGGGCCGCTCGCGCACAGGCGAACCGTCGACCGGATGCTGCTACCGCCCGGCGGTACCGATGCCGGACGGCGATCCCTCCAGGAGCAGCCGGCTCCTTTCCACGTGCGCCAACGGAGCGGTGAGCGCTGACCGGGCTCCAGTGCCGCCGCCGATCGATCCCCGTCAAGCAGGGTATGCGGGTCGCCTCCGTGGTCGTAGGCCTTGCGTACACACGATCGGCCGCAGTGCGGCCGGCTTCAACGGCCCTGTGCCGCGGACGAGCTGACGGTGCCGTCCGCGGCACAGGGGGCCTGGGGTGGTGGTTTCGGTCAGGGCGTGCGGATCCAGAACTCGATCGACAGCGGCGGGACGGTGATAGTCAGCTGCGGGCCGGTTTTGTTGCTGATGAAGAGGTTGTTGGTGCTGGGGCCGTAGCGCAGGCCGCGGAAGGTGGCGGCGGTCTGGGTGTCGACGGTGAAGGTGTATGGCGTGCTGGAGGAGTTGGTGATCGCGAAGACCGGCTTGCCCTCCGGGGTCTTCCACGCCATGATCCGCCGACTGGGCGATGGCAGGTCCTGGTAGCCCCACTGCGGGGAGAGCTGGTAGCGCAGCAGTGGCTCGTCCACGTGGTAGCGGACCGAGTTCCAGGGCATGAACTGGACGAAGCCGGCGATGGCGTTCCAGTTGCGGGGGATGAAGTCCCAGTGTCCGGGGGCGATGTTGGGGTGGTGGCTGAAGTCGGTGTCGGTCGGGGGGCGCCAGTAGCCGAGGGCGTAGCCGTCCGCCTCGACGTTGGTGGTGGGTTTGAGTGCGTGGAGCCAGAACCAGGTCGGCGCGTCCTGGAACGTCATCCAGTTCATGATGGACTGGGCGGTGTTCAGCGTCCGGGCGTCGCTGGTCTGGTTGTCGAGGTACTCGAACTCGTTGTTGAACACGGGCTTGCCCAGAGCGCCGGCGGTGTAGCGGCCGGCCGGGATCTGTTCGGTGCTCTGTGTGCCGACCCGGTGGAAGGTCCAGGCGTCCACTGCGGCGAGTGCCTGGGGGTCGGCGACGGTGGCCTGGCCCAGGGAGTCCATCCAGCCACCCTGGCTGTTGGAGTGGATGAGGGCGTTCGGATACTTGGCCTTGATCTTGGGAGCGACGGCCTTGAACGTCTGCACGTACTCGGCGGGCGTGTACTGGCAGGTCGAGTAGGCCGCGATCCCGCTCGGCTCGTTCTGCAGGCCCCACATCGAGATCGGCACACCGCGGGCCGTCAGGTAGTCGAGGTCACCGACCATGGCGTCGCCGAGCTCGTCCAGGAAGGCCGGAGTGAAAGATGCCAGCTTGCCCGCGACGAAGGAGTTGTTGCTCTTGAAACCGGGGGGCGGCGACCAGTACTCGGCCGCGACGCCCTCGATGCCGGACCTACTGATCATGTCGGCGAGCAGTTCGGCCTGGCCGGGGTAGCGGTTCTGGAGGTGCTTTCCGGTGGGATCGGTCCCACGGAAGTACAAGCCGAGGCCGAGGCGGCAGTAGCGAAAGCCGCGGTCGGCGCGGCCGCCCTTGAGCATCTGCTGGTAGAAGCGATCCCGTTCGCCGGGGGTCAGGTCGTAGGGGACGCTGCTGAACGAGTCGGGCAGGCCGTTGTTGTTCGAGCCGATGGAGTCGGACTGGATCTCGAACCCGAGCCCGAGGATCGTCTGTCTCCGTGGCTGGTCGAAGCGGATGGTGTAGTTGCCGCTGGTGGCGGCGGCCGCCGAGGTGGCGCTCGCGATGGTGATCAGGGCGCCGGCGCCGGCGGCGCCGCGCAGGATGGATCTGCGGCTGATCGGGCGCGGCTCGGGGGTGGACATTTCTCGCCTCCGGGAGGTGGGGGTGACGTGCTCTGGTGACACCGAGGGGCGGACGCAGCCGAGCGACGGGTGGCCGTCGGCGGCGGCCCGATCAGCGCAGGACCGCAGCAGTTCGAGGAGGATCGGGCGGGGAATGCGGTTATCCCTACGCTCAGGTGCAGAGGGTGGGGGTTACCGTCGCACCAGGGTCGGCACCGGGCGATGAACCTTGCTGGGGTTCAGGCGGCCGGCCTCTACGCTGTCAGCAATGAAACAGAGAGTATCCGATATACTAAACATGGTCCATGGTCAGCTGTGAACTATCCGGCCCGGCCGACCGGAGGTGCGGCGCCATGCTGCCAACATGCCACTGCCCGAGGGGCGCACCACGTCAGTTGATCACTTACCTTGTGATTTATCCGGTGCGGCGGGGTTTGGTGCCGACCTTGTGATGAGCCGGTCGGCGGTAGGGCTCGCCGGTGGCCAGGAGCAGGCCCACGTCGTAGCGGTTCGCGGGGCGGCGGTTCTTGGAGCCGGGCGGGCGCCC
>NZ_JAQYWZ010000131.1:0-572 GCF_036290945.1 Streptomyces sp. BE303
GGTGGGCTGGTGGTCGCCGGTGAGGATCTTGAGGAGGGTGGACTTGCCCGCGCCGTTCTCGCCCATGAGGGCGGTGACCTGACCGGCGGGGAAGTCGAGGGTGACTCCGCCGAGGGCCCGTACCGCGCCGAACCGCTTGGTGACCTGGTGGACGCCGGCGAATCTTGCGGAGCCCGGGTCGCTGGGCGGGCGAGGGTCGGGAGTCGGGTCGTGGGCTTTGCTCATGGGAGTTCCTTGAGAAGTGTGGCGAGGGTAGGGAAGGGCACGCGGTCGGCCGGCCGTGCGCCCACTGGGGCGGGAGGTTCCTGGTGATGTCCTGGGGCGGTGGGGGCGGTGCCGCCTTCGGCCCCGGCGGCGCAGGGGCCGGGGCCGAAGGGGCAGGCGGCCGTTCCCCGGGGGGAGAGGGACCGGCCGGCTTCGGGGGTGTCAGCTGCAGGTGACGCCGGCGGTCTTCCAGGTGGTGGCGTCGACCATGGTGGTGGGGGCGAAGGCTTCCTTGGGGAAGTCCTTGCTGTTCTTGAGCTTGTCGTACATGGTCTGGACGGCGAGGGCGCCGACGTCCTTGCCGTTGA
>NZ_JAQYWZ010000132.1:0-302 GCF_036290945.1 Streptomyces sp. BE303
GGCCCGCCCCCCCCCCCCCCCCACCACCCCCCCAACCCCCCCCCCCCCCACCCCGACCCGCCGCAACACCACAACCACACCCACAAACACAAAAAAACAAACAACCACACAAAAAAAAAAAAAAAAAACCAAAAAAAAAAAAACCCAACCAAACAAAACCCCACAAACAACAGACAACCCCACCAAAAACCCACCTAACAAAAACACAACCCAACACCCAAGCCCCGCGGCGCCCCAAACACCCACAAAAAAACAACAGAGCAACCGCAAAAAAACATAAAAAAAACAAAACAAAAAAAAAC
>NZ_JAQYWZ010000133.1:0-359 GCF_036290945.1 Streptomyces sp. BE303
AGTCCACCGAGGCGAGGATCCGCTTCCAGGCGGCGGGGGTGTCCACCGGCCAGCCGAGACGGCGGCAGACGCCCTCCTGCCACTCCTCGCCGCGCGGGACGGCCGGCCAGACGGGGAGGACGACACAGGACTGCTGCACGGTACGAAGTAGCACGGGATCTCCTCCCGGTTCTACTGCGTGTCCGTGCTCGTGGTTGGACAGATCTACGTGGTGTTCTGGGTGTCCGTGTAGGAGTGGTTTGTCTTGATCCGGGTCTGGCCGGGGGTCCCGCGCGGCGAGGAGTGGAAGGAGGGCGTCTGCCGCCGTCTCGGCTGGCCGGTGGACACCCCCGCCGCCTGGAAGCGGATCCTCGCCTCGG
>NZ_JAQYWZ010000134.1:0-403 GCF_036290945.1 Streptomyces sp. BE303
CCGCGCCGTGGTGCGTGGGTTGTCCTTCGCCGAGCCTTCGGTCCCGGCGGTGTCGTCGGTGACCGGCCGCCCGGTCGGTGTCGGGCAGTGGTCGGACCCGGAGTACTGGGTCGACCAGGTCCGCAAGCCGGTCCGCTTCGCAGACGCCCTCGCGGCCCTCGACGGCGTCACCAGGTACGTCGAACTCGGCCAGTACGGCGAGCTGTCCGCGCTCGTCCAGCAGCCCGACGCCGTCACGGCGCCGCTGCTGCGCCGCGACCGTGACGAAGTCACCACCGTGCTCACGGCGCTCGCGACCCTGCACGTCAACGGAGTCCCGGTCGACTGGTCGCCGCTGTTCACGGGCGTCCGACCGGCCGAGCTGCCGACCTACGCCTTCCAGCACCAGCGGTACTGGCAGGAG
>NZ_JAQYWZ010000135.1:0-2619 GCF_036290945.1 Streptomyces sp. BE303
CTTCCGCGGCACCGATGCGAACACCTCAGCCACGAACGCGGCCAACTCGCCACGGAGTTGCTCAATCTCCCCCAAGTTCACGCCGACCAGGATGCCCGACAGGCCGACCAAGATCAATACAAGTTAACGAAGTACTACTAGAAGGTGGTGCGGGAAGTCGCGCGGGTGGCCCAGGAGCACGGCCGACGCGACATCCAACCCGACCGCTCCCGCGTCCCCCGGTGGATTCGGGGAGAGGAACCCCGCGAGCCGGTAACCGAGTACCTGGCCACAGCCCTGGGACGCCTCTGCAACCCCCCGGTGCGCCTCGCGCCCGCCGACATCGGGATGACCGGCCGCCCCTCGGTCGGCCCCGCCGCGGGGTGGTCGGCGGCGGCGGTCGTCGCAGCGATCCTCGACACCACCCGGAGCGACGCCATGACCGACGACACCACCTCCACCACCGCCAGACTCCTCACCGGCCCCGAACTCACCGCCGCCGTACAGCCCTGGCTGCACCTACCCGACACCGAACTGCCCACCCCCACCCGCCCCGGCCGCCTCGGCATGTCCGATGTCCTGCGGATCAGGGACACCACCGACGCCTTCCGCAGGCTCGACAACGCGCACGGCGGCGGCCTCAGCCGGCGCGCCGTCGTCGGCCAGCTCCAGGACATCACCACCATGGTCAAGCAGGGCCGGGCCAGCGACGAAGTCGGCCGGGAGCTGTTCGTCGCCGTCGCCGACCTCGCCTCCGTCGCCGGATGGATGACCCACGACGTAGGACGGCACGCCGAGGCGCAGCACTACCTCCTGCTCGGCCTCCAAGCCGCCAAGGCCGCAGGCCCCGCCGGAGCTGCCATCGCCGGCCACCTCCTCAACTGCCTTGCCCGGCAAGCCAACCACCTACGACGGCCGACCGACGCCCTCGAACTCGTTCAGGCCGGCATGTACGGCACCCGCAAGCTCCCCGCCGACCGCCTCCGCGCAGTCCTCGCCATCCTCGAAGCGCGCTGCCACGCCACCCTCGGCGACCTCCCCGCCGCCCAACGATCCATCGCGACCGCCGAACACGCCCTCGACAACGACACCGAACCCCCAACGTGGGTCCTCTGGTTCGACCGTGCGGAGTACGAGGTCACCGTCGGCGTCTGCGAACTCATCGCCGCCGAACACGACGCCGACCGCGCCCGGAACGCGATCACCAGCATCGAGGCAGGCACCGCACTGCGCCCCGCCGAGCGGACCCGAAGCCGGGCCTTCGACCAGATCGCCCTGGCACGTGCCTACGTCCGATCCGGGGACCTCGACGGCGCGGACACCGCGACCTACAACGCCCTCCACCTGTTCGGCCACGTCGACTCCACCCGGATCACTGACCGCCTCCGCGAACTCGACGCCGAACTTGCCGCGGTACCCGGCGCTCCCCTGGCCCGCACCACCCGGGAGCGCATCGCCGCCGCCACCGCCTGAACACCCAACGGCCGTCGATGAGGCACACCACCACGAGGAAGAGCGCGTGAGCGACGAAGAACCCCTGGAGCAGTGGGCCGCCCGCAGGAAGGCGAAGCTCCGCCCGGTCGGCAAACTGAAGGTCCTCCGCCTGACCGCCGACAGCGGCCGGCAGGAACGAGCCCCGCCTGATCATGCGCTGGGACGGCTACCAGTGGATCCCCGAGACCGTGGTCCGGGACTACCCGGCCACACAGCGCATCCTCAGCGGGGCCGAAGGCGACGGCGTGATGCGACCGACCGCCCCACCGGCACCGAAGAAGCCGGCCGGGCGTGTAAGCGATCTTGTGTAAGTCCTTTGTGGTTATCGGATGCTGAGCCGGTCCTCGAAGAATAGTGAGAACTGGTTCAGCGCCTCCTTCCAGTGTGCGGCGACGTGGTTGATGTCGTGTGCCCTGGGGGCGATCTGCTCCCGCACCGCGAGGTAGAGCACCTTCAACGCGGCCTGTTCGAAGGGGAAATGGCCACGGTTGCGGGTGGCCTTGCGCAAGCGGGAGTTGATCGACTCGACCATGTTCGTCGAGTAGACGACCGTCCTTATCGCGGGCGGGAACGCGAGGTAGGGCGTGAACTCGCTCCAGGCCGCCCGCCAGGTGCGGACCACGGCCGGGTAGCGTTCGCCCAGCTCGGAGACCTCAATGTCACCGGTATGTCCAGCTCTGCCCGTGGCACCGTCGAAGCCCCTGGCCGCCGCGTTCGGCAGAAAGCCGGCCTCAACCGCGCCGTCTTGGACGCCACGCCCGAAGAGCTGCGCCGACAGCTCTCCTACAAGACTTCCTGGTACGGGTCACGCCTCGCGGTCCTTGACCGCTGGCACCCGTCCAGCAAGACCTGCTCGGCCTGCGGGACAGTGAAATCCGAACTGTCCCTGTCCGAACGGGAGTACCACTGCACCACCTGCGGCCTGACGATCGACCGGGACCTGAACGCGGCCCTGATCATCGCCCGGCACGCCGTCCCTCTGGTAGAGGGGGACGCTAAGTGGGCGTTTCGCTCCTGGTTGTCGAGGTCAGGTTCCGTGCCAGGTGGGGGTCGTTTCGCCGGTGAGGCGGCGGGTCATGAGGCTGATCATCGCGACGTGGATCATGGCTTCGGATCGGGCCGGGAGGGCTTCGTAGTCGCGGGCGA
>NZ_JAQYWZ010000136.1:0-477 GCF_036290945.1 Streptomyces sp. BE303
CGGCGGCTTCCGTGGCCGTGACGACCGCCCGTCCGGCGGCAGTGGTGGCGGTTACCGTGGCCGTGACGACCGCCCCTCCGGCGGTAGAGGCCGAGTAAGCCTCGACCGTGACCGGCGGAGCGCCGGTGGGGCGGTCGTGACGGCCACGGTTATCGCCGCCATTGCCGCCACGGACGTCAGTGAGACGTGAGACGCCGCCGGACGGGCGATCGTCGCGGCCACGGTAACCTCCACAGCGACCACGCGAGTGGCGGTCGTGACGGCATAGCCGTTTTCCTTTGGTGTTTCGATTTTAGCGGAGTGGTTTTCCGATACCGCTACCACCCGAGGGGCGGTCGTCACGGCCAAGGAAGCCGCCGCCACGGTCGTCACGGTCACGACCGAAACCACCGGACGGACGGTCATCGCGACGGAACCCACCGCCACTGCCACCCGACGGGCGGTCGTCGCGGTCACGGCCAAAGCCGCCGGAGGGGC
>NZ_JAQYWZ010000137.1:0-352 GCF_036290945.1 Streptomyces sp. BE303
AAGACCAGGCCCTCCAGCAGCGAGTTGGAGGCCAGCCGGTTGGCGCCGTGCACCCCGGTGCACGCCACCTCGCCGCAGGCGTACAGGCCGGGGACGGTGGTCCGGCCGTGCCCGTCGGACGCGTGGTGTACACCGAGCACGCACTGCCGGCCGTGCTGCCGGTCTCCTTCGACGTCACCCCGGACGGGCGCCTGTTGCTGGCGGTGCGCCGGGGCATCATCGCCTACTCCTCGGTGAGCTGAGCCCGACTCCGCTGCCGTGATTCCGGCCTTCGAGACTCCTCTCGAAGGCCGGCATCGTCCTGTTCCGGGCCCGCCCCACCGCGCGCACAGGAAGTCGGCCGGTCCGACTT
>NZ_JAQYWZ010000138.1:0-378 GCF_036290945.1 Streptomyces sp. BE303
AGATCCTCACCGGCGACCACCAGCCCACCGAGGGCCACGTCGTCCTCGACGGCGAGCGGGAGGACCTGGCGACACCCGCCCAGGCCCGAGCCGCCGGGATCCCCAACATCCCGCAGGAACCGGAGATCATCCCCCACGTCTCCGTCGCCGAGACCGGCTACGCCGGCTCCCAGCCCCGCAAAACCGGCCGACGCCTCGACCGCACCGAACTACGCCGCCGCATCACGGCCGACCTCACACGCCTCGGCTTCGACAAAGTCCTCGACCCCGACCTCCTCGGCTCCCAACTCACCCCCGCCCAACGCCAACTCGTCGAAATCCTGCGCGCCCTCACCGGCGACGCCAAAGTCATCGCCTTCGACGAACCCACCTCCTCGC
>NZ_JAQYWZ010000139.1:0-535 GCF_036290945.1 Streptomyces sp. BE303
GGTGGGCTGGTGGTCGCCGGTGAGGATCTTGAGGAGGGTGGACTTGCCCGCGCCGTTCTCGCCCATGAGGGCGGTGACCTGACCGGCGGGGAAGTCGAGGGTGACTCCGCCGAGGGCCCGTACCGCGCCGAACCGCTTGGTCACCTGGTGCACACCGGCCGTCCCCGCAGGCGGCGGAACGGAGGGCGGGTAGGGATTCGGACTCGTGACGTGAGCTTCGCTCATCATGGTCGCCTTCGGTCGGGCGGGCGGGTCGGAGGGCCCGTCGAACGGGAGGCACCGCGTCGGGGTCGGTGCCGTGTCGACGGGTCGGTTCGACGGAAGGGGGATACCGCCTCCGGCCCCGGCGGCAAAGGGGCCGGGGGCGCGGACGGCCGTTCCCGGGGGTGTCAGGTGCAGGTGACGCCGGCGGTCTTCCAGGTGGTGGCGTCGACCATGGTGGTGGGGGCGAAGGCTTCCTTGGGGAAGTCCTTGCTGTTCTTGAGCTTGTCGTACATGGTCTGGACGGCGAGGGCGCCGACGTCCTTGCCGTTGA
>NZ_JAQYWZ010000140.1:0-483 GCF_036290945.1 Streptomyces sp. BE303
CCCCCCCCCCCCCCCCCCCCCCCCCCCCCCCCCCCCCCCCCCCCCCCCCCCCCCCCCCCCCCCCCCCCCCCCCCCCCCCCCCCCCCCCCCCCCCCCCCCCCCCCCCCCCCCCCCCCGTTTTTACTGTTCGGCGACCCACCGCGAAATACACGGTGTTATACCAGGTTTCCTTCCCCGCGCCTATTCCGTTCTTACGGCCGCCCGGAACGCCCCGGCGGCGTAAGGGGCGAACCGGAGCCGCAGACCCTGCACCCCCGAGACCCCATCACCTGCCGGTTGCACGAGTACGGCTAGTACGAGGTGGGGGGGGGGGGGGGGGGCGGGGGGGGGGGGGTGGGGGGGGCGCGTGGGGGGGGGGGCGCGCCGCCCGCCCCCCCGCCCACCCACCGCCACGCCCACACCCCCCCCCCCCCGCCCCCCCCCCCCCCCCAGCAAAACAACCCCCACCCACCACCACCCCCCACACCAACCACAAAAAAAAAA
>NZ_JAQYWZ010000141.1:0-327 GCF_036290945.1 Streptomyces sp. BE303
ACAAAAAAAAAAAAAAAAAAAAAAAAAAAAAAAAAAAAAAAAAAAAAAAAAAAAAACAAAAAAAACCCACCCCCCCCCCACCAACCCAACAACACAACCCAAAACAACACCCAACCCCCAACCACCACCCCCCCCACAACAACACCAAAAAACCCCACCAAAAAAAAAAAAAAACAAAAAAAAAAAAAAAAAAAAAAAAAAACAAAACAACAACAAAAAAAAAAAAAAAAACAACAAAAAAACAAAAAAAAAAAAAGAAAAGGAAACCAAAAACAACTAAAAAAAAAAACAAACAAACCCCCCCCACCCAACAACCACAAAAAAAAC
>NZ_JAQYWZ010000142.1:0-315 GCF_036290945.1 Streptomyces sp. BE303
GGGGGGGCGCGCCCAAACAAAAAAAAAAAAAAAAAAAAAAAAATAAACCACAAAGAATTATAATAGTGGCCAAAACACAAACCCACCCCAAAACCAAAAAACAAAACAAAAAAACAAAAACAAAAAAAAAAAAAAAAAAAAAAAAAACAACAAAAACAACCCAAACAAAAAAAAAAAAACAACAAAAAAAAAACAAAACACAAAACAAAAACAAAAAAAAAAAAAAAAACAAAAACAAAAAAACAAAAAACAAAAACCAACAAAACACCCAAACAAAAAAAAAACAAAAAAAAAACAAACACACAACCAAAAAAA
>NZ_JAQYWZ010000143.1:0-321 GCF_036290945.1 Streptomyces sp. BE303
ACCCACGCCACAGCTAAGCTGTCTTATTTTTTGTTTTTTTGTTTTAGTTTTTGGTGTTTTTTTTTTTTTTTTTTTTTTTTTGTTTGTTTTGTCTTGGTTTGGTGTGGTGTTTTTGGTGGTGGTGTGTTGTGGTTTGTTTGTTTTCTTTTTTTGTCTGGGGGTGTGTGTGAGCCCCCACCCCCCCCCCACAAAAAAAAAAAAAAACAAAAAAAAAAAAAACCCCCCAAACAACAAAAAAAAAAACCACACCACCAACAAAAAAAAACAAAAACCCACCAAAACCAAAAAGACAAACCCACCCCCCAAAACAAAAACAAAAAA
>NZ_JAQYWZ010000144.1:0-231 GCF_036290945.1 Streptomyces sp. BE303
ATATGTTGACATCCCCGGCCTCGGACTTGTTTCGGGGTTGGAGATTCCTTTTGAAGTAAAACACTAGCGAGGACGCAGTGCGCGGGGCCGCCCTATTCCGGTGGTTGCCGTGCCGCTCAACGCGGGTGTCGACCGGTTCTGATTGATTTCGGGGCCGAGTAAACATTCACGGAGAGTTTGATCCTGGCTCAGGACGAACGCTGGCGGCGTGCTTAACACATGCAAGTCGAA
>NZ_JAQYWZ010000145.1:0-1064 GCF_036290945.1 Streptomyces sp. BE303
GTCCTGATTCTTGGGATGAGGAGCGGACCCGGCTGCCGTGACTCCGGAGGCTTGGTGGGGCGGAAGTGTCACCAGCGTGCAGATGTCCGCCGGAACTGCGCGGTTCCTCCTGCCTCGTCCCGGGAAGCCGGATCAAGGCGCATTTGTCGGCCGAGGGCCGCGACCTCTGGCCAGAGCAGCGATCCCGCAGTATGCCGTCATCATGACGGCCCGCCGACCGTATCCGAGCGACCTGTCCGACGCCCGCTGGGCCCTGGTCGAACCCACCCTCACGACCTGGCGCGAGGAACGTACCGCACGCGCCCTGGCCTTCGGGCGGCCACCCGAGCACGACCTGCGTGACCTGCTGGACGCGATCCTCTACGTCGACCGCACCGGCATCCCCTGGCGCTACCTCCCACACGATTACCCGCCTCACCAGACCGTCTACGCCTACTTCGCCCGCTGGCAACGCGACGGCGTGTTCGAGCAGCTCAACGGCCTCCTGCGACGCCTCGTCCGCACTGCCGAGGGCCGCAATCCGGCACCGACCGCCTGCATCCTCGACTCCCAGAGCGTGAAAACCTCCACCAACGTTCCCGCCGCAACCCAGGGAATCGACGTCGGGAAGAAGATTGTCGGCAGGAAGCGGAACATCGTCACCGACACCCTCGGCCTGCTGCTGGCCGTGCTGGTCACCGCCGCGAGCGTGCACGACGGCACCGCCGGCCAACAGCTGCTGACCCGGGTGGCCGCCGACCACCCCACCATGCGCAAGGCCTGGGCCGACATGGGCTACAAGAACGCCGTCATCGAACATGGCGCCACCCTCGGAATCGACGTCGAGATCGTCCTTCGTGACCCCACTACCAGGGGATTCGCCGTCCAGCCCCGCCGCTGGGTCGTCGAACGCACCCTGGGCTGGCTGATGAACCACCGCCGCCTCGCCCGCGACTACGAAGCCCTCCCGGCCCGATCCGAAGCCATGATCCACGTCGCGATGATCAGCCTCATGACCCGCCGCCTCACCGGCGAAACGACCCCCACCTGGCACGGAACCTGACCTCGACAACCAGGAGCGAAAC
>NZ_JAQYWZ010000146.1:0-448 GCF_036290945.1 Streptomyces sp. BE303
CGGCAAAATCAATATTGTCCATGCGATGCGGCACGATACCCAGCCCCCCACCCAGCACCCCGACGAGCCGTCGACCCAGGTCAACTGGTCGGCGGGCGCCGTCGAGTTGCTGACGGAGTCGCGGCCCGGGAGCGCCGGGGACCGGCCTCGTCGGGCGGGTGTGTCGGCGTTCGGCGTCAGCGGTCCGAACGCGCAGGGGATCGTGGGGGTGCCCCCGGCCGGCGAGTGCGCCGCCGTCGTGGCGGCGGTGCACCTTCGCTTGGTGCCGGTGCGGTTGTCCGGTACGGACGAGGCGGCGCTCCGTGCCCCGGCACAGCAGGTGCGACTTGTGGCCGCTCGGGATCTCCCCACGCTCGCCGCAGCGGCAGCCCGCCGTGCCGCGCTCCCACATCGCGCGGAGGTGCTCGCCGGTGACACCGAGGGGTTGACGAACGTGCTGGGCGCGGTA
>NZ_JAQYWZ010000147.1:0-821 GCF_036290945.1 Streptomyces sp. BE303
ACGCTCGCTGCGCACCCTGCCCCGTGAACAGGAACGCCACCCGACCAGAACCCGCAACACCCGTCAGACCACCCGACCCGGAAGCTACCGCGCCCAGCCCGGTCGTCAACCCCTCGGTGTCACCGGCGAGCACCACCGCCAGGACCTGCCGACCGGCAGCCCTCTTCACCGGGGTCAGTAGAATGACGGCCGGTGCAAGTCGTTCGGTGCGGGGGCGGACGGGACGGGTTGGTCCGAGGGGGTCGGCTTGCTGGTCGTGGAGCGGTTGTCGTCTGCGAGGGCTGCCGGTCGGCAGGTCCTGGCGGTGGTGCGGGGCTCGGCGGTCAAACAGGACTGTGCGTCGATCGGTCTGACGGCTCCGAACGTTCCGTCGCAGCTGCTGGAGATCCGGGAGGCGTTGGCGCAGGCGGGGTTGAACCCGCAGGCCGTAGACGCGGTCGAGGCGCACGGAACCGGCACGACGCTCGGCGACCACATCGAGGCCCAGGCCCTCCTGGCCACCTACGGTCAGGACCGTGACGGTGGTGACCCGCTCTGGCTCGGGTCGGTGAAGTCCAACATAGGCCAAACGCAGTCGGCTGCCGGTGTCGCCGGCATCATCACGCTGGTCCTGGCGATGCGGCACGAGACGCTGCCCGCCACCCGGCACGCGGACGTGCCGTAGACCGAGGTCAACTGGTAGGCGGGCGCCGTCGAGTTGCTGACGGAGTCGCGGCCCTGGAGCGCCGGGGACCGGCCTCGTCGGGCGGGTGTGTCGGCGTTCGGCGTCAGCGGTACGAACGCGCACGTGATCGTGGAGGAGCCCCCGGCCGTCGAGTCCG
>NZ_JAQYWZ010000148.1:0-3388 GCF_036290945.1 Streptomyces sp. BE303
CCAGGCGCTCCTCGCCACCTACGGTCAGGGTCGTCACGGCGTTCCGCTGTGGCTGGGGTCGGTGAAGTCGAACCTCGGTCACACGCAGGCGGCGGCCGGTGTCGCGGGCATCATCAAGATGGTGCAGTCGATGCGCCACGGGATCCTCCCGGGCACCCTGCACGTGGACGCGCCGTCCTCGCAGGTGGACTGGTCCGCCGGTGCGGTCGAGCTGCTGACCGAGGCCCGCGACTGGCCCGCGACCGACCGGCCGCGCCGGGCCGGGGTGTCCTCGTTCGGCATCAGCGGAACCAACGCCCACGTCATCCTCGAAGCCCCGTCGGGCGCACCGGTTCCCGCGACCGGCGCCGAGTCGCCGGCCGTCGTTCCGATCGTGCTCAGCGCCGCCGAGCCGGAGGCGCTGCGGGAGGCTGCCGAGCGGATCCGGCAGGGCCTCGCCGCCGACACGTCCCCGGGCCGGGTCGGACGGGCGCTGGCGACCCGCGCGCGGTTGCGCCACCGGGCGGTGCTCCTCGCGAGCGACCGCACCGTACTGGACGCGGGCCTGGCGGCGGTGGCCGCCGGGACCCACCCGCTCACGGGGGTCGCCGGGCCGGACCGGCTGGCGGTGGTGTTCACCGGTCAGGGGTCTCAGCGGGTCGGTATGGGCCGGGAGTTGTACGAGGCGTTCCCGGTGTTCGCCGCGTCCTTCGACGAGGCGTGTGAGGCACTGGATCTCCCGCTGCACGAGGTCCTGGACGACCGGGAGCGGCTGGACCTGACCGGCTGGGCGCAGCCGGCGATCTTCGCGGTCGAGGTGGCGCTGCTCGCCCTCGTCCGCTCGTGGGGCGTGACCCCGGACGTGGTCGCCGGTCACTCGGTCGGTGAGATCGCCGCCGCCCACGCCGCCGGGGTCCTGACCCTGGCCGACGCGGCGAAGCTCGTCGCCGCCCGGGGCCGGCTGATGCAGGCGCTGCCGGCCGGCGGCGCGATGCTGGCTGTCGGGGCCTCGGAGGCCGAGGTGCGCGAGGCGTTCCCCGACATCGACGTCGCCGTGGTGAACGGACCGGATGCCGTGGTCGTGTCCGGTGCGGAGGGCGACATCGCGCGGATCGCCGAACTGGCTTCGGACCGCGGCTGGAAGACGTCCCGGCTGCGGACCAGCCACGCGTTCCACTCCCGCCTGATGGAGCCGATGCTCGACGAGTTCCGCGCGGTCGTGGGGGCCCTGACGTTCGCCGAGCCGACCCTCGCCGCCGTGTCGACGGTGACCGGCGCCGCCGTGACGCCGGGGGAGTGGACCGACCCGGAGTACTGGGTGCGGCAGGTCCGCGAGCCGGTCCGGTTCGCCGACGCCGTCACCGCCCTCGACGCCGGCCGTGTGCTCGAACTGGGTCCGGACGGCGTCCTCACCGCGCTGATCGGCGAGGCGGGCGGCCCGGACACGGTCGCCGTCGCCGCGCTGCGCCGCGACCGGGACGAGGTCATGGCGCTGCTCACCGCCGTGGCCGAGCTGTTCGTCCATGGGCAGCGCGTCGAGTGGCGGGCGCTGCTCGGCGACGGCGCCCGGGCCGACCTGCCCACCTACCCGTTCCGGCACCAGAGGTTCTGGCTGGATCCGACACCGCCGACCGGCGACGTGACCGCGGCCGGTCTTGACGCCCCGGACCACCCGCTGCTCGCGGCCTCGGTCGAACTCCCGGACTCCGGAGCGCTGTTGTTCACCGGCACCCTTGCCTCCGGAACCCGGCCCTGGCTCGCCGACCACCGGGTGCACGGCACGTCCGTGCTGCCGGGCACCGCACTGGTCGAACTGGCTCTGGCCGCGGGCGTCCGGGCCGGAACCCCGGTGGTGGACGAGTTGGTCCTGCGGGATCCGCTGACGCTGCCCGACGGGGTGACCGTCCGGCTGCGCGTCCTGGTCGCCGCGCCCGACGACGCCGGACGGCGCGCGTTGAGCGTCTACTCCCGCCCCGACGACGAGTCCACGGCCTGGACCGTGCACGCCACCGGGTTGCTCACCGCCGAGGCCGAGGCCGGGTCAGGGTCCGTCGACGACGGCGCGGATCTGGTCGTGTGGCCGCCGGCGGGTGCGGAGGAGGTCGAACTGGACGGCCTCTACGAGGCGTTCGCGGACGCGGGCCTGGGCTACGGTCCTTCGTTCCGGGGCCTGCGGCGGGCCTGGCGTCGCGGCGGGACGGTGTTCGCCGAGGTCACGACCGGCGAGTCGGTCGACGGGTTCGGCGTGCACCCGGCGCTGTTCGACGCGGCGTTGCACGCGATCGGTGTCGGCGGGCTGATCACCGCCGACGGGGCCCACCTGCCCTTCACCTTCTCCGGTGTCCGGTGGGAGCGGCCCGCGGGCGCCGCGCTGCGGGTGCGGCTGGAGGCCGGTGCGACCGCGGGTGCGGTGCGGATCGCCCTGGCCGACGCCTCCGGACTCCCGGTGGCCGTGGTCGACGGCCTGGTCCTGCGTCCCGTGGCGGCCGGCCGGCCGACGAGTTCCGCGAACCGGTTCCTGTTCGGCCCGGGTTGGGTGGTGCAGGAGGTGTCCGCCTCGGCGGACGCCCCGGTGGTCGTGGACCTGGGCGATCCGCTGCCCGTCCCGGCCGCCCCCGTGCTGGTCGTGGACGCGACGGCACCGGGCGCCGCACTCGACCGGGCCGGTGCGCTGCTCTCCCTGCTCCAGGAGTGGCTGGCCGATCCCGCGTGGGCCGAGTCCCGCCTGGTGGTGCGGACGTTCGGCGCGGCCGGGGACACCGTCACCGATGCGGACGGTGCCGCGCTCTGGGGCCTCGTACGGTCGGCGCAGTCGGAGCACCCGGACCGGATCCATCTGCTGGACGCGGACGCGAACGCGCTGTACCCGGTGCCTCAGGCAGTGGTGCGGGACGGCGTGGTGCGGGTTCCGCAGCTCGTGAGGCTCGACGGGGCGCGGGCGGCGGATTCCGCCGCCGGGCCCGTGGAGTTCGGTGACGGCGTCGTGGTGGTGACGGGTGCGACCGGCACGCTGGGACGGCTGGTCGTCCGGCACCTGGTCGAGGCCCACGGTGTGCGGCGCCTGGTGCTGCTGTCCCGGTCGGGTGCGGGCGTGGAGGTCGACGGGGCGCAGGTGCGGGCGGTGGCCTGCGACGTGGCGGACGCGGAGGCCGTGGCCGAGGCGTTGCGGGACGAGCCGGTGTCGGCGGTGATCCACGCCGCCGGTGTGCTGGACGACGCACTGCTGACCGATCTGACGCCCGAGCGACTCGGCACGGTGTTCCGGGTCAAGGTCGACGCGGCGCGCAACCTTGCCGCCGCGACGGAGGGCCGGGCGCTGAGTGCCTTCGTCCTGTACTCCTCGGTGGCGGGTCTGTTCGGCAACGCGGGTCAGGCCAACTACGCTGCCGCGAACACGTTCCTGGACGCG
>NZ_JAQYWZ010000149.1:0-2240 GCF_036290945.1 Streptomyces sp. BE303
GCGCCTACAACACCAACGATCTGCTCAATGTCGGCCCCCGGCCGGACGGCACCCTGGTACCCGTCCAAGAAGCGGCTCTCACCACTATCGGGCAGTGGATGAACACCAACGGCGCCTCGATCCACGGAGCGTCCAGCAGTCGCCAGAGCCGCCGTGACGGACGAAGTGGATCTGAGTCGCATCGCAACCTCCAGAATCAAATAGGATTTGGTGGAGCGATATTCAGCCAGCTACTGCGCCGCGTCAAGTGCTCTGACACAACCGCGTCTCGAAAGCTCTCCGCCTCCACCCTGGAGTGCTGGGCCCAAGGGGCTGTCGAGTCGGCCTATTCTCTGGCAAACGCCGCGAAAGAGCACGGCTTGGCGCCGGACTCCGACACCGGCAGCCCACTCGCCGCAGGCCTTCTTGGCGACAACGCTCGCCGCAGAGCGGCTGGAACCTGCCATCCGATGACTCATGACAGCCCTTGATCATATAGAGAATTCCTGTCGGATCCGTTGACATTCACGTCCCGTGGCTTTCCACTTGCGTCCCACAGGCACCACCTGGCGGGCATCCCACCCGCGATGCCACCCACTCCGCCACTCGTGAGGAGTTCCGAGCCATGCCAAATGGACCCCCCTGCCCAGCCGCCGGCCGACGACCGGGGCGCGGTGTCGCGCCATAGCGTCCTGTGGACGTTCGCAGCCATCGGCGCGACACCGGTACAGAACGCCAACCATCAGCGGACGATCACCGACACCACCGACGGCTACGTCATGATCACCCCGGTCCGAAGCGGGAAAGTCCTAGGAACCCGCGGCGACTCCACCACCGTAGGAGCCGCGATCGGACAACGGGCCCCCAACGGCGGCACCGCACCGCACGGGAGTGGCAACTCATCAGAAGATCACCGTCACAGGGCGCCACTCCGACCGGGATGCTGAATACCCGGTCAGCCACACCCCACGTCAATAGCCCTGACACAACGGTGTCTCGACCGTCCCACCGAGTACGAGACCATCAGACCGTCCTCGCCGCCTGACCACCACACCGATGGTGTCCGTCAAGGCGGAGCGAGTTCATGGAAAACTCCGAGACCTTTCCGACGGCCTCCACCCGGCCGACGGCCGAAGCGCGGTGTCGCGCCGTAACGCCCTGCGGTGCCCGCGACTGTCGGCACGCTGCGACCCGCCGTGTCGCCGACCAAACCCCTCCCACCAAAGACGAGCAACCTTCGCTCATGACCCTCACGTGAGGAGATTGACTTGAACCGATTGACGCGAGGACTCTTGGCCCTCGCTCTCCTTCTCGGCCCGACAGGCGCCTTGATGCCGGGTACGGCGAGTGCCGCAGGCGGCCCGGGAACCAACTTCGCCTACGGCGATCCGATGTCGGACAGCCGCACCGAGTGGTTCCGCGACAACGCGCGGTTCGGCATGTTCATCCACTTCGGGCCGACCTCCTACTTCGGTAGCGCCTACAACGGGTGCTCCTCAGACTGGCTCTGGCGCGACTGCAACGTGCCCGACGACGTGTACGCCGCCGGCGCTGCCAACTTCAACCCCTCCCAGTGGGACGCCAAGCGCATTGTGGCTAACGCCAAGGCCGCCGGGATGAAGTACATCGTGTTCACCACGAAGCACCACGACGGCTTCGCGATGTGGGACACCGACGTCAACGACTGGAACCTGCGCGACCACAGCGGCTTCCAGCGTGACATCATCGAGGAACTCGAGCAGGAGACCAAGGCTGCCGGGATGAAGCTCGGCCTCTACTACTCCATCTGGGACTGGTACGACCCCGACTACACCAACAACATCAACGCCTACCTCTCCCGGGCCAAGACGCAGGTGTCGGAACTGATGACCCGCTACGCCCCGGACCTCCTGTGGTTCGACGGCAGTAGTGACGCGTTGACGAATCCAAACGCGAACTACACCCTGCGCGAGACCGAGGAGTTCCAGGCCGAGATCCGGGCTCTCGCACCGAACGTCGTCATCAACGACCGCATCGGAAAGCGCATGCCGATGGGGGGCGACTACTACACCTACGAGGACACCGTACCTGCGGCAGTTCCTACCAATCGCCTGCAGGAAGCCTGTGGAACGATCTCGAACCGGTGGTTCTGGTCACCGAATGACACGGGAACGAAGCCGATCTCCACCCTGGTGCGCAACCTCGTCACGAACAGCGCCTACAACACCAACGATCTGCTCAATGTCGGCCCCCGGCCGGACGGCACCCTGGTACCCGTCCAA
>NZ_JAQYWZ010000150.1:0-348 GCF_036290945.1 Streptomyces sp. BE303
ATGACGTGGCTGGCGGCCGCGGCGAGCATGGCGAGGACGAGCCAGAGCGGATCGGCCTCTACGTCGGCGGGGATCGGGTCGTGGTGTGGGTTTGGGTTGTGTGTGTTGGGGTTTGTTTTTGTGTTTGTTTTTTGGTTGGGTGTTGGTGGGGGGTTTGTTTTGGTTGGTGGTGTGGTTGGGGGGGTGTTGGTTGGGGTAGGGGGGGGGGCCCGCCCCCCAACACCCCCCCACCCAAACCAACAAACACACAACCCAACAACCCCCCCACCCCCCCCAAGCAAAACAACACACAAACAACAAACACCCCAACCACACCCCCACCCACCCACCAACAAACACAAACAAAAC
>NZ_JAQYWZ010000151.1:0-251 GCF_036290945.1 Streptomyces sp. BE303
CCCCCCCCCCCCCCCCCCCCCCCCCCCCCCCCCCCCCCCCCCCCCCCCCCCCCCCCCCCCCCCCCCCCCCCCCCCCCCCCCCCCCCCCCCCCCCGTATTTGCTACGGCCGCCGCGGCGCGAACCCCGCACATCTCCGGATCACCCCGCAGAAGACCAGACCCCAACTACCGGCGCGTAGCGCGGTGGCAGCAGTAGGCCCGGTGGGGGCGGGGCGGGGGGGCGGGGGGGGGGGGGGGGGGGGGGGGGGGGG
>NZ_JAQYWZ010000152.1:0-6793 GCF_036290945.1 Streptomyces sp. BE303
TACCGGCTCGAGTACAACACCGTCCGCCCTCACGAGGCACTCGCCTGGAACCGGCCCCACGACGTGCACACCGGCCAGGCCGACCCGCTCGTCCCCAACTTTCCCGAACCCCAAAACCTGCCAGTTACTTGACGCGGGACAGTTCAGCGGACGAGGGTGCCCGTGATCTTGTACACGTGGTATCCGGTACCCGCGAACGTGATGCGCTCGCCGGTGCGGGCGGTGGTGACGACCTGGCCGGTGTTCGTGTCCGTGACGGTGTAGGCGCCGTTGAAGATCGGGCTCCGCACGGAGAGTTGCTGGGGTACCCACGGGGTGATCGTGAAGGTCACGGACCCGTTAGCAGACCAGGTTGCGCCGACACTGGCGTTACCGCGTGCCTTGA
The DNA here is from genome assembly GCF_036290945.1 of Streptomyces sp. BE303. Classification (NCBI taxonomy): domain Bacteria; kingdom Bacillati; phylum Actinomycetota; class Actinomycetes; order Kitasatosporales; family Streptomycetaceae; genus Streptomyces; species Streptomyces sp. BE303. The sequence continues at coordinate 386 of NZ_JAQYWZ010000152.1, forward strand.
GCCCGCTGTACGAGCCGGTTTTCCAGGCGGCCGGGAGCGCCGGCAGCGGCTGAATCTCGCCGTTCTGGCTCTGCAGAAGCATCTCGGTGATCCCAGCTGTGGCACCGAAGTTTCCATCGATCTGGAACGGTGGAGCGGTGTCCAGTAGATTAGGGTAGGTGCTGGACTTGAGCTGCTCGGACAGCACGGACTGTGCTCGGTTGCCGTCGAGCAGGCGCGCCCAGAAGTTCACCTTCCACGCAAGGCTCCATCCGGTTCCGGCATCGCCAGCTGTTTCACCCCGCGCGTTGAGGGAGACCTTGGCCGCGGCGGTGAGCGTGGGATTGCTGCGGGGGGAGATCTGGTTTCCCGGGTGCAGGGCGTAGAGGTGGGAGACGTGCCGGTGGTGATCGGTGCTCTGGTCCAGGTCGGCCTTCCACTCCTGGAGTTGGCCCCATGAACCGATGCGAAGGCCTGGGTCGAGTGATGCGAGAGCGGACGTGAGTCTGGACTGGAGGTCCGTGTCGGTGTTCAGGGTTCGCGCCGCGGCCAGGGTGTCGGTGAGTAGGCCCCAGACGATCTGCTGGGCCATGGAGTCCCCGGCCGTGAAGGAGCCGTGTTCGGGTGAGAAGCTCGGATTGGCCACGAGCTTCCCGTCGCGGGGGTCCGTTCGCAGGTTCGCCAGCCAAAACTCGGCTGCCCCCTTGAGGACCGGGTACACGTCGTCTCTCAGCTGTTGAGTGTTCCCGGTGAAGCGGTACCAGTCGTACAGCTGGGAGGCCAGCCATGCGTTGGCCTCGGGGAACCAGAACGCGGTCCCATGGTTCCCGACCCCGGTGTTCCCGAAGGGGTTCGTGCAGTTGTGCGTCACCCAGCCAGGGGTACCGAACATCTGGCTGGCGGTGGTCGTGCCCGCCTTGCTCAGGTCCTTGACGAGATCGACGAAGGGCGACATGGCCTCGAAGAGGTTCGTCTGGAGAGCCGGCCAGTAGTTCATCTGCACGTTGATGTTGGTGTGGTAGTCCGAAAACCAGGGCGGATTGGTGGAGCTGTTCCACACACCTTGGAGGTTCGCCGGCAGAGATCCCGCTCGCGACGAGGAGATCAGCAGGTACCGGCCGTACTGGAAGAAGAGCGCCTCCAGTGCTCGGTCTGCGGTGGAGGATCCGCCGGTGTACTCGTCCCGGAGCGTGTTGGTGGGCTTGTCCGGCATCACCTGTCCCACGTTCAGCTTCACCCGGTCGTACAGCGTGCGGTAGTCGGCCAGGTGGGCGGACTTGAGCGCGTCGTACGATGCGGCGATCGCCGCGTCGACCGCCGAGGTGACCCGCGCGTGCGGGTCGACCCCTCGGTAGGCGGGATACGACAGGGCGTAGTTGGTGCCTGCTCCCGTCACGAGGACGACACTGTCGGCGCCGGTGACGGTGACTCTGTCGCCGGAGCTGGTCACTGTGCCGCCGACGGCCTTCACCTGGGTCTGGGACTCGAAGTCGAGGCCGTTGTCCGCGAGTTTCCCGCGTACTGTGAGGCGCCCGTTTACGGCTGTCGTGGTGAAGTCTGTGCGTGGGGAGGTGTAGCGCAGCGTGAAGGAGATCTTGCCCGGTTGATCGGCGCTGATCCGGCCTGCGATCACCTTGCCCGGGTAGCTCGCGAAGTACTCCCGGCTGAAGGTGGTCCCCCCGGCCGTGTAGTTGACCTTGGCGACCGCGTCGCCGATGTCCAGCGACCTGCGATACCCGGTGTATGTGGAGGACGACCCGATCATGTCCAGGTAGAGGTCACCGAACGTCTGGTAGTAACCGAAGCCCGTACGGGGCGCCCCGAGCTTGCCGGCCACCCAGTTCGGGTCGGCCTTGCCGCTGGCGTCTATGGCGTCGATGACCTGGGCCAGGGCGCCGGGACGGGGAGCCGGCCAGTTCCCGTAGTTGTATCCGGGCGAACCGGGTCCACCGGTCCAGAGTGACTTCTCGTTGAACTGGAGCCTCTCCGAGGCCACTCCCCCGAACACCATGGCCCCCAAGGCCCCGTTGCCGATCGGCAGCGCCTGGGTCTCCCATGCCGAGGCGGGCTGGTCGTACCAGAGGGTCTCCGGGTCCGCGGTCGCCGCTGCCGCCGCCTGCTGCGCGGTCGACAACGCCAGCGGAAGGGTCACCGCCGCCAACCCCCCGGAGACCCCCGCGACGAATGCTCGCCGCGAGACCCCCCGGTTTGTCTCACCCGTCGTAACCTGTTCCTCGGTGGCGGGAGTGAGGTGGAACTGGTCTACCGGCGCCTCGGGGCCGCTGTCCTGAGTCACGCGTCGTGTGGGTTCCATGAGTGTTCCTTTCCAGGGGGGAATGCGGTGGAGGTCTGTGTCGGCCGCTATATGTCGGGGGCGTTCGAGGTCACCAGGACCGAGGCTGCTCCGGGCGTGGCAAGCTCGCCCTCGTGGCCAGGCAATGGGGGGTCGGCAATCCGGGTGGCGCGGGAGGCAGGGTTTCAGCCTCGGTGTCCGCCTCGCCGAGGTCGTTGAGGCGGACACCCGGTCTGTGGTGGTGGTCAGTTCGCGGAGGTGTAGACCGAGACCTCAGCCAACGAGAGATAGTTTGTACCCGGGAGTTGCACGCGGACGTACCTGCCTTGGGCGGCGACCGGAAGGGTCAGCTCAGGGGGCGGGGTACCCGCGATGTCGTACCGCCAGACAGCGGGATCGGCACGCAGGTCGGCGTAGCTGCGTCCGGTCATGTCCGATGCCGAGACGAACACCGAGGCGTTGCTGCTGCGATCGGCGTAGCCGTCGGTCCGGGAGTTAATCTTGATGGTGTTGATCGGGGTGGATGCCCCGAGGTCGACCTGCCACCAGGCGTGGGCGTCCAGACCGGTGTGCGTGACCGAGCCCGCCGCATAGACACCGTTGGTGTTGCCGTCGACGGCTTTCGCCGCGTTCTGGGGGGCGGAGGACTGGGTAGCCGGCCGTCCGAGCGCCACGTTGATCTGAGGGCTGCTGTCGGGGTAGAGGTGCTGAGCGGGCACAACCTGTGCACGCTGGTTGGGGCTCGACCAGACCAATTGGGCATACGCCTCTCCGGTGAGGGCGGTGTAGTCCACCTGGATGTTGTAGCGCTGCCCTGCCTGGAGTGAGATGCTGCCGGTGTCGGTGCGGGTGGTGGAATGGTGGGGCGCGTTGATCACCTGCTGGCCGTTGATGGTGACCTTCACACTTCCGTTGGAGACGGTGGAGAAGGTGTATCGCTCGCTGTACCGAGGCTGGATGTCCCCGGTCCAGCGGGCAGAGAAGTTGTCGGTCTGGATGGTGGGTGCGGGGGATCCGCTGTATCGCCAGGCGTAGTTGATGTCGGAATCGGTGCGCGTGACGGCGGGCGCTCCGGTGGCGGTGGTGTTGTTCCAGAACTGCGCCTTCAGGCCGGTTCCAGCGCCGACTGCTGCGGGGGCGGTGCTGATGGTCGCCTCGATGACGGTGGAGTACGGGTTGGTTCGGCCACCCGAGGGGGTGATGTCATAGCCGTCACCAGACGGCGTGAGTGCAACGCTCTGGGCACTGCCCAGGACCCTGGGGTTGGTGAGGGTGAACGGGGCGGCATCCGAGTGCTTGGCGATGTGCAGAGCGGTATCTGCTGCGGGCCAGTTGTAGACGTGGAAGTAGACCTTGTCGCCCTTACGGGTCGTCTGTCCCCACGAGGGCGCCACGAGGGGGCTCTTGGAGGCCCCGAAGATCGAGGCGCCGTTGGTCTCCATCCATGGCCCGACAACGGCGAGAGCGTTCTCCTGCGCGGTAGGGAGGCTGCCGTCGGCCCGAGGTGAGACATTGAGCAGGTAATTGGTGTTGAGGCTGGTGTCCTTGATGAGCGTGCGCAGCATCGTGCTGGTGAACATGAGCCCGTTGTCCTGCGGGGACCAGAACCAGTTGGTGGAGATCGTTTGGCAGTGCTCCTGGAGGCGGTTCGTAGGAGCCTGCTCGGGCCCGGTCACCTCGTGGGTGAAGTAGTCGCCCGCCATCGGCACACGCTTGGCAATGCGGTCGTTGATGACGACGTCCGGGGCGAGGGCTCGGATCTCTGCCTGGAACTTCTCGGCTTCGCGAAGGAAGTAGTTGGATGCGGGGTCGGTCAGCACGTCGCTGCTGCCGTCGAACCACAGAAGGTCGGGGTCGTAGCGGGTCAGCAGTTCTGACACCTGCGCCTTGGCTCGGGACAGGTAGGCGCTGATGTTGTTGGTGTAGTCCGGGTCGTGCCAGTCCCAGATCGAGTAGTAGAGGCCGAGCTTCAGGCCGGCGGCCTTGGTCTCTTGCTCGAGTTCCTCGATGATGTCCCGTTGGAAGCCGCTGTGGTCGCGAAGGTTCCAGTCGTTGACGGCGGAGTCCCACATGGCGAAGCCGTCGTGGTGCTTCGTGGTGAAGACGATGTACTTCATCCCGGCCTTCTTAGCGCTGGCCACGATGCGCTTGGCGTCCCACTGCGAGGGGTCGAAGTCTGCAGCGCCGGCGGAGTAGACATCGTCGGGCACGTTGCAGGTACGCCAGAGCCAGTCCGAGTGGCACCCGTTGTAGATGGCGCCGAAGTGGGAGGTCGGTCCGAAGTGGATGAACATGCCGAACTGCGCGTTGTCGCGGAACCACGCGGTACGGCTGTCGGACAGTGGGTCGCCGTAGGCGAAGTTCGTCCCCGGCCCGGCTGCGGCACTCGCCGTACTCGGCATCACGCCAGACAGCCCGAGGCAGACGGCGAGGGCCAGGAGCCCTCGCATCAATCGGTTCAAGACGATTTCCTCACGTGAGGGTGATGAGGGGAAGTCGCTCGTGGAGGGTGGGGCCGCGACTCGGTGGGCGCAGCGCGCCGACAGTTGCGGAGGCCCGGAGGGGTTGGGGTCGACGACACCTCGGCCGGCGGAGCGGGTGTATCACGGCGGTGGCGGCCGCCGGGTGGTGCCTGTGGGACGCAAGTGGAGCCCCGGGATACCGGGATGTCAACGGGTTGAACAGACTTTTCTATATGATCAAGGGTCGCCTTGAGTCACCGCGCGGCCGATCTCAGCCGACTGGAGGCGAGTGCGCCGCGATGGGTAGCCCTGCGTCATGCCGACGGGCAGTGGCGCGATAGCGAGGCATCTGCCCTGTTTTTCAACGATTGCTCCAGGCGTTCCAGCACCCACCCCTCGCCCCTCAGAGCAAGGCCGCCGAGAACTTACGGGATGCGGTTGTGTCAGAGCCCTTGACGCGGCGCAGCGGCTGGCTGAATATCGCTCCACCAAATCCTATTTGATTCTGGAGGTCGCGATGCGACTCAGATCCACTTCGTCCGTCACGGCGGCTCTGACCGCCGTCGCCCTGCTGGCCGGTTCCGCGGCGTGCACGGTGAAGAGCGCGGACAAGCCCGCGGACAGCCAGGCCCCGACCTCGTCCGCGGCACCCGCAACGGGTACGGGCGCCGGCAAGGGCACGCCGGAGGTCGCCGACGGCTCGGGCGTCAAGATCGCCCTCGTCCCCGGCGGGGCGCACCCGTACTTCCAGCCGTGGAAGAGTGCCGGCGCCGCCGCGAAGACGGCGTTGCGTCTCGGGGACGTGACATTCGACGAGACCGCCGAGTGGGAGCAGCAGAAGCAGAACAATCTGCTCTCGACGCTCGCGGCGCGCGGCTACAACGCCTTCGGCATCTTCGGGGTGTCGCCCACCGACATCAATACGACGTTCGCGGACCTCAAGTCGCAGGGCTTCGCGGTGGCCTCCCTCGCCTCGTGCCCGGCCGGCGGCTCGAACAAGGCGGACTTCTGTCTGTCGACCGACGTGACCCGCGCCGCGTACAAGGCGGCCACCGCCGCGATCGAGGCGATGGGCGGCCAGGGCACCCTGGTGCACCTGACCGGCAACAACGTGGACGCCAACACCCAGCTGCGGATCAAGGGGGTCGCCCAGGCGGTGGAGGAGTCCGGTGGCAAGGTGAAGCTGCTGCAGACCGTCACGGACATCGACAAGGACCTCCAGAGCGCGCAGAAGGCGGTCTCCGACCTGCTCGCCGCCAAGGGCAGCCAGATCAACGGCATCGTCACCACCGCCTACAACCCCGCCGTCGCCGCCGCGGACGCCGTCAAGACCACCGGCTCCAAGGCCAAGGTCGTCGCGATCGACGACGACCCCAAGATCCTCGGCGCGATCAAGGACGGCACGGTCGCCGCGACCGTCGTACAGAACCCGGTGGGCCAGGCGGAGGTCGGCTCCTGGGCGCTGGCCCTGCTGCAGACCAAGCAGTGCACGGTGCGCGACCCGGGCGCGATCGTCGACTCCGGCTCCTTCGTCGTGACCCAGCAGACCGTCGACACCTACGACGCCGACCGCAAGGCGAAGACGCAGCAGCTCAAGGTGCAGTTCACGGACACCGTCCTCACCTGCCGCTGACCACCACCCCGCCTCAGAGATCGGGCTTCGTCTGATGACCA
>NZ_JAQYWZ010000153.1:0-323 GCF_036290945.1 Streptomyces sp. BE303
GCATGGCCCGCCCCGGTGACCGTCGTCCGGCCGCGCCCGGTGCGCGTCCGGCCGGTCCCGGTGGCCCGGGGGGCGCCCGTCCGCGTCCCGGTGGCGCCCGTCCGGCCCGTCCGGGAGCCGGGGCTCCCGGTGGTGGCGATCACCGTCCGGCTGGCGACCGCCCGCAGCGACCCGGTGGCGCGCCCGGTGCCGGAGGTGCCCCGCGCCCCCGCGCGGACCGTCCGCCGCGTCCCGGAGGCGCTGCCGGAGGCGGCCGGCCCCCGGGCCCCGGCGGTCCCCGTGCCGGCGGACCCGGCGGCGCTCGCCCTGCCGCCGGCGCCGGC
>NZ_JAQYWZ010000154.1:0-450 GCF_036290945.1 Streptomyces sp. BE303
CCGCACCCACCGCGTCCCAGGCTGCCCCGACCCCCCCCGCCCCCCCCCCCGCGGCCCCCCCCCCGGCGCACCCCCCCCCCGGCCCCCCCCCCCCCGCCCCCCCCCCCCCCCCCCCCCCCCCCCGGGGCCCCCCCGACCGCCGCAAAAACACCCGGTACACCCGGCCCCCCCAACGCCGGGGGGTGTGCGTGTAGGCGCGGGTTGGGCGTGGGCTTTAGTGGTGTTGGGGCCATAAGTGGGGGGGGGGGGGGGGTGGGTGGGGTGGGGGGGGCCCGGCCCCGGGGGGGGGGGGGGGGGGGGGGGGGGGGCCGCGGCGCCGGCTTCGGTCGGCCCGCGCCGCGGCGGTCGTCAGGCCGGTAGCTCGGCCCGGACGCGTTGGCCGGCGGCGGTCTGCACGGCGCCCCGGGTGCCGGCCAGCGCGGCGACCAGGAGGAGGCCGCGCCCGTCGCG
>NZ_JAQYWZ010000155.1:0-274 GCF_036290945.1 Streptomyces sp. BE303
CGAGATCGACCAGGCCACCCGCCTCGCAACCACCCAGCTCAACGCACGCGCCAAACCCTGGATCTGGGGCAGACCGCCCCCACCAACCCGCCAATGCCGACGGCGATTTGTGTACCGCCTTTGAGGAATCCAGCACTAGTAGTACTTCGTTAGGTTGGGGTGGGCTGTCGTGTTCGGCTTGTGGACTTCCGTGTGGGAAGCGGGCGTTGACAGGTGTGGCAGACACCGGTCCAGCAGCTCAGCAGGTCCTGGAGTTGGTCGAGGACCTGGTAGA
>NZ_JAQYWZ010000156.1:0-354 GCF_036290945.1 Streptomyces sp. BE303
GGGGGGCGGACGAACACCCCCCCCACCACCCCCCCCCCACACCAGCAAAACCCCCCCCCCACCCCAACAACCCCAACCCACCCCCCCCCAACACACACCACCACCACACAACAACCCCACACACCCACACCACCCCCAAAAAACCCCCACAACCCCCACCCACACAAAAAAAAAAAACACCAAAAAAAAAAAAAAAAAAAAAAAAAAAAAAAAAAAAAACAAAAACAAAAACAAACAAACACAAAAAAAAAAAAAAAAAAACAAAAAAAACCAAATAAAAAAAAAAAAAAAAAACAAAAAAATAAGTACAAATAAAAAATCCACCCAACAACAAACACCCCCCCACCCCCCCAA
>NZ_JAQYWZ010000157.1:0-3066 GCF_036290945.1 Streptomyces sp. BE303
ACTTGCCGTCCACCACGGCATGGCCGTCGCTCCCGACACCCCGGGCATCGGGATCGACTGGGACATGGACGCCATCGACAACCGGAGGGTCGCATGAGCACCCCCACCGCGCCGTCCGACACCGCGACGACACACCCCGACAAGCCGCCCGGCAAGGCACACCGGCTCCCGTTCTGGGTCAACCAGCGACTCGGCCTGCTCCTCCTGCCCCTGCTCCACGTCGCCCTGTTCGGCACGCTGCGACCCGCCTACCTCGACGACCTCTGTGTCGGCCCGGTGTGCGGCACGCCCGCCGTCCCGCACATCGCCCAGTTCACCCTGCTCGCCCTAACCGGACTCGGGTTCCTCTACGGCTGCACCCGCCTCGGCCGCGAACTCCTCCTCACCGGCGCGAACCCCGCGGCGGCCGAACTGTCCGGCGTCCCCACCGGCCGGCGCACTGTCCTCGCGCACGCCCTGTCCGGCCTGCTCGCCGCACTCGCCGGCTTCATGGCCGCCATCGGCACCGGCACCTTCCGCGCCCCCAACGGCGACAGCTACATGCTCCCCGACCACGACCACGGCTTCGAGCAGATGAGCCCGAAAATTATCCGCCGCATCCACAACCGGCCAGCCCCGGCCCTGTCCGCGAGGGCCGACGCATGACGCGGCGCATCGTGCAGCTGATCCGGCTCCGGCCCGAGAAGGCAAACGAGTACCGCACGCTGCACCGCGCGGTTCCGCAGCCGGTCCTGGCCCGGCTGCGGGCCTGCCACATCGCCAACTACTCGATCCACCTGCGCGGGGACCTCCTGATCGGCTGCTTCGACTATCTGGGCGACGACTTCGAGGCCGACATGGCCCGCATGGCCGCCGACGAAGCGACGCAGGCGTGGTGGTACCTCACGGCCCCCTGCCAGGAACCCGTGGCGGACGCCGCACCGGGACAGTGGTGGGCACCGACGGAACAGGTGTTCCGGATGGAGTGATCCGCCCTGCCCCACCGATCCACTCGATCGAAAGGAGAACCCCTTGCCACCGCGTCCGGCCGTCTTCCACGACGGCGCCTATGCCGCACCTCTCACCCCTCAGCCCTCTACAGCTGTGCCCTCCGGTTCCGGCCCGACCCCTACCTGCGCCCGTGGCCCCTTCCGCGCCCCGACAGCGTGGCCGCCCAGCTAGGCGAATCGCCACAGACCACCTGGGAGGTGACCACATGACGACCGACCTGACCGGCCTGCGCGCCGTCGTGACCGGCGGGGCATCGGGTATCGGCCTGGCCACCGCCCGACTCCTCGCGCGGAACGGCGCCCGGGTGGCCGTCCTCGACCTCCACTCCTTCCATGTCGAACATCCCCTCATCAGCATCCGGGCGGACGTCGGGGACGACACCGCGGTACGCATTGGCGTGGGGCACGCCGCAACCGCACTCGACGGGATCGACATCCTCGTCAACAACGCGGGGATCGGCGCCATCGGCACGGTCGAGGACAACCCCGACGACCAGTGGCACACCGTCCTGGACGTCAACGTCCTCGGACTCGTCCGCGTCACCCGCGCCGCACTGCCCCATCTACGGGCTTCCGCGCACGCCTCGGTCGTCAACGTCTGCTCGATCGCGGCGACGGCCGGCCTGCCCCAGCGCGCCCTGTACTCCGCGAGCAAGGGAGCGGTCCTCTCGCTCACCCTCGCGATGGCGGCCGACCACGTCCGGGAGGGAATCCGGGTCAACTGCGTCAACCCCGGCACCGTCGACACCCCGTGGATCAGCAAGCTCCTGGACCCTACCGCCGACCCCGTCGCGGAGCGCGCCGCCCTTGCCGCCCGCCAGCCACACGGACGTCTGGTCACCCCCGACGAGGTCGCCGCCGCCGTCGTCTACCTCGCCAGTCCCTCAGCCGGCTCCGTCACCGGCACCGCCCTGGCCGTCGACGGAGGCATGGCCGGCCTGCGCCTGAGGCCGGTGGCCCCGTGAACGCCGCCCCGGCCCGGGTGCCCCTCGGACGCGGCACCACCTGGACCTCCCGTCTGGCCTTCGGCGCGGCGGCCATCGGCAACCTCTTCACGGCAACGAGCGACGAGCAGGCCGCCGCAGCGATCGACGCCGCCTGGGATCACGGCATCCGGTCCTTCGACACCGCACCGCACTACGGCCTGGGGCTGTCCGAGCGTCGGCTGGGCGCCTCTCTGGCGGGCCGGCCGCGCGGCGAGTACACCGTTTCCACCAAGGTGGGGCGGCTACTCGAACCCGTCCCCGACCCGACCGGGGACGACCTCGCCAACGGATTCGCCGTGCCTGCCACCCACCGGCGGGCGTGGGACTTCTCCGCCACCGGCGTGCGCCGCAGCCTGGAGGAGAGCCTGACCCGCCTCGGCCTGGACCACGTCGACACCGTCTACCTGCACGACCCGGACGACCACGCCGACCAGGCGCTCACCGAGGCCTACCCCGCCCTGGAGCAGCTCCGCGCGGAGGGTATGGCCAAGGCCGTCGGTGTGGGCATGAACCAGCCGGGCCTCCCGGCCCGCTTCGTCCGGGACACCGATGTCGACGTCGTGCTCCTCGCGGGGTGCTACACCCTGCTGGAGCGCAGTGGACTCGACGAACTGCTGCCACTCGCCGCACAGCGCTCCGTCTCCGTCATCGCCGCAGGAGTCTTCCACTCCGGGCTCCTTGCCGCGCCCGGGCCCGGGGCCATGTACGCCTACCGCCCCGCGACGCCTCACGTCCTGGACCGCGCGCTTCGGCTACAGCGTGTCTGTGAGCGGCACGGTGTGCCGCTGCGGGCGGCCGCCGCCCGCTTCCCGTTCGGACACCCGGCCGTCGCCGCCGTCCTGATCGGCCTACGCACGCCCGACGAGGTCACCGACGCCGTCGAACAGTACAGCCGGCCGATCCCCCACGGGCTGTGGCAGGACCTGCGCGCCGAAGGGCTGCTCCCCGCAGACGTACCGGTCCCGCCCGGCCCGCCGCCCGCGGGCGGGCCCCGTCCGAGGAGCAACCGATGAGCGACCCGATCATCGTCGACGCCCACCACCACGTGTGGGACCTGGCCGTACGCGACCAGGAGTGGATCACCGGCGACG
>NZ_JAQYWZ010000159.1:0-338 GCF_036290945.1 Streptomyces sp. BE303
GCTCTGCCGCGCGCTGCCCGCCGCCACCTCCCACAGTCCCGACCTCAGGCGCCGCTACCACGCCCTGCAGCTCGACGGTGACCGCACCCGGGCCCACCACCAGGCCAAACGCGGCACCCCCCCGGGCGTCCGGCTGCGCCGCCTGTCCCTCCCGGGCGACACCCCGCAGGCACATGTCCGCTGCCCCCACCCGCCCCGCCACCAACACCTCCACGGCCCCCGCAGCCGTCTCCCAGGACGAGCATCTCGGCGTGCCCGGCGGCGCTGACTTCCAGAGCCTCCCCGGTCTCGCCCCGGACGGCCACGCCGGGCAGCCGGACGCCCGCCGGGGTGCCGCC
>NZ_JAQYWZ010000160.1:0-480 GCF_036290945.1 Streptomyces sp. BE303
AGCGCGTCCAGATAGGTGTTCGCCGCCGCGTAGCTCCCCTGCCCCGGACCACCCAGGACGGCGGCGACGGAGGAGTACAGGACGAACGCGGCCAGGTCGTGGCCACGGGTCAGCTCGTGCAGGTGCCGGGCCCCGTCCGCCTTCGGCGCCCACACCGCGGCCAGCCGCTCGGGCGTCAGCGCGGTCAGGATCCCGTCGTCCACGACACCCGCCGTGTGGACCACCGCAGTGAGCGGATGCCCCGCCGGAACCTCCCGGATCGCGGCGGCCAGCGCCTCACGGTCGGCCGCGTCGGCGGCGGCGATCGTCACCGAGGCACCCGCCGCGACGAGCTCCTCCCGCAACTCGGCCGCACCCGGCGCCCGCTCACCCCGCCGGGAGAGCAGCACCAGATGCCGCACCCCCCGCTCGGCCACCAGGTGCCGCGCCAGGATCGCCCCCAGCGTCCCCGTACCACCCGTGATCAGAACCGTGCCGTCC
>NZ_JAQYWZ010000161.1:0-259 GCF_036290945.1 Streptomyces sp. BE303
AGAAGACGTCTCATTTGGGCTTGTAGGCTGGTCCGGTGACGATCGTGGAGCGTCTGGTGCCGGACGAGTTGTGGGAGTTGTTCCAGTTGGTGGTGCCGGCGGCGCCGACCCGCCCGCAGGGCGGTGGTCGGCGCCGCTACGGGGACCGCGAGGTGCTGGCGGCGATCGTGTTCGTCGCGACGTCGGGGTGCACGTGGGCCCAGCTGCCGCCCTGTTTCGGTCCGTCCGGGCCCACCGCGCACCGGCGCTTCACCGAGTG
>NZ_JAQYWZ010000162.1:0-338 GCF_036290945.1 Streptomyces sp. BE303
ACCCCGGCGAGGCGAAGACCGACGCCAAGGACGCCGCCGTGATCGCGGACGCGGCCCGCACCATGCCCCACACCCTGCGCACGCTGGAACTCACCGACGAGATCACCGCCGAACACACCGTCCTGACCGGGTTCGACCAGGACCTCGCCGCCGAGGCCACCCGCACCTCCAACCGGATACGCGGCCTGCTCACCCAGGTCCACCCGTCACTGGAGCGCGTGCTCGGACCACGGCTCGACCACCAGGCCGTCACCTGGCTCCTGGAGCGCCACGGATCCCCGGCCGCCCTGAGAAAAGCCGGACGCCGCAGACTGGTCGAACTGATCCGCCCCAAAGCC
>NZ_JAQYWZ010000163.1:0-942 GCF_036290945.1 Streptomyces sp. BE303
GACGCGGCCCGCACCATGCCCCACACCCTGCGCACGCTGGAACTCACCGACGAGATCACCGCCGAACTCACCGTCCTGACCGGGTTCGACCAGGACCTCGCCGCCGAGGCCACCCGCACCTCCAACCGGATACGCGGCCTGCTCACCCAGTTCCACCCGTCACTGGAGCGCGTGCTCGGACCACGGCTCGACCACCAGGCCGTCACCTGGCTCCTGGAGCGCCACGGATCCCCGGCCGCCCTGAGAAAAGCCGGACGCCGCAGACTGGTCGAACTGATCCGCCCCAAAGCCCCGCGCATGGCCCAACGATTGATCGACGACCTCTTCGACGCCCTCGACGAACAGACCGTCGTCGTCCCCGGCACCGGCACACTCGACGTGGTCGTCCCGTCCCTGGCCCGATCCCTCGCGGCCGTCCAGGAACAGCGCCGGGCCCTGGAGGCCCAGATCAACACCCTGCTGGAGGCCCACCCTCTTCACCCGGTCCTGACCTCGATGCCCGGCGTCGGCGTCAGGACCGCCGCCGTCCTGCTGGTCACCGTCGGCGACGGCACGAGCTTCCCCACCGCCGCCCACCTCGCCTCCTACGCCGGCCTCGCGCCCACAACCAAGTCCTCGGGCACCTCCATCCACGGAGAACACGCACCCCGAGGAGGAAACCGGCAGCTCAAACGCGCCATGTTCCTCTCGGCCTTCGCCTGCATGAACGCCGACCCCGCCTCCCGCACCTACTACGACCGGCAACGAGCCCGCGGCAAAACCCACACCCAGGCACTCCTGCGCCTCGCCCGCCAACGCATCAGCGTCCTGTTCGCCATGCTCCGCGACGGCACCCTCTACGAATCCCGAACCCCAGCCGCCACCCCCGCCGCATGACCACCCCCAACAGCACCAAAACCGGCACCACATCCTTGACGAAGGACATAGAGGCACCCCCCCCGA
>NZ_JAQYWZ010000164.1:0-314 GCF_036290945.1 Streptomyces sp. BE303
CGGTCTCGTCACCCAGCCCGCCGGCGAGCACGGCCACCAGACGGCCGCCCGCACGGACGTCCAGGTGCTCCGGCAGGTCGATCAGCCCGCCCCAGCGGTCGGGGTGTTCCAGCCCGACGACGCGGCCGAGGCCCCACACCGCCGCTCGGTGCGGGTCGACCGCCGGATCGGCGGCCCCGGTCGCGACCGCCCCCCCCTTGAGGAGCCAGAGCGGCGCCGCGATTCCGGCGTCGCCCAGTGCCTGGACGGCGGCGAGCACGCCGGTGAGCGAACCCGCCGGTACCAGCACGCCGACCGGCGGTGCGTCGAGCGTC
>NZ_JAQYWZ010000165.1:0-29420 GCF_036290945.1 Streptomyces sp. BE303
GATACTGCCGGCCGGCTACCGGGTCGGGGGCGGCGAGGCGGACACCCGCATCCTCGCGGTCGCGCGGAACCTGCAGGCCGAGGGGTACGACGTCACCGTCGTCTCCAAGGACCTCCCGCTGCGGATCAAGGCGTCCTCGGTCGGGCTGCTCGCCGAGGAGTACCGGGCCGAACTCGCGGTCACCTCCGGGTGGACCGGCATGTCCGAGCTGCACGTGGCGGCCGACGACGTCGACGCGCTGTTCTCCGCCGGCCACGACACCGCGGTGTCCATCGAGGGCGTCAGCGACCTCCCCGTGCACACCGGACTCGTGCTCACCTCCGAACGCGGCCGGGCGCTCGGCCGGGTCACCGGCGACGGCCGCGTCCGGCTGGTGCGCGGAGAACGCGAGGCGTTCGGACTGCGCGGCCGCAGCGCCGAGCAGCGGGTCGCACTGGACCTCCTGCTCGACCCGGAGGTCGGCATCGTCTCCATGGGCGGCCGGGCCGGGACGGGGAAGTCCGCGCTGGCGCTCTGCGCCGGGCTGGAGGCCGTGCTGGAGCGGCAGCAGCACCGGAAGGTGATGGTCTTCCGGCCCCTCTACGCGGTCGGCGGCCAGGAGCTCGGCTACCTGCCGGGCAGCGAGAGCGAGAAGATGAGCCCCTGGGCCCAGGCCGTCTTCGACACCCTCTCCGCCGTCACCACCCCCGACGTGATCGAGGAGATCATCTCCCGGGGGATGCTGGAGGTCCTGCCGCTCACCCACATCCGCGGGCGTTCCCTGCACGACGCCTTCGTGATCGTGGACGAGGCGCAGTCGCTGGAACGCAACGTCCTGCTCACCGTCCTCTCCCGGATCGGCCAGGGCTCGCGGGTGGTCCTCACCCACGACGTCGCCCAGCGCGACAACCTCCGGGTCGGCCGCCACGACGGCGTCGTCGCCGTCGTCGAGAAGCTCAAGGGCCACCCGCTCTTCGCCCACATCACCCTCACCCGCTCCGAACGCTCACCGATCGCGGCCCTCGTCACCGAAATGCTGGAAGGCCCCGACATCTGACCGGCGCGAGGAGGGACCGTGTCCGGGTGGCGACGTGCCGGCGCCGGTCGGTCCCTCCCGCGGATCGGCCCCGGGCGAACCCGGTACTCCCCCGATACGCCCCCGGGTGTCCGCCGCCCGGTGGGCGGCGGACACCCGGGGGAAGCCGCGGTTTCCCGCGGTCCTCCGCTCGTGCGCGGACCTGACGTGGGTCCGGGGACCGGCGCTCCCACCGGCCCGGCGGGTCGGTCAGTTGCCGAGGGTGACCGCGGCGTCGTCGATCAGGAACGTGGTTCGGGCGGCGAGGTCCTCCCGGCCCACGAACCGCACGTCGACGTACTGACCCGCGTACGAGGACAGGTCGACGCTCTTCTCGACGTACCCGGTGGTCGCGTCCAGGTTGGACCAGGTGGCGAGCACGGTGTCGCCGACCTGGACGGTCAGCTTGTCGTAGGGAACCGTCGTGGTTTCCTCGCTGGTGCTGATGTCCACCCAGAAGGACAGCGTGGCCCGGCAGCCGTAGGGGATGTGGACGGTCTGGGACAGCGTGTCGGTGCTGGTGCCGCCGTAGCCGTTCAGCCACGCCTTCCACGAGCCGCTGCGCGGCGGGGTGTAGGGGTTGGTGGAGTCGATGGTCCTGCGGTTCGAGGCCGTCCACGCGACGGGGCCGTCCTCGAAGCCGGGGTTGGCGAACAGCTGGGCCGTGGCGCACTGGCCGACGGTGTAGGTGATCCAGGAGAACGACAGGACGTCGTGGGCTCCGGTGGAGTCCGCGGCCGTGAGCGTGACGGTGCTCGTGGCCTGGGTGGTGGGGGTGCCGGAGATCAGACCGCTGGCGGAGTCGATCGTCAGACCGGCGGGCAGACCGGTGGCGGTGTAGGTGAGCGCGCCGGGGTTGCTGCTGGTGGCCTCGGTCCGAAGGTTCACCTCGGTGCCGGTCCGGGTGACCTGGTTGCCGGGATTGACCAGGGTGACGCCGGTGGTGATGCGGGGTCCGACGTTGACGGCGGCCCAGGCGTTGGCGGCGTTGCGGTAGGTGGGGCTGTCGGCGCCGTACAGGTCGGCGGCGGCCCGGAGGGTGGCGGTGCGAGCACCCGCGTAGTCGGTGGAGGAGGTCATGTAGGTGCTCAGCGCCCGGTACCAGATGGTCGCGGCGACGTCGCGTCCGATCGGGTTCACCGGTCGGCCGTCGGCGGTCGGGGAGTCGTAGGTGACGCCGTCGACGATCTTGGTGCCGCTGCCCTCGGAGGCCAGGTAGAACCAGTGGTTGGCCGGGCCGGAGGACCAGTGGACGTCGGTGGAGCCGATGCCGGAGTACCAGTAGTCCTTGGAGGCGCCGTCCTTGGAGGGCTTGTCCATGTAGCGCAGCGGCTTGCCGTCACCGTCGATGTTGATCTTCTCGCCGATCAGGTAGTCACCCGGGTCGGCGGGGTTCTTGGCCCAGAACTCCACTGCGGTGGCCATGATGTCGGAGGTGGCCTCGTTGAGGCCGCCGGACTCGCCGCTGTAGATCAGGCCGGCCGTGTGGGAGGTGACGCCGTGCGTCATCTCGTGGGCGGCGACGTCGACCGAGGTGAGCGGGTTGGCGTTGTAGTCGCCGTCGCCGTACGTCATGCAGAAGCAGACGTCCCACCAGTAGGCGTTGACGTAGCCGTTGCCGTAGTGGACGTGGCTGGTGGCGGCGACTCCGTCGTTCCTGACGCCGTTGCGGCCCTGGACGTTCTTGTAGTAGTCCCAGGTCAGTTGCGCGCCGTAGGCCGCGTCGACGCCGGCGGTCTGCGCCTGGTCGGGCCGGCCGTTGCCCCACACGTCGTCGGGGTCGGTGAAGAGGGTGCCCGTGGCCCGGTCGTCCTCGCTGTGCTCCAGGTCGTACGTCCGGTGCCCGCCACGGGTGTCGTCGGTCATCGTGTGGGCACCGCCGGCCTCCTTGGTGCCGATGGCGACCTGGCCGGAGTACTGGCTGTTGCCGGTACCGTTCCTGACGTTCTGGTAGTCGAACAGGTGGGCGCCGGTGGCGGCGTCGGTGATGACGTGCAGCTCCGCCGGGGTGCCGTCGTGCTGCATGCCGCCGACGACGCTCTCCCAGGCCGGCACCGGCCTGCCCGACGCGGCCCACACGACCTTGCGGACGGACTCGACCTTCGCGTTCGTCCCGCCCTCGGCCTCGGCGCGCTCCAGCGCGCGGGCGTTGGCGGTCTCCGCGGTGACGGTCGCGAGGGCGGCGGTGACCGCGATGGGCGCGCTCGTCGCCTTGTCGACGCCCTTGACGGTGCCGTCGGCCGCCGTGTGGACGACCAGGTCGCCGCCGAGCACGGGGAGTCCGGCGAAGGCGCGGTCGTACCGGGTGTGCAGCGTGCCGTCCGCGTCCTTGCTGACGGACTTCGGCAGTAACTCCTCTTCCGCGCCGAGGCCCAGGGCTTCGGCGGTGGCGGAGCGGCGCGCCAGGGCGTCGGCCACCATCGAGGCCTGCTCGTCCGGGTTCAGCGCTGCGGGCAGGGCGCCCGCCCGGGCGGCGGGGCCTCCGGAAGCGCCCTGACCGGCGCCTTCCCGCTGGACGGCGGTCACGGTGGTGGCGCCCGATCCGGCCGTGGCGGCGCCGGCGGCGCCGCCGGGCAGGACGACGGCGATCATGGCGGCGCCGAGCAGCAGCGCACTCACGCCGGACGGTTTGTGGGGGGAACGTGTCAACGGAACTCCTCGTGGGGCCGGCCGACAGCGGACTCGACCGAAGCGGGACCGGACGAGCCGGACGGAGGGCGTCCGGGTCGGCGGCCGAAACGACGGCACGCACGCAAGTGCCCTTTGACAGAAGGGCATTGATGGGTGCGGCAGGTTGGAGGAAGCATGACATGTTTGCGCGAACATTGTCACCATGGCCATGCGGACCGACTGAAGGGCGAGCGTCGGCGGGCGGCGCGCCCCGCCGGCAGCCCTCCCGGGGCGGCTCGCCGCCCCTGCCGCGACCGCCCGACGGGGCAGGCCAGGGGGCACGGGACGAGCAGGTCGGCCACCCGGCGTTCGCGCGGGGAGAGTTCGGCGCCGCGGCGTCCACGGGAGGCCGGGGCGCCCCGGCCGCTCCGGCCGCCGGACCCGGGGGGAGCCTCGGTGACGGCTTCGCAGGGGAACGTCCGGGGTCGCGGTG
The DNA here is from genome assembly GCF_036290945.1 of Streptomyces sp. BE303. Lineage (NCBI taxonomy): Bacteria > Bacillati > Actinomycetota > Actinomycetes > Kitasatosporales > Streptomycetaceae > Streptomyces > Streptomyces sp. BE303. Next base: position 4,158 of record NZ_JAQYWZ010000165.1, read on the forward strand.
AGGACGGCGGTGAGCACTACCCCTGACGCATGGTGAATCCTGTTCCTTCGCGTTCGGACATGACCCGCACACGGGCGCGGTCCGGGCATCCGCGACGGGGCCGCGCGGGCCGCACGCAAAGGGAAGGCCGGATCAAGACCCCGGACGCGCGCGAAGCCGGCCGCGATCGGATCTCGCGGCCGGCGGCGGGCGTACCGTCAGCGAACCGTGACCACGTCCCTGACCGGCGCTCCGTGGGAGTGCGAGGACCGCGCCATCTCCACGACCCGCCCTCCCGCCTCCTCCAGCCTCCGGATGGTCGCCGCGGCCACCGCGTCGTCCAGGGAGAACACGAAGGGACCGGGGATGAGCACGGTGTCGCAGACACCCGCCTCGACGGCGCGGGTCAGTGCGGCCAGCGCCGCCAGGGGCTCGGTCGACCGTCGGCCGTTGTCCATGAACAGCGTCGCCTCGCCCAGCCCGGAATCGACGGAATAGCGTTCGAGGAGCTGCCAGTAGTCGAGCATCAGCACCGCGTCGCACGGGTAGCACCGAAGATAGATGGCGGTGGGCCGGCTCACAACGGGCCGAATTCTCGTGGCCATGACTTTCTCCCTCGGGCGGCGCCCGGTCATCGCGGGCGAAATCTCTACTTCCAGCAAAGCCCGCAGGGGCGAGCCGGTCCAGCACCACGGCCACCCAAGTTCACCCTGGTTCGCCGAACCGTAGGTACCCCCCTCCGTAGTCGTGGGTAGTCCGGGCCGCCGGGGCGGCGTGTCGCCGCGGCCGTCCCCTGCCGGGGCCGTGTCGTTCACTCCGCACGAGGGCCCGACTACCGACCGTCATGCCGCGCCGTGGCCGACCGCCCCGGACGACGTGCAGCTCGTCGCGGGCAAGGGCGGACCCGGCCGCCCATGCCCGCCGATTCACCCGGGGGGGCGAATCCGGCCCCTCGCTCCCGCCTCGGTATTCCCGCCTGGAATTCACCACACACCGGCATCCTCGTCGAATCCCGCGCACCGGGCGGGTTGCCCGAGAACCGGGGTCGACGAATTCCGGGCGCGCCGGGCACTTCCCCAACCGATCGCCTGCCGAATCGGGCGGAAATCGGCTCGTCGGTCGCCACGGCCCGCCGCCTGCGGCCCCCGCCAACGCCTGCCGTCGACGCCTGCTGCCAGCGCCTGCCCGAGCGACGGGGCCGAATCGCGATGCCTGGTTCCGACGGATCGTGAACACCCTGCCGGACTCCTCGCGTCGGCTTCGCGGCCCCGGCCTCCGCACGGCATCGCCCGCCTGTCCGGCAGTCGACTCCCGGCTGCCGGACTTGACGACGACACCGAGCCGACGATGTTATAGCCCCCCGACCGTCCGAACCTGTTCTTTTCTGATGCTTCGCGTTCGATTTGCCCACTCAGCCGCCGTCGCCGCGACAGGCCCCGGTACCCCGCCCCGCCCGCCGGGTAACGATCGCGCAACGCAGCGGGACGCCGGCGGCGGTCCCGACTCCACCTGTTCGAGTCCCCTGGTTCCGAGGAGTGTGCTGTGCCGTCCGACCGTGTCGTCGATGTCAGAGGCAGCGTGACGCACTGCGGCACAGCGCTCGACACGGTGCGGACGGTCGCCGGGCGGCCGCGCGTCCAGAGGGCTCCGGTCCCTCCGCAGCTCATCGGCGCTCCGACCATCAGGGCGGGCCCTGATCCGTCCGCCCCACGATCCGCCGAACGCCCGCACCCTCCTCAAGGACCACCATGCCCCAGCCGCCGCACCCGGCCGACGACGCTCCCGAGCCCACCCCCCGCCGCGGGACGGCCGTCGAGCCCGGCCCGTCCCCGTCCCCGTCCGGTTCCGACACCGATTCCGACGCCGGCCTGATCGCCCGACTGCGGGCCGGGGACGACAGCGTCGTGGGGACTCTCTTCGAGCGCCACCACCGTGCCGCGCTCGGCTACGCGCGCTCGCTGGGCGGCATGGACCACCGCTCCGAGGACCTGGCTAGCGAGGCCTTCGTCCGAACTCTGGCCGCCGTGCGGGCGGGCAGCGGGCCGACGGACAACTGGCGCCCCTACCTGCTCACCGTCGTCCGCAACACCGCGGCGGCGTGGGCGACGAGCGACCGGCGCTCCTTCCCCACCGACGACGTCCAGGACTGGGCGGACGAGGCCGATCACGCCCCCTCCCCCGACCAGATCGTCGCCGCGTCCACCGAGCACGAGCTGATCGTCACGGCGTACCGCTCCCTCCCGGAGCGGTGGCGATCGGTGCTGTGGCACTCGGTGGTCGAGCGGCGCCCGACGGAGGAAGTGGCATCCCTGCTCGGTCTCTCGGCAAGCGGACTCTCCTCGCTCGCCGCACGCGCCCGGGAGGGCCTGCGCACCGCCTACCTGTCGGCGCACCTGTCCACGGCGCAGTCGGCGGAGTGCCAGGTCTACGCGAGCCAGCTCACCGCACGGGTCCGCGGAACCTCGCAACGGCGGCCCAAGGCCCTGACGCGGCACCTCGACGAGTGCCCGGCCTGTCGGCGCTGCGACGAGGAACTGCAGGACGTCAACCGGAGATTGCGCCTCGCCGCGGTGGCCTTCATCGGACCGTGGTCCGGCGGCGAGGCGTCCGTGCCCACGCTCGCGCCACACACCGGGTCCGGCCACCCGCCCGCCCCGCAGCCACAGCACGCGCCACCCTCCACCCCGCGCGCGGGCACGGGCACGGGCACCAGCACCGGCAAGGCGGTAGCGGGCGCCCTGACGGCCGGCGCCACCGTCGTCGCGGCGATCGCGCTGACGCCGTACCTCGCATCGCCGCAGCCGGAACAGCCCGCAGGTGCGCGGCCTCCGGTCCTGTCCTCCACTCCGGCGGACGGTGCCGCGAGCCGCCCGGCCGTCCCCGCGGACCCGACCCCCGCGACCGTCCCGGTCCTCCCGGTCGCCTCGTCGCCGACCTCCCCGCCGGCCCACGACCGGGCGACGCGCGCACCGGACGCTCCGGCGTCCCCCGCCACGGCGGCGCCGCCGAGCCCCACCACCCGGACCGGATCCCCGTCCGCGACGACCAAGCCGCCGGGAAGCGTGGCCGCGACCGGGCGGGGCGGAGGGCTGTCGGCCAGTGTGTACTCGGCCTCCACGCCACCCGCCACACTTCCCGGGGACCGTCGGGTCCGGCTGCGCCTCGCCGCGACGGGGAACTGCGGCGAGGTCGAGGACTCCGAATCGACGGCCGGACTTCCGTACCTGATGCCGTGCGAGGCGTCGGACTACCAGTTGTGGATCGTGCGCGCCGACCGGTCCGGCGGCACCCGGCTCATCAGCGCCGTGAACGGCGCCTGCCTGGAATCGGCCGGGACCGTCGGCGCCGTCGTCTCGCAGCAGACGTGCGGCGAGAACGCCCGCCAGTCGTGGCAGGTCGTCGACCTCACGGGCGGGGAGAGCGCTCTTCGCCATCGTGCCTCCGGGCTGCTCCTCGCCTCGCAGGGCACCGGGAAGGTGGACGAGACCCTGCGGCTGCGATCCGCCGACTGCGACACGGATCCGGTGTGCCGGCCGAGCACCGCCTTCCGGCTGTGAACGCCGACGCGAGGCCGCTGTCACCAAGGACCCTCATGTCATCTCCACTCAGGCCGCTCAACGACACGGAACCCGGCGGGATGCCGCCCTCCTCGTCCGCCCGGCGGGCCGTGGCCAGGGAACGGACGCTCAGGTACGGCGACGTGGTGCTGGCCTACGCCGGAGAGCTGTGCGCGACCCCGCGGGCCGCGCACACCCTGGCGACCGACGTCCTCGACGGGGCGGTCGACAGCGCGCCCCGCGAGCAGGCCCGGAGTTCGTCCTGGATCTGCCTCCTGCTCGGCGAGACGAGGCGGCTCGCGGCCGACTGGGCCGACACCGGGCGGGGTGACGACCTGTCACCGGACTTCCGGGCGTGGCTGTCCGCCCGCAGCACACCACACCGGAGCCACCGCGACGCCGTCGCCGCCGAGGAGGAGAGTCCGCTGCAGGCCGCGCTGGCACAGCTCACGGACCTCCCGGCCGCGGAGCTGTGGCAGGCGCTCGCCCCGGTCACCGGACCCGACCGGACACCGGCGGCATCACCGGGCCCCTCCGAGCGGGCCCGCAGGATCCTCGCCGACGCGTACATCCGCATCCACGCCGTCGGCGCGCCCGAGCGCCGGTGCCGCCATCTGGCCGCCCTGATCGCGGAAGCGGCCGACACCGACACGGCTCCCTCGATGGGAACTGCTGCCCACCTGGCCCAGTGCGGCCGCTGCCGCGGGGCACTGGGCGATCTTCGGGCGATCCACCGTTGGGAGGGCGACCACCTGCGAAACGGCCTGCTGGCGCGCTTCGGGCCCGCCGCCGACGCACGGCCGGAGCCCGTGACCGCCACCGCGCCCGCCTCCTCACCCGCCCTCGCGCCCGACCTCTCACCGGACCTCTCGGAGCCGACGCCTTCTCCGGAGTCGTCGGACGAGATCGACATCGGCCCCGCCCACCGCCATGCCTCCAGGCCGGCCCGGCACACGGCCCTCCGCCGCCGAATCGCCGTCGGCGCCGCCGGTGTGGGAACGGTCGCGCTGGCCCTCGGGCTGGCGATGGCCGACAACACGCGGGCGGGTCACGTCACCGAGCCGCCGACGGCCGACCGGACTCCGGTTGCTGCGGACGACGTCGAACCGGGGCCGACGGAGGCGAGCGTCGAACCGCTTCCACCCGCGCCCGAATCGCCACCGGCCCAACGGACGCCGAGCCCGCGCAGGTCCAGGACCGCGTCCGCGTCGCCCACCGCGAACACCGGCCCGTCCGCCGGTCCGTCGCCGTCCGCGACCGCCGCCCCGGTCTTACCGAGCGGACTCGACATACCCGGTCCGCCGAGCACGCCGTCCGCCCGGCCCTCCACCACCGCGCCGTCCGCCCCGCCCTCGACGACGCCCTCCGCCCCGCCCACCGCCAGGCCCACCGCGCAGCCGTCCCCCTCGCCCTCGGCGACGGAGTCCTCGCCGGCACGTGCGCTCCGGCTGGGCGACAGCGGACCCGAGGTGGTGCGACTGCAGAAGCTGCTGGTGAAGGTCGGATGCGCACCCGCCGATTCGGCGTTCGAACGCGGCCGCTTCGACGCCGCCACCGAGCGAATCCTCATCGGTTTCCAGCAGGCCGCCGGCATCCGCGGTGACGAACGCGCCCACGCGATGTACGGCGCCCGGACGAGAGCGGCCCTCGAACAGTCGGCGGCAGGGCCGCGGTGCCGGGCCGGGCAAGCACCGCAGGACGGTTGACGCAGCGGTAGACGCGGCTGCGCCGGTCGCGGCCGGCGCAGCCGCGCGTTCCGGCCCGGCCGGCGGGTCGGCCGCCGTCGACGAGGTCGGTCGGCCGCCCCGGCGTGGGCGCGATCCCGTCGACGACCGTTCCGGGGCCGTTGCGGGACGTTCGGCCGAAGGCACCGGTCGGTGAGGTGGGGGCACGACCGCCCGGCACCACGGAGTCCCGGCCGGACCGGCGTCACCGGACGGGAACGTCCTTGGCCCAGTTCTGCCGGACGTACTGCAGTGCCGTGTTCAGCTGGGCCTCCGAGGGGAAGGCGGGCGTGCCCTCGACCGTCGGCAGCTTCGAGGCGAGGGACTTGTCGAGGGTGCCGTTCTTCGCCATGCTCTCCATCAGGACGGGACGCGCGAAGTCGACGAGCCTCAGGTTCTGGCCCTCCGGGCTCGCCAGGTACTCCGCCCAGAGGCGGGCGGCGGCCGGATGCGGGGCATCCTTGTTGATGGCCTGGGCGTAGTACTGCGAGAAGCTGCCGTCGAACGGGATGGAGACCTGCCAGTCGACGCCGGTTCCGGCGAGCTCCCGGGTGTGCGAGAGGTTGAGGAAGTCCCACTCGATGCTGATGGGCGTCTCGCCGCGGGCGATCGCGGCCGGGTTGGGGTTGGCCCGGTTGTAGTTGCCGACGGCATCGAGTCGGGCGAAGAAGTCGACACCCGGCGCGACGTCGTCGAACGAGCCCCCGTTCGCGAGGGCCGCCGCGAACACCCCGGCGAAGGCCGACCCCGCGGTGGTGGGGTTGCCGTTCAGCGCGACCATGCCCTTGTACTCGGGCTTGAGCAGGTCGGCGAACGACACCGGGCAGGTCCGGACCCGGTTCGCGTCGCAACCGATCGCCACGTAGCCGCCGTAGCTGTTGTACCAGCGGCCGGCGGCGTCCTTCTGCGGGGCCGGGATCCGGCCGAACGCCTCGGGCTTGTACGTGGCCAGCAGACCTTCCCTCGCCGCGGACTGGGCGAAGGTGTCGCCGAGGTCGAGCACGTCGGGTGCACGGTCCTGGCCCCGGTAGCGCTTGATGTCCTCGATCTCCTCCTGGCTGGAGCCGAACGGGTTGTCGACGACGACCTCGATCCCGTACTTCGCGGTGAAGCCGTCGATCAGACCGCCGTAGTTCGCCCAGTGCCGCAGCAGCGTGGTGGCGTTGAGCCTGCCCTCCGCCCGGGCCGCCGCGACCAGTGCGTCCATCCCGCCCGCGTCCCGGGCCGAGACGGACAGGCCCGGCTCCACCGGTGCCCGGTCGCCGTCCCCGCCGCAGCCGGCGAGGCCCAGCGCTGCCAGGCAGCCGCAGACGGCGAGCACGTGAACGCGGCGGGGTACGCGGGCCACGACGCCTCCTGAGGGGTTCAGCGGTGACGCGATGTGCGCGCCTTCGAGCCTACTCGGCCGCCCCGCGCTTCTCCGCCCGCTCCCGCACGGGCCGAGGCGCCGAGGACCGTCGCACTCCGTAACGGTCAGATCTCCAGATCGTCCCACTGGCCGAGCAGGGCGTCCTCCGAGAGCTCCTCGGCCGGCGCACCGCCGGTGAGCGACTGGGAGGTCCAGATGGTCTTGCCCCTCGGCGAGTAGCGGGTCCCCCAGCGCTCGGCGTAGCGGGCGACGAGGAACAGGCCGCGTCCGCCCTCGTCGGTGTCCGCCGCCCGGCGGATGTGCGGGGCGGTGCTGCTCCCGTCGGAGACCTCGCAGACCAGGGTCTGGGTGAGGAGCAGCCGGACGTGGATGGGCTCCGCGCCGTACCGCACGGCGTTGGTGATCAGTTCGCTGAGGATGAGCTCGGTGCCGAAGCCGATGTGCTCCAGGCCCCAGTCGGCCAGCCGGCGGGCACAGGCTCTGCGCACCGGGCCCACGGCCTCGGGGTCGCTCGGTACGTCCCATTCGGCGACGCGGTCCCGCGCCAGGAGCCGGGTCCGCGCCACCACGAGGGCGACGTCGTCGACGGGCCGTGCGAGCAGCATCGACTCGATCACGCTGTCGCAGGTCTCCTCCGGAGGGCGGACCGGCCCGCCGAGCACGTCGTCCAGCGCGCTCATGGCGGCGTCCACGTCGCGGTCCCGGGCCGCGAGCAGGCCGTCGGTGTAGAGGACCAGTCGGGAGCCCTCGGGCACGGCCAGTTCGACGGCCTCGACGGGCATGCCGGCCCCGAGGCCCAGCGGAGGGGAGACGGGCGGGCGCACGAACTCGACGGTGCCGTCGGGGTGGGCCACCGCCATCGGGAGGTGGCCGGCGGTGGCGGCGCTGACCCGTCCGCCGACCGCGTCGTAGACGGCGTAGAAGCAGGTGGCTCCCGTCATCACCTGGGAGCTGTCCGGGCCGTCGCCCTCCTCGCCGTCGATGCGGGCCACCAAGTCGTCCAGGTGGCCGAGCAGTTCGTCCGGCGGGAGGTCCAGGGCCGAGAAGTTGTGGACGGCGATGCGGAGCCGGCCCATGGTGACGGCGGCGTGCAGCCCGTGGCCGACCACGTCGCCGACCACCAGGGCGACCCGGGCGCCCGGCAGGGGGATCACGTCGAACCAGTCGCCCCCCACGCCCGCCTGCGCGGGCAGGTACCGGTGGGCCACGTCCAGGGCCTCCTGATCCGGCAGCTCCCGGGGCATCAGGCTGCGCTGGAGGGTCGCCGCCATCGTGTGCTCGCGGCTGTAGCGGCGGGCGTTGTCGATGCAGACCGCGGCCCGGCCGCCGACCTCCCGGGCGAAGGCGAGGTCCTCGTCGTCGAACGGCGGGGAGTTCTGCGTGCGCCAGAAGTTCACCAGCCCCAGCGTCACGCCGCGGGCCTGGAGCGGGACCACCATCAGCGAGTGGATCCCGTAGTCGAGGATCTGCCGGGCGCGTTCGAGGTCCTGGGTCCGCCAGCCCGTGGTGGCCACCAGGTCGGGCTCGATGACGGCCCGGCCGTCACGCACGCTCGCCGCCATGGGTGTGCCCGGCGCGAAGTCGATCAGCCGCCCGACGGGGTAGAGCGGGTGGTCCTCCGCGAGTCCGGCGACGGCGCTGCGGCGCAGCTCGGTGGTGGCCCCGTCCGGGGCGTCGCCGTGCAGCACCGGGTCCTGCAGCTCCACGGTGGCGATGTCGGCGAAGCCCGGGACGGCGGCCTCCGCCAGCTCCTCCGCGGTCCGCACCACGTCGAGCGTCGAACCGATCCGCATCCCGGCGTCGTAGAGCAGTCTCAGCCGCTCCCTGGCCAGCTCCGCCCTGCCCGCCAGCACGCGCAGCTCCGTGGTGTCACGCAGGGTGACCACGCTGGTGCCGTGTACCCCGGTGGGCGTGGTGGGCCGCTTGTTGAGGGACAGCAGGCGGTCCGCCGCCAGGTGGACCTCGTCGTCGGCGATCCGGTCCGAGGCCAGGAGCTCGGCGGTGTCGGCGTCGAGCCCGATGGCGTCGATCCGGCGGCCTTCCGCGTCCGCGGGGAGGTCGAGGAGCCGGCGGGCCTCGTCGTTGGCCAGGAGCAGGCGGCCGCTGTCGTCGGTGATCAGGACGCCCTCCCGCACCGCGTGCAGGACGGCGTCGTGGTGCTCGTACATCCGGGTCATCGCGGCCGGGCCCAGCCCCCGCGTCTGGCGTCGCAGCCGACGGCTCACCAGGGCCGCGCAGCCGGCCGCGAGAGCGGCGGCGACCCCCGCGCCGATCAGGAGGACGGGCAGCTGCCGGTCCACCGAGTTCTGTACGGACTCGACCGTGACCGGGGCGGAGACGATGGCCACCACGTTGCCGGCGGCGTCCTTGACGGGGACGGCCGACACCACCGAGCGGCCCAGCGCACCGTCGAAGGTGCTGGTGAAGGCCCTGCCCTCGGCGGCCTCCGCGTACGGGCCGATGACGTGCTTGCCCAGCTGCGAGGTGTCGCTGTGCGTGAGGGTGGTTCCGTCGAGCCGGTACACGATGAGCGCGTCGATGCCGGCGGCCGTCCGGGCCTCCTCGGCCAGCGGCTGGAGGGTCGCGGTGGGGGTGTCGCCCTCCAGGGCTTCCAGGAGCCCCGGCGCATGGGCGAAGGACTGGGCGGCGGCGAGGGTGCGGTGCCGGGCGTCGGTCAGGGTGGCGCGCTGTGACTGGACCACGAGGGCCGCCACGGCGGCGGCGACCAGGAGCACCACCATCACGAGCTGGAGGAGGAAGACCTCCCGGGCGAAGCTGTGGTCGGCCGCCCTGCCCGGCAGCGGAGACTCCGGCGCGGGGTCGCCCCGCGCCTCGCCGCCGTCCTCCGCGGGCCGCCCGTGATCGGCGGCGGTCCCGGGCACACCGGCACCGCCGCCGGTACGGACGCCGGCCGGACGGCTCCCGTGGCTACCGCCCACACGAGGGTTCATAGTCCCTATTTATCCTGCTTTGTCACGGTGCTGGCAAGGAGTGACCGCGCGGGAGCCCCGGAACGGGCCAGACGGTCGCACTGTCCTTCGCCTCCGCAACCCTCCGTGACGAATCGCTGCGGCTCGCCGCCCCGGCTCCGCCGTCGGCGGCCCGGTACCGGCGCCGGGCGGGCCGGCGAGGGGCTCACGCGGATGCGGGTGCGCCGGACGCCTGCCCACGGGCCGCCGCGCGCCTGCGGCGCCTGACCAGCAGGACGGTGAACCCTGCGCTGAGAAGGGCCAGGAGTCCGGCGAGGATCCACGGCACTTCGAGGAAGTCGTCGGATCCGCTGGCCCCGACCCCGTTCGCGGTCGCCGTGACCGTGACGTCGCCCCAGCCCGTGGGCGCCCCCGGCCAGGACTCCGTCACCTGCACCTTCTCGCCGGGGAACAGTTCGGCCGGGACGTTCGTCAGCTGCCTCGTCGTGGGCCCTCCGGCGAACACTCCCCCGACGTGGAGGGAGGCCCGGGGGTCGAGCTTCACGTTCCCGGTGTTGTGCAGGGTGTAGGACACGGTCGTGCTGCTGTCGCCGGTCCACGGGATGCGCGGGTTGTCCGCGGTGACGTGCAGGTCCTCGACCGCCAGGGCCGGCATCTGCGGTCCTTCGACGCGCAGGTAGATCCGGGCTCCGACGCCGCGCTGGACACCGATGTAGGAGCCGGCACCCGGTTGCACCCGGTCGTCGACGGCCACGAGGGCACCGACGTGGTCACCGGGCGAGGCGTCACCGGGGACCGTCAGGGTGAAGCCGACCGTCACCGCGGCGTGGGCCGGGACCGTCACGACGTCCTTCTCGGGCTTTCCCCAGGTGCCGACGTCGCGCTGGGTCTCCTCGCGTCCGCGCACCGCCAGCCCGCCGTCGCGCGGCGTGTTGTAGGCGTCGGCGACGTGGAGGCGCAGGGTCAGCGGGCCGTCCGTGGTGTTGGTGACGACGGCGCGATCGGCGAACGTCGTACCGGGACGCGCCGAGAGCTGGAAGGCCGTGCGCGGTGTGATCTCGGAGTCGGCCGGCTTGACCGACCATTCGCCGTTGTCCGCGGCCCGGGCCTGGAGGGGGGACAGCGCCGTCAGGACGACGAGGAGGAGGGTGACGACGGGTGCTCTGCGCATGGCTCGTCAGCTTTCGTGAGCACCGCGTGCCGGACGCCGGGGCGTCCGGCACGCGGGGCGCGATCAGAGGAGGGTGAGGGTCAGCGTTCCGGCGTAGTCACCGACGGGGGTGAACTTCGGAACGTCCAGGGACACGGAGGCACCGGCGGTGAACTCTCCACCGGTCAGGGCGCCGTCGGGGGCGGACGCCAGCGTCGCCCCGTCGGTGCCGATGACCCCGGGGCTGCCGGCCTGGCAGGTGCTCGGGCTCTCGGCCTTGGTCGCACAGGTCGGGGTCCAGCTCAGCCGCGCGGCCTCGATCCGGCCGCGCGGGCCGGTGAAGTCGGTGACCTTGCCGGTGAGCGACCAACCCGCCGCCCCGCCGCGGAAGTCCTTGACGGTCGCCGGGTTCAGGGTGCCGGTCGACGCGCCGCCCGCTCCGAAGGCGACCGGGGGGAGCCGGACGGCGTCGGTCGCGGCCGTCATGGTGAGCACGCCGGCGCTGACCGAGGTGCTGATCCGCTGGTCCACCTTTCCGGGGGTGCCGCCGCCGGGCGGGTTCGTCGGGTCGGTCGGGTCGGTCGGGTTCGTCGGGTCGGTCGGCGCGCCGACCTTGGCGACCTTCCAGGACTGGCCGGCACCGGTGCCGCAGTCCGACTGGACCAGGTGGGCGCCGGCCTGGGTGGACCCGTCCTTGACGTCGAGGCACTTGTTGCTGTGCTTGGCGACGATGCGGACGTTGCCGTCGCCGAGGCTCTCGAAGCGCCAGCGCTGGTTGTCCCCGGAGCCGCAGTCGTACTGCTTGACCTCGGCCCCGTTCGCGCCCGAGTTGTCCGAGACGTCGAGGCACTTGCCGCTGTGCTGGGCGAGCACGCGGACGTAGCCGTTGCTGTTGTCGGTGAACCGCCACTGGCTGTTCAGTCCGCTGTCGCAGGCACCCTGGACCACCACCACGCCGTTGTCGGAGACACTGCCCGGAACGGTCGCACACTGGCCGCTGCTCTTGGCGGCCATGGTGTTGAGCGGGTCCCCGCCCACGCCGCGGATCCGGCCCGTCGCCGTGTCGATCGAGACGTCGGTGTACCACGGGAGGATCATCGTCGTGGCGTCCGGGAACTCCAGCGGAAGCCAGACGTAGGTGGAGTCGTTGACCCGCTTCGGGTCCGACCACACACCCGCCCACCGGTCGCCCATGTAGAGGTAGGAGGTGGTCTCACTGCCCTCCACGGGCAGCACGAACGTGGTCTGCGACTGGTGGCCGTTGCTGTTGCCGACGTCCCTCATCGGCGTCCACGGCCCGGTGGGGCTCGGAGCGGTGGCGTACTTCTGCTGGTTGGGGTCCCAGTAGCTGGTCCCGGACGTGAGCATGAAGTACACGTCCCCGCGCTTGAACAGGGCGGGGGACTCCCGGTGGGCCCCCGGCCAGGGGTTCGCCACCAGGTCCTTCACCTGGGTGTAGTCGTCGGTGAGCTCGTAGATGTGCAGGTCGGCGTTGTTGTTCGCGGAGGAGATCATGTAGGCCTTGCCCGCGGCCCGGTCCTCGAACACCGTGATGTCACGCGACATGTGCTCGGCGCCCGACGCGTCCTTCGGACGGAACGAGCCCTTCCACTCGTACTGGCCGTCCACCGTGGACGAGACGGCCACCGCGGCCCGGGCCTCGGCGTAGGAGTCGTCGTTCTCCTTGTGCATCCACATCACGAACTGGCCGGTCTTGTCGTTGTAGAGGACCTTCGGCCGCTCGATCAGCGCCGTGGCCAGCTCCGGGGAGGATTCCTGGGTGAGCACGTGCCCCCGGGGCTCCCACGCCTTCAGGTCCTTGGAACGGTAGGCCGACACGTAGCGGAACTTGTTGTCCTCGCCGCGGTCCTCGCCGAACCAGTAGTAGTACTCACCCACCTTGATCACGCCGCCACCGTGTGCCTGCACCCCCTCTCCTCCGGTGTCCGGGAACTGGGTCCCGGGCGAGGTGCTGACGGGCGCGGCCTGTACGGCCGGCGCCCAGACCACGACCGACAGAAGCAGGCCAAGAAGGCCCGCGCAAACGGATCCCACTCTTTTCATGCAGGGTTCCTTGATGCCATCCGCGCGGTCCCGCGCCCAGGTCCAGCCGGAGCGACCTCAATCCGAACCGAACAGCAAGCGACACCGTTACACGGGAATCAACATATTGGGGGGTAGCCTGACTCCCCCGCAGGCAGGTGTCAACACAATCGCAACATGCTGGTCATCTCGTCGCATCATTGCGACCGAACTGCAATCAGGACCACACGGTCGGGCGGGCCCCGCAGGCCGCTGCGCCCTCCCGCGTGACGATCGATCACAACTGTTCGATAACGGCGCGGGTTTCCCGTGCAGGTCGGCACTCCTCCCTCATGATCCCGCCGTACCGGCAGGCCGCCGTCCGACGGCCCGAGACCGGAGCGGCCGCGCACCGAAGGAGAGCCACCCGCATGTCGCCCTTCCGCCACTCGCACCGGCCGGCCTACGGCGCCGGCGCCCACGCCGCCCCGACGCCGGCCGGGCGCCGAGTCCTCGCTCCGCGCGCCGGAGCGGTCGTCCTCGTCCCGGCCGGCCGAAGAGGGGCGTCGTGACCATCCGCAGGACGCCGGGCGAGCCGGGCTCCGCCGTCCTCGGCCGATGCGTGGCCCCGGGTGGTCAGACGGGCGGGCGTCCCTTCAGGCCGGGCCCGGTGGCACCCGGGCTCAGGCTCGTCGTCACCGACCGGTCCGCCGCCGCCCGGGAGGACCGGGAGGAGCGGGAGGAGCGGGACGCCCAGGACGAGCAGCGGCTTCGGCTGCACATCGGCCCCGGCGGGCGGTGCGGCCTGCGCTTCCCCCGCGCGGCACCCCCGCTCCCGAGCACCACCGACGAGAGCACCGCGCGAGCAGATGCGGACGACCGCCTGCCCGCCGAGCACCGCCATGCCCTGACACAGGTCTTCAGCGCGGCGCGGAACCACGACCTCGCCCTGGCCGTCCAGCGGGTGGACAGCCTGCTCGTCACCGTGGCCGCGTCGTTCGGCCCGCGCCACCACGTCACCCTCACCGTGGCCCAGGTCCGCGCCGACCTGGCCTGGTTGTCGGGAGACGCCCGGTGCGCGGCAGGGCTCTGGACGCTGATCGCAGACGGATGGGCGCAGCGCGAAGGTCCGGCGAGCCGGCCGGCCCGCTTCGGTGCGCGTCAGGCGGCGGCGTCCTGGCGGGAGGTCCCCGACGCCGAGGCGGCCGCCTCCGGGGCCGCCCTCCTGGCGATGCTGCTGACCGTCGTCCCGGAGCCGGAGTCCAACCCCCTCGTACGCGCGGTCCGCCGCCGGATGAGCCTGATCGGCGGCGGGAGCTCTCGAACCCCGGGGTTCGGCGAGGCCACCGGTGGCCTCGCCGCTCCGCCGCAGCCCACCGCCGGCGGTCCGTCCCGGAAGCCGCCCACCCCATGACCCACGAGGAAGCCGCATGACGAGGGAACCCGGGGCGGTCGGCGACGTCGTGGCCGGCCGTTTCGAGTTGAGGCAGCGCCTCGGGTCCGGATCGATGGGGACCGTATGGCGGGCTCACGACCCGGTGCTGGACCGCGACGTCGCGGTCAAGGAGATGCGGCCCGGCCGCCACGAGGACCGGGGGCGCGTCGCCCACATGCGCGAACGGGCGATTCGCGAGGCCAAGGCCCTCGCCAGGCTCAACCATCCCCATGCGGTCACGATCCACGAGCTCGTGGACGGCCACCCGTACCCGTGGCTCGTCATGGAGTTCGTCGCCGGCGTCCCGCTCAGCGACCTGCTGCACGAGCGTACGCTGACGCCTGCCCAGGCCGCCTGTACCGGTCTCGACGTCCTGGCCGCCCTGCGTGCCGCGCACGCCGCCGGAGTCCTGCACCGCGACGTGAAGCCCGCCAACGTCCTGATCCGCCCCGACGGCAGGGCCGTCCTCACCGACTTCGGCATAGCCGACCTGCGTGACGCCCTCGACCTCACCGCCACCGGCGACCTCATCGGATCACCCGACTACCTCGCCCCGGAACGGATCCGTCCCGAAGCGGCCACCGTCGGACCGGCCAGTGACCTGTGGTCGCTCGGTGTCCTGCTGTACATGTGCGTCGAGGGAACGAACCCGATGCGGCGCGATTCGCTCTGGGAGACCCTGGTCGCCATCCGGGAGGATCCGCCGCCGCCCATGCGCCGGGCGGGCCCCCTCGCTCCGCTCGTCGGCGCCCTGCTCAGCAAGGAACCCGAGGCACGACCGACCGCCGAGGAGGCCGCCCGGACACTCTCGGCGGTCGGCGACGGGCGGCCGTACCGGCCCGACCCCGACGGCAGCGACCCCGAGGAAGGCTCCGGTCGTCGCCCTGCCGCGAGCACCGTTCGCACGCCCCCTCCGTCCACCGCCACCGCCGACGGCCGAGACGCAGCCGCCGAGTCCCGTACCACCGGGCCGACGGCGCGCCGGAGCCGAACGTCCGGCATCGCGCACCTCCGGGTGCCGGGCGTGCTGGGCGCCCTCGTCCTGGCCGCCGCCGTCGCCGTCGCCGTCGCCCTGTACGCGGCCCGACAGGGCCCGTCCGCCCCCGCCTCCGGCACCGCCGGCCCGTCCACCACCCCCCTCGTCTCCGTCTCCGCCACGCCCTCGGCGACCGGCCTGTGGATCGCCCAGCTCGCGGCGATCCCCCACGCCAGCACACCGGAGAGTCGCTCACGGGAACTGCTCGCCCTCCAACGGGACATCCCCGGTGCCAAGCTCCTCAACAGCGACGACTGGAGATCGCTCCAGCCCGGGTACTGGGTGATCTACGCCACCGGAACGTTCCAGGACGGCGACGCCGCCCTCGCGTTCTGCGCACGGCACGGCCGCGCCCGGTGCATCGGCCGCTACCTCAGCCAGGACGCCGGCGACTCCCGCTTCATCTGCCTGCCCAGGACGGGCACCCCGGCCCCGGAGCCCGACCCCGAAGGCTGTCGCCGGCCCTGACCTGCGGCGAATACCCCGCGCCGCCGTCCCGTTCCCGTGGGCGTCCGCGTTCCGGAGGCCGCCCTCGTGCTTCGACGACGCCGCGGGAGCACACCGGATCGCGGCCCTCCCCCACGGGCGACCTGCGCCCACGGACCGCTGCCCACCGAGCCCACACAAGGGAGAACGATGAGAGAGCCGTCAACGTCCTGGAGCTCCTTCAGGCGCCGCGGCGACGTGCCGCCACCGGGCGAGCCGGCTACCGGTTCCCGTCCCGGTGAGGACGGCCGCACCCCCTTCACCGACGTCGCACGAACGGCCGGTCCGCTGGAGGGCGTCGTCCACCCGGAGGCAGCGCACGACCCCTCACAGGAACCGGCCGGCCCGGCGCTCAGTTCCGTGCCCGAGACGTGCCGGCGGGAGATCCTGCGGGCCATGGTCCAGGCCGCCGGGCGACGGGAGATCCCCGCCGCGGACACGGCCGCCACCGAGGCCGCCACCGATCAGGTCGGCCCCGACCACGTCTGGCGTACCCGAGCCGCCCTGATCGCCGGTCTGACGTGCCGCTACGTCGCCGCTCTCCAGGCCTCCCCCGATGCGTGGCCGGACGGCCGGGTGCCCTCGGTCGAGCAGCTCGCCCCGTTCTGCGGCTCCTGTTCCTCCGAAGCCCCGACGATGGAGATCCCGGTCGTCCGGCCGGAGCAGGAGACCGCCGTCGTGATCCACCGCGGGCCCGCGGCTCCGCTCGCCGTGCGTCACCTGTCTCCGGCGGGCGGGACCGTCAGCCTCACCGGCCCGCGGCGCCGTGCGCGCGGCGCCGTGTGGTGGACGCTGGCGCTCTCGGCGAGCGCTCTCGTCGGGGGCAACGCGGCGGCCCTGCTGCACGAGAACCCGGCAGGCAGTGCGCCCCGGCCGGGGGCGACCGCCGCAGATGTCCCGCCCGACGACTCGACGCAGTCGCCCCGGCCCGAGGTGGGCCGCGACGAGGGAGCGGGCGAGAGCCAGGCCGCCACCCCGTCCGGGTCGCCGTCCGCGAGCGGGTCACCGTCCGCGTCCCGCCCGCCGGGTCCCACCACCCTGCGTCCTTCCTCCGGCGCGCAGTCCCCGACGGTCTCCGGCACGCCCGCCGCCGGGACGCAGCCGCCCGGGACCGGCTCCGCCGGGCCGGCTCCGAAGGGGTCGGCCGAAGCCCCGGCAGCGGTGCGAACCTCCCCGGCGCCGAACCCCACCGGGACGCGCAGGCCGTCCGCGGATCCGCAGACCGTCCGGCCGAGCGTCCCCGGGCCCGGCACCTCGACCGAACCCCCGGTGATCGTCCGGCCGAGCGTCCCCGCACCCGGCACCTCGACCGAACCCCCGGTGATCGTCCGGCCGAGCGTCCCCGCACCCGGCACCTCGACCGAACCCCCCGTCATCGTCCGGCCTTCCCCCTCGCCGAGTCACTCCGCGACGCCCTCGGCTTCGGGGCTCTCCTCCGACGCTCCATGAGCCACCACGGGCGGACGCCCTGACCGCCGGGCCCGGTCCGGTTCGCCGCCGCCCGGACCACGGCGCCGTCCCGCGGCGGTGGGAGGAACCGGACGACGGCGGGGCGAGGAGGCCGACACCGCCGGATTCTCGGCCCGGCAGGTACCCGGGCCGAGAATCCTTCCCCTTCCCGGCGTCCGCCGGCCCGGGGCCCGGGGTTCGGCCCGGGCCCCGTCCGGTCAGCCGCCGATCTCGACGGAGAGGTCGTCGAGGACGAAGCTGGTCTGGTAGATGCCGTCCTCGCTGCCGTTGAACCTGACGGTGACGCTCTGCCCGGCGTAGGAGGAGAGGTCGAGGGTCCGCCGGGTGTAGCCGGCGGCCCGGTCGAGGTTCGAGTACATGACCAGCTCGGTGCCGTCGACCGTGACGGTGAGCCGGTCGTACGGGACGGAGCCGGTGGTCTCGGCCGAGTCGATGTGCAGCCAGTACCCGAGAGTCGCCCGGCAACCCGCCGGGATGGTGACGGTCTGGGAGAGAGTGTCCCGGCGGGAGGAGCCGTAGCCGTTCAGCCAAGCCTTCCAGGCGCCGCCGTGCGCGGCCTGTTCCGGGCTGCCGTCGACCAGGCCGTTGCCGGCCGACCACGGCGCCGCCTCACCGCTCTCGAAGCCCGCGTTCGCGAGCAGCTGGGCCGAGGGGCACGGACCGGTGCCGTCGGTGACGGCCCAGGTGAACTCGGTGGTGCCGGCCGGCCCCGAGGCGAAGGTGGCGGTGACGGTCACCGGCCCGGACCCAACCGCGGTGGGCGTGCCGGTGACCCTGCCGGTGGCGGTGTCGATCGAGAGCCCTTCCGGCAGGCCGACCGCCGTGTAGGTCGGCGCACCGGCGCCGCCGACGGTCGGGATCAGGAGGTCGACCGTCGCCCCGAGCCCGGTGACCTGGTCGCCCGGGTGGGTGACCGCCGGCGCGGACGGGAAGGCCACTCCGACGTTGACGGCGGCCCAGGCGTCCGCCACGCCGCGGTGCTCGTCGCTGCCCGCGCCGTACAGGTCCTCGGCCGCGCGCAGGGTGGCGGTCCGGGCTCCGGCGTAGTCGGTGGTGGAGGTCATGTAGACGGTCAGTGCGCGGTACCAGACGGCCGCCGCCCTGTCCCGGCCGATGCCGGTCACGGTGCTGCCGCCCCGGGTCGGCGAGTCGTACTCGACGCCGTTGACCACCTTCGCGCCGCTGCCCTCGGAGAGGAGGTAGAAGAAGTGGTTGGCGACGCCGGACGAGTAGTGGACGTCCAGACCGCGGATGCCGCGGTACCAGTAGTCGGCGGACTTCGCGTCCTTGGAGGGCTTGTCCATGTACCGCAGGGGGGTGCCGTCGCCGAACAGGTCGGCCTTCTCCCCGATGAGGTAGTCCGGGGTGTCGGCCGGAAGGGCGGCGTGGAACTCCACCATGGATCCGAAGATGTCGCTCGTGGCCTCGTTCAGTCCGCCGGACTCCCCGGAGTAGACGAGGCCGGCCGTGGCGCTGGTGACGCCGTGGACCATCTCGTGGCCGGCGACGTCGACGCTGGTCAGCGGATGGGTGTCGGCATCACCGTCACCGAACGTCATGCAGAAGCAGTCGTCGTCCCAGAACGCGTTGACGTAGCCGCTGCCGTAGTGCACGCGGCTGAAGGCTCCGACGCCGTCTCCCCGGATGCCCTCGCGGCCGAAGTTCTCCTTCAGGTAGTCCCAGGTGGCCCCGACACCGAAGTGGGCGTCGACCGCCGCCGACTCGCGGTTGGCCGGCAGGCCGTCACCCCAGGAATCGGTGGACCGCTGGAACACCGTCCCGTTGCCGGACCTGCCGTTTCCCATGTCCGTGGTGTAGGCGCCGCCGCGGGTGCCGTCCCTGAGTTCGTACCCCGAGTCCGTCGGAGTGGTGCCGATCGGGACCTCGCCGACGTGGACACCGTGTCCGCTGCCGGTCTGGACGCCCTCGTAGGTCTGGATCACCGCGCCCGTGGCCGCGTCGGTGACCACCCGCAGCTTGCTGGGAGTCCCTTCCGGGTCGACGGAGGCGATGACGGTCTCCCAGGCCAGGCGGGGCGAGTCGTCCACCGCCCAGACCACCAGTCGGGGCGCACGGCCGACCGAGGCTCCCGCCTCGGTGCCGAGTGCGGCCGCCTGCGCCGTCGGGGCGTCGACGGCCGGTGCGGTGGCGAGACCGGTCAGCGCGGCGGCGGAGGCCCGGTCGACACCCCTCACCGCGCCGTCGGCGCCCTGGTGCACCACCAGGTCTCCGCCCAGGACGGGGAGTCCGGCGTAGGTCCGTTCGTACCGCAGGTGCCGGGTGCCGTCCGCGTCACGGACCGCGTCCTTGGCGACCAGCTTCTCCTGGCCCGAGAGCCCGAGGCTCCTGGCGAGGTCGGTGCTCTGCCGATCCGCGGCGGCCAGCGCCGCCGCCCGGGAGGCGGGCGCCGTCGGCACGGCGGGTAGCGCTTGCGCACCGCTCAGCGGGGCGCCCGTCACCAGCAGCGCGGTGATGACGGCGAGTGAGGCGAGGCTGCTCATGGAAGCATGACGGGACACGGGCACTCCTTGGCCTGCCGGCCGTGGATACGGCCGGTTGCTGGACCTGCGCCACCGGGTGTGGCGCGGGCGTGCGGCCGGTCCGACCGTCGGCGTCGGGAACGCCGGGACGGGCCGCTGCGGCTCTGGGCGGTGTGCGTGGTGCGATGTGCGTGGTGCGGAAGGACCGCGCCGCACAGCAATGCCATGTTCATGACATGCAGACGGAGGCATGTCTCCTCACCGGGATTCGCCACACGCCGACACGAATGTCCCGTCGACACGAGTCGCCGCGTGACGTTCGAAGACTAGCGACCCGGTGTGACGTTGCGTTCGTTCATGAGTGTTCACGTGTCATTCATCAACGGATTCCGGCCATCTGACGGGCAGACCGTGCCCTGCGAATCCGCCGGTGAGCGGCCCCACCCGGGCCCGGCCAGCTCCGCGCGCGCCCTCCACCTGGTCCGACGCCGGCTGCGTCCGCGCGGGTCATCGGCCGAATGGCCACCCCCCTGCGGGACTTCACGGTTGCCGCCTTCCCCGTGCCGGGCCGAGGCCACACGGGGGAAGGCGGGGGGCGGGCCCCGCTCAGGGCCCGCCCCCCGCCGCGCACGTCACCCGTGCCGCGCCGCCCTGCGGCGCCGCAGAAGGACGAGAGCGCCGGTCCCGGCGCCCAGCAGGGCGACACCGGCTCCGGCGATCACCGCCTCGTGGTCACCGCCGCCGGTCCGGGCCAGGCTCCGCTCCAGGGCGTCGGCCGTACTGGTCGCCTTGGCGACCGCCACCGGCTCGATCTTCAGTGGCGCGCTGGTCGGGATGTCCATCGGAAAGGACAGGGGCACCGGCCCGTCGTCCTCGGTGGTGGCCGCGGTCGACGGCACCGCCGACGCCGTGGGGCGGTTGCCGACGACCGAAGGTGCCGCGCTGGTGGGTGCCGGCGCAGCGGCACGCGTCGGGGTGGCCGAGCGCGTGGGGGTCGCGGTGGGCGTGGTGGTCTGTGTCGGCGTGACGGCGGGCGTGGGGGTGACGGCGGGCGTGGGGGTGGGAGCCGCGACGGGCGTGGCGGTCGCCACCGGGGTCGGTGTGGCCGTGGGCGTCGGCGTGGGCGTGGGCGTCGGGGTCGGCGCCGCCGTCGGAATGGCCGTGGGTGTCGGCGAAGCCGTGGGCGTCGGGGTCGGAGTCGGCGCCACCGTCGGTGTGGCCGTGGGCGTCGGGGTGACCGCCGGGGGCGGGGTCGGGGTCGGGGTCGGCGTCGGAGCGGCCGTGGGCGTCGGCGAAGCCGTGGGCGTCGGCGAAGCGGTACGTGCCGGGGTGGGCACGGGCGTCGGAGAAGCCGTGCGGGTCGGGGTGGCCACGGGCGTCGGCGAAGCGGTGCGGGTCGGGGTCGCGGCGGGGGCCGGGACAACAGGGGCCGGCTCCTTGATCCTGAAACCGGCACAGCCCACCGCGCACGCGCAACCGAAGCTGCCCTCGTCCACGGGCAGCCCGGTCCGGTCGTCGAGCCGCGCGGCGAAGGTCACCGGCGCGACGCCGGCCTTGCCGGTCGGCGCCCCGGCCGGGAACGAGGTGCGCACGTTCAGGACGAGGGTCCGCCCCTTCCGCACCGCCAGGAGCGCGTCGTCCGAGACGCCGTCGCCCTTCTTGCCCCCGAGCACCACCAGGACGCTCCCGTCGGTTCCCTCACCACCCGGGGCGAGCGAGCCGGGGAGCCAGTCGGTGCCTCCCGGCAGCCGGTACTCGACCTTGAGGTCCGCCGCCCGGAGGTCACCTGCCTGGTTCTTGAACTTCAGCAGGGCGAAGGCCACGAAGTCGTGGGCCGTCGGGTTGGTGACGGTGTATCGGAACTCCCTGGGCGCCCCGCCCACCTCGAACTCCCGGGGGACCCCCGTCACCGACGGCTCCAGACCCCGCTGCAACGGGACGTCGAGGTGCGGGGCCGGGGCCGACGGGCCGGCCGACGCGGCACCGGTGGCGGCGCCTGCCACACCGACCGGGACGGTCGACAGGACGAGTGCGGTGGCACCCGCGAGGATCAGACTGCGGGGGGTGGACACGTGGTCACCTTCCGGCGAGGAGGAGTTCCGGCACCGTCTCGGTGCCTGCCGGTTAAGGAGGTGGGGCAGACCTGTCGATCCCGCGGGTATGCGAATTCGTTACGGACGCGGCTACACCGGCACCCGCAGGCCGGTGCCGGCGCCGTCGATCCTCTCCTCGACCCACGTCCGGAGGAGGCCGAGCGGCACGGCCGCGCTGTGACCCAGCTCCGTGAGGGCGTACTCCACGTGGAGGGGTACCGCCGGGTAGACGGTGCGGGTCAGCAGGGCTGCGTCCTCCAGGCGGCGCAGGGTCTGGGTGAGCACCTTGGGGCTGACGCCCTGCAGGCGCCGCTGGAGTTCGCCGAAGCGCTGGGGCCCGTCCTCCAGCGCACCGATGGCCAGGGCGGACCACTTGTTGGCCAGGAGGTCGAGCATGGCCCGGCAGGGACACTGGGCCGCGTAGACGTCATGCTGGTCGTGCTGACCCGTCGCGCACTCGATCATCCGTACCACTCCTCACCCGGCAACTTCCCAAAAGGAAGTAGTAGACCTTGCGGGTAACTATATGCCCAGGGATACCGTCGAGAACATAGCAACGAGGCCGTCGGAAGCCTCCCGCCCACGTCTGACCCGGGAGTCCACCATGTCTGTGAACACGATGCGCGCAGTGCTCCTGGACCGCTTCGGCGGCCCGGAGGTCCTGAAGGTCGAGCAGGTCCCTCGGCCCACCCCCCTGCCGACGGAGGTCCTCGTCCGGGTGCACGCCGCCGGGATCAACCCGGTGGACTGGAAGACCCGCTCCGGCGGGGGGATGGCCGGCGTGCTGGGCGAGCCCCCGTTCGTCCTCGGCTGGGACGTCTCCGGCGTGGTCGAGGAGGTCGGCTTCGGGGTGAGCACCCTCAAGCCCGGCGACGAGGTCTACGGGATGCCGTGGTTCCCGCGGGCCGCCGGCGGCTACGCCGAGTTCGTCACGGCACCGGCGCGCCAGTTCGCCCGCAAGCCCGAGAGCCTCGACCACGTCCGGGCCGCCGCCGTCCCGCTGGCCGCCCTCACGGCCTGGCAGGCCCTGGTCGACACCGCGGGGCTCCGGTCCGGCCAGCACGTACTGGTCCACGCCGCCGCCGGCGGGGTCGGACACTTCGCCGTCCAGATCGCCAGGCACCTCGGCGCCCACGTGACCGGCACCGCCAGCAGCGGCCGGCACGACTGGCTCACCGGGCTCGGGGCGGACCGGCTCGTCGACTACACCTCCGTCCGGTTCGAGGACGCGGTCAGCGACATGGACGTGGTCCTCGACCTGATCGGCGACGACCACGACCGCACCAGCACCCGCTCCCTGGAGGTGCTGCGCCCCGGCGGCCTGCTCATCGCCGTCCCCTCCGGAGTCTCCGCCGGACTGCAGGACGCCGCCGCGGCCCTCGGCAGGCGGGTCAGCGCCTTCCTGGTCGAGCCGGACGGCGCGGCCCTGGCCCTGCTCGCGCAGCTCATCGACGCCGGGGCGATCGCGGTCGAGGTCGAGGAGGTCTTCACCCTGGAGGACGCCGCGAAGGCGCATGCCCGCGGGGAGACCGGTCGCACACGCGGAAAGCTCGTCCTCGACCTCACCTCCTGAGCCGGCCCTGCCTGCACACCACACTCCTTCACCACACTCCGATACCCACGCGAGGTAGGCCTGCCGTGTTCTACGAGATCCGCCACTACGTGACCAAGCCCGGCCGCCGGGACGAATGGCTCCGGTTCATGGAGCAGACCGTCATCCCCTTCCAGAGCTCGAAGGGCATGGTGATCACCGCGTCCTTCACCGACGAGGAGGATCCGGACGGCTACGTCTGGATCCGGCGGTTCGAGGACGAGGAACAGCGCGCCGAGGCGTACGCCGCCGTCTACGAGAGCGACCGCTGGACCGACGAGCTCGGTCCGGCCGTGGCCGACCTGCTCTTCCTTGAGAAGTCCGTGGTCACCCGGGTCGTCCCGACGCGCCGGTCCCTCCTGCGCTGACCCGTCGGCCGAGCGCCGGGGAGTGTCGGCCGGACACTGCCCGGCGCTCGGCCGTGCCGGCCCCGGAGCCGCGGCGGGACCGCGGCGAAGGCGGCAGCGGCACTCTTCGGCAGCGATGTCAGCCGCCCGGGCCGTCGGCCGCGGGCGAGGTGGGCCTTCCCGTCTCGCCGGTGCTCGGGGCCGCCGAGGTGGGCCTGCCCGTCTCGGCGGCGCTCGGGGTCGGCGACGGCCCGGACTCCGCAGGAGGTCCGGTCGGGCTGTCCGACGCGGCATCGCCCGGTCGGCCGGCGGGCGGCTCGGGGGACGGCCGCCTCGTCTCGCCGATGCTCGGGGCCGGCGACGGCCCGGCCGCCTCGGCACGCTCGGACGCCCTGCGCGACGCGGAGTCCCCGGGCACGGCGCGCTCCGTCGCCGGCGGCCCGCTCACGCCGACGGCGGACGAACCGGAGACCGACGGAGACGGCCGGGCGGAGCTCGGCTTCGCCGTGTCGGGGCCGGTCGCCGGCATGGCGGCGCGCCCGCCCTTCGACGTCGACGGCGCCACGGACGGGAGGGCGCCGGCGGGGCGAACGGCAGCACCGGTGGGGGCCCCGGTCGTCGACGAGGCCGGCCCGGCCGACGCGCCCACCGAGAAGGTGACCTCCGGACGGAGGCTCTCGCCCTCCGGGCCCTCGTACTGAACGGCGGCGGCGGTGCCGCCGACCAGGGCCGTGGCGGAGACCGCCACCGTCCACCACAGCCCCCGACGGGACCGCCCGCGCCGCTCCGCAGCGTCGTCGGCATCCGGCGGGGGCAGCTGTGCGGCACGGGCGGTCGCGGGTGCGCGGTGGACCACGATCGTCGGTTCCCGGTCCTCCGCCCGGGGCCCGGGCCGACCCGGGCCCGCCTGCTCGTCCTCCGTTCGGGCGGCGGCCGCCGAGCCGCCTCGCCGGGGCTGTTCGCCGCGGGGCACGAAGGCGCTCCAGGACGATGCGGGCTCTCTCACTGTTCTCCTCAGGCTCCGGGCCGGACACTCGCCGGCACGCGCCGGTCCGCGTGC
Organism: Streptomyces sp. BE303; assembly: GCF_036290945.1. Taxonomy (NCBI): domain Bacteria; kingdom Bacillati; phylum Actinomycetota; class Actinomycetes; order Kitasatosporales; family Streptomycetaceae; genus Streptomyces; species Streptomyces sp. BE303. Next base: position 28,887 of record NZ_JAQYWZ010000165.1, read on the forward strand.
AGGTCGCTTGGGTACGAGGGGTACGACCCACAGCCGTCCCGCGGGTTTATCGAACCGTTACGCATCCGGCACCGCTTCCCGCACCCGCACACCGCCCGGGCCCGACCGGCGGTGGAGGGGCCTGGCGGGGGCTTCCACGCGAGCGACGCGCCGCACGTCACAAGGTGGTCTCGACGCCGAAACGCCCTTGACGTGGATTCCGAAACAGAGGTGTCATATCTCCACCGCGTTTGAACCTGTTCGTTTCTGGTTTATTACGTTTGATTCACCCTCTACCCGGAGCGAGTCGAACCGAACCAGTCAAGGGTTCTTCACATCGCGGTCCGCCGCCTTGGGCCCCCACCTACCTGCGCACCACCGCACCCGTTCCGCTTCCATCGGCGCGTGCGGTTCCGAAGGAGCTCCCCATGTTCCGTTCCACCAGCCGTACCGTCGCCGCGGCGGGTCTGCTGCTCGCTCTCGGTCTGACCACCGCGTGTTCGACCGGTCAGGAGGCCGCGTCCGGCAGCGGCGAGGTCGCCAAGGTCGACGGGA
>NZ_JAQYWZ010000166.1:0-31562 GCF_036290945.1 Streptomyces sp. BE303
CAGGGTCCGTACCCCGGGCCAGAACGGCTCACGCGAGCGGGGCTTCGGCTCGCTGAAGTACGAGAAGCTGTTCTTGGAGGAGATACCCGACGCCCTCGACCTGGTCCGCCATGCCGAGGACTACCGGCTCGAGTACAACACTGTCCGCCCTCACGAGGCACTCGCCTGGAACCGGCCCCACGACGTGCACACCGGCCAGGCCGACCCGCTCGTCCCCAACTTTCCCGAACCCCAATACCTGCCAGTTACTTGACGCGGGACATCAGCGCCGGTCCGGTTGGTCTCCGCGCGGGCCCTTGTCGACGATCACGTAATTCGTCTCGGGCGCTGATCTTGTGACTGGCCATCAGGTTCTGTGCAGGATCCGCTTGCGCAGAAGGTCGAAGTTGGCGCGGCCGTACCCGGCCCGCTTGATGAACTTCACTCGCGTGTTCTGTCCCTCGACCTGGCCCGAACTCCAGGGGGTGGACAGTCCGGCGATGACTGCGTCCTGGTCTCGGCGCAGGCCGTTGACCAGAGAGTGCATTGCAGGCAGAGGGTCCTGCTCGACCCGCTCCATCCACTGGGGCAGGTGGACGCCGCGTAAGTCGCGCATCATCTCGGCGAAGCCGCGGACGTGGTCGGTGACCGCGTCGAGTTCGGGGCAGCCGGCGCGGATCTCCTTGAGGGTGAGGGCGTCCTCGTCGGTGAGGTTGCCCGGGTTGGTCATGATCCACCGTACGACGCGGCGGGGCCGTGGAGCGGGCCTGGGCGCCGGCGCGGGAGCTGAGGACGTGAAGGTTCGCAGGTAGCGGCGGACGGCCTGGACGCTGCCGGTGAAACCGAGGGCCCCGATGTCGCGGTGCAGCTGGGCGGTGTCGTGGCAGCCCTCGTTCCACCGCTGGTGGAGGTAGGGCCGGTACTCATCCAGAATCGTCGACCGGTTGACCGCCTTGACCAGGAGTTCGTCGATGCTGGTCGCGCGGGCGAAGCGGCGGACGGTGGAACGGTCCAGCTGGAGCCGGTGGCAGATCGACTCCAGCGAGGCGCCTTGGCCCAGCAGATCCTGGACGAGGGTGAACCGCTCCCGGGTCCGGACCATGAGGCGACGCTCGCGACCGCAGACGTCCAGGGTCCCGACCGGTGCCGCCACCGGGCCTTCGCCATCAGTGGGCGCGTCGGCGGGTTCGGGGGCCAGCGGTTTCTCGAACACGGCCCGCACGCAGCCGAAGTGAGCACCGACCGTCTTCTCCACCGCCTCGCCGAGGTTCTTCCACAGGTGCCACGCGTCGGCGACCTGCACCGCTTGCGGAGCGCCCGTGCGGGCACCTTCCGCGTAGGAGCCGGCCCGGTCGCGGCAGATCACCTCCACCTCGAGGTGGTCACGCAGCCAGGCGGCCAGCGGTTCTGCCTCACGTCCCGGCAGTACGTCGATGGCGCGGCGTCGCTCCAGGTCGACCAGGATGGTCGCGTACGAGTCGCCCTTCCGTAGTGCGAAATCGTCGACGCCCAGCACCCGGACCTGCCCGACGGTCTCCTCGGGGAAGGCCCTGAGCAGGCGTAACAGGGTGTCCTTCGCCACCGGGACCCCCAGCGCGCCCGCGAGTCGAACTCCAGCTCGCCCGGCCAGCGCCAGCGCGATCGAGGTCAGCGTCCCGCGCATCAGCGGGGTGTAGCGGGCATGCGGGCTGGTCAACCCGGTGACCTGCTCGGCGAACGTCACGGCCGCGCAGGCGGCGTTGAGGCACCGGAACCGGCGTATCAACAGCTCGATGACCACCCGGGTGCCGCTGATCGCCGCGTCGGACAGCCGTCGCAGGTATCGCCCGTGCACCCGTCCCGATGGGCTCCGGCAGTGCGGACATGGCGCGTCAGCCGCACGGACCCGGGCATGCATCGTGATCCCGCCGGCCGACCGCTCGACCAACCCCACCACCACACCGGACAGATGAGGCAGAAGCGCCTCGAAACTCGGCGAAGTACACGCGGGACAGGATGCCAGGAGCCGCCGTCAGCGCCCCGCCTGATCACAAGATCAGCGACAGAGCCGAATTCCGTGACGCGGAAACGGTCGAAGCTGGGGAATTCCGTGACTGCTGACACGTTGCCGCTCCTCCAACCGACTCGACACACAGCAAGCTCCGAGTCCTCATTCCATCAGTGAACTAACGAACACACACCGCAACAAGGGCACCCAATGAAGCACTACTGGCGAGCCCTGCGTGTCTTTGGGCGATTTTTCTTACTTATGGGAGTATTTATCCGCCTGTATTCGGGCCCACCGTCTCCCTTGCTCTGAGGAGTTGCCCGTGTCCGCACCACCGCTCCCCGTACCGGCCGGGCGCCGGCTGACCTGGCCGTGGTTCCTGGCTGTGGTGGTCGTCTACCTGGCGATCCTCCAGGGGCTCGGCGCGCTCATCGGCGTCGACCGGGCCGACGGCGACAGCCAGTTCCCCACCACCGAATCGATCGTCCGCAACGGGGTGATCCCGATCGGCCTGTCGGTGCTGTTCGGCGCGGCGGTGGTGACCTGGCTCGGCTGGTGGAGCAGCGTCCTGCACTACCGGGTGCCGGTGCGGCGCTGGGTCCGGTTCGTGCCCATCTCGATGCTGGTGGTCGCCGTCCTCGCGGTGAACTACCCCAACCTCGCCGACCAGCCGCTCTCCCTGGTCCTGAGCCTGCTCCTGATGACCGCGCTCGTCGGCGTCGGCGAGGAGCTGATGTTCCGCGGCATCGGCGTCCAGGTCTTCAAGCGTGCCGGCCTCAGCGAGGGCAAGGTCGCCCTGTGGTCCTCCGTGGTCTTCGGCCTCGTCCACGTCAGCAACGCCTTCGGCGAAGGCGCCCAAGCCGTCTTCCAGGCCGTCATCGTCTCCACCTCCGGCTACTTCTTCTACCTCTGCCTGCGCGTCGGCGGGGTGCTCCTGCTGCCGATGCTGGTGCACGGCCTGTGGGACTTCAGCCTCATCTCCAACGGGGTCGGCGCCGACCCCAAGGTGTCCCCGGGGATGATCCTGCCGATCCTGCTCCAGGTCGTCCTGATCGTCGTCCTGATCGTCAAACGCCGCACCGTCGAACCCGCGACCAGCACCACCATCGACCACTGACCCTCCCCGACCCGCCCGCTGCCGGGCGCCCCGCTCGCGGCCCGGCGGCGGGATCCGCACCTACGGCCCGCCTCACGCGGGAGGCGCAGCCCGGCGAGACGGGCAGGAGGTGCGGCGGCTGACCCTTTCCCCGGCTGACCGGGGAGGGTCAGCGGGTGCCGGTGGCGAACCAGATGTGCGGGCAGGTGAGGAGGCGGGCCGGGGGTGGGGGGACCAGATCGCACAGGTCCAGCTGGTCGCACTGGAAGGCGCGGGTCTTCCAGCCGAAGCCGGCGAGCCAGCCGTGGGCGTCGGCGATGCCCGTCAGGTAGGGGGAGCGGCGGGCGGTGAGGAAGTCCAGGTAGTCCCGGCTCTCCGCCGCCTCGAAGAAGGAGGTGTGGGCGACGTCTAGGGCGATGGCCGACCCAGGGGCCGAGAGCTTGCTGAGGGTGCCCAGGAGCGCGTCGCACCGCTCGGGCGGCAGGTAGTAGAGCAGACCTTCCAGCAGCCAGACACTCGCTCGGTCCGGGTCCCAGCCGGCCGCCCGCAGGGCGTCCGGCCATCCAGGGGTGCACAGGTCGGCCTCCACCACGGTCTGGCGCATCGCCGGCCGCGCGCCGTGGGCGCGCAGGGCGGCGTCCCGCGCGGGGACCTGGCCGGGCAGGTCCACCTCGAAGCAGGTCACGTCCGCGGCCTCGGGCAGGTCCAGGCGGTACGCGCGGGTGTCGGACCCGGCGCCCAGGATCACCACCTGGCGCACACCCTGGGCGACCGCCCGCCGCACCACCTCATCCCCCAGCCGGCCCCGCAGGACCACCGAAGTCACCGGAGCGCCCGCCTGGCCCCCGATCTCCGCCAGGTCCCCCGGCGAACACAGCAGCGCGGCGAACGGGTCCACCAGGTACGGGTCCGCACACCGCTGCTCCGCCATCCGCAGGGCGGCGGTCCAGTTGCTCGTCGACATGACGGAGCGAGTCTCGTTGATCACAGAGAGATACGATACTGCTCGGGGCGGGCACTCCTGGCACGCGTCTGCGGTCCACCGGCCCAGTGGCCCGGTCTTCGCGCCGGAGGCCGGTGGAGTCCCGGACGATCCGCTCACGATGAGCGGCTGTCGCACCCGCCGGGCAGCCGCGGGGGTGCAGGCGCAGGACCTTGTGCCGGCGTGGAGCGGTGGCGCACCGGTGCTTCTCGGCTTCGACGCTGGCGCGGGTGACGACCAGGTTCTTGCCGGTGGTGCGGACCAGGTTGATCCGGTGGGTGTTGTGCATCAGCCCGTTGAGATGGACCGGTCCGATGCCCAGCTAGGACGCGGCCTCCTCCTGGGTCATCCACTCGCCACCGTTGGGAAGGTCGTAGCAGGAGAACGGTATCTGCGGGAGGGCGTCGGTCCAGGTCACGCGGGCAATCTCGCCGACGCCGAGCACGAGGCCGGTGCCTGGCCCGGTACAACCCGCACACCGGCCACGGTGAGGCGTCCCGGTCCTCCGGGTCGGTCAAGATCACCTGTCAATCGGTCAAGATCGCTTGTCAGAGGACACTCGCGCGGGGCCCGGCGGAGCCTGGTCGGTCAGGTGGAAGCCGGCTGTCGGGCGAGGTCGAGGGCATCGTCGATCGCCTCGCACAGCACGGGCAGGGCGAGGTCGAAGTCCCCGAGCACGGTGATCGGGCAGTCGGCGGCGACCGCGCCGATCGCGACCAGGGCGACGCGCTCGGCGGCGGTGAGGTGCTCGCGGGCGGCGGGCAGCGTCACGGTGTGCCGCAGGCGGGCGGGTCGTTGGCCGGTCATGACCATCTCGGGCCCCGGGCTGTTGCCGCACCAGCGGTACGTCGACGCCGTCCTGCGGGCCCTCGTGGAGGCCGGCTACCCGGACGGCCCGGTTCGAGGTGGGGGCCGCTGTCGTGGGTGGTGCGGGTTGCCGGGTCTGCTCAGTTGTTGATTGCATCCTTCAGGCCCTTGCCGGCCTTGAACTCGGGCACCTTGGCCGCCTTGATCTTGATCGCCTCACCGGTCTGCGGATTCCTTCCCACACGCTCCGCGCGGTCCTTCACCGCGAAGGTGCCGAACCCGACCAGGACCACGTCATCGCCCTGCTTCAACGCGCCCTGGATCGAGTCGATGACCGCGTCGAGGGCCTTTCCGGCCGTTGCCTTCGTGATGTCGGCCGATGCGGCGATCGCGTCGATGAGCTCACTCTTGTTCATGGTCTCTCCCCTGCTGGACGTCTTGACCGGCACCCGGTGGCAGCCAGTGCCACCATGATCGCAGAAGGTGACCATCCGTCCGGGAGATTCCGCCTTCGGCCGACGGACGCGCGCCGGGCCGCTGCCCGGCATCTACAACCCGCCTGGCCCCGGGCGGACGTTGTTCGGGTCCTCCGCCGCGATGGCCGAGACCGAGCGCGAGCCATGGTGGAGCAGATGGCGCCGACTGGCCGCGAGGCTGAGGCGCTGCTGAACCTGCTGCCAGGAGTGGCCGTCAGGATGGTCTCCCACGCCGGGCAGGCGGCCCTGCAACCGGGCACTGCGCTCGAGGCGGTGGGCCCGGCCGTGGCCCGGCTGGTCAACCCGGCGGCGCTGGCGAACCTGCGGGCCAGGCTCCACGGCTATCTGGGTACCGAGGCCGCGCTTGCCCGCACCGCGGACCGGATCGGCCGGCATCAACGGCTCGATCCGGCCCCACATCACATCACTGATCACCAATCGGACAGACACATCCGATCAACAGCTCAACCCACCAATAGAGACACGCTCTAGACGGCAGACCCCTTGGCGGCAGCCTTCGCAGCCCGCTTCGCGGCGACGTCCTTCTTGACCTGCTCCATGGCGGTCTCGTGCTCGGCCTGGAGCTTCAGTACCAGCCGGGTCAGCTCAGCAGGTGTCGGGTTCGCGTAGACCTCTTCCACCTTCAGTGCCTCGATGTTGAACTCCTTCGCCAGCCCATCTGTGATGTGGATGATCTGGCCGGAGTCGAGGCCGAGTTCCCCAAGCAACTTGGTGTCCGGACCCACCTGGTCGACCTCGGATTCCCCCTCCTCGGCGACGATCCTGCGCACACTCTTCAGGGCTGCTTCATAGCTCGTGTCATCTGCCATGAGCCGCAAGCTACCCAACAAGACCCCGCCCCGTCCGGACTTCAGTCGATCTTCCCCCGAACGGTCAGGGTGGGCTTTGCGGTCCGGTCCGAACCGCGGCCACGGTGCCACGGCCGCAGGGGAAGCCGGTGGGCCCGACCGCCAGGGCCGCCGCCTTCCCGGACTCGGTGCCGACCGTCCGGGCCGCCCTCACCCGGACGCTCCGAGCCCAGCAGTTCCACGCCATCGGCACCGCGCTCGGCATGAGCGTGGAGGGCTGACCCGGTGACCCCCGATCAGATGCTGCGCGTCCTCGCCGCCCTCGAAGCCGCCTGGACCGGCGACGCCTTGGCGTTGGAGAGCCTGGCCCACACCGGGCCCGGCGAGAAGCCGCTGCCCGTCGCCATCGCCGACTACGCCGACCTGGCCCTCCATAGCCTTACCGCGGCCGCCCATGGCGTCCGCGACGGCCTGCCGCCCGACGAGATCCAGGCCGCAGCCGCCCGGATGGTCGCCGATACCGGCACCCGCATGACCAAGCTCCTCGCCCAGACCCTCCAGCTGTGGGCCGCATCGCCGGCCGGACCCGCCACGGTCGACGACATGGCCCACGTCGTCATCAGTGCCATCCTCACCTTCACTCCCGACGGCGAACCCGAGCAGGTCCTGCCGATGCTGGCCCAGCTGCGCGCGGCCGCTCTGGCGAACCGCCGCTGATTTCGCTCTGGGGCCACGTCTCGGGAGGGCGGTCCGCCTGGCCTCGGCGTCCTATGCGCTGACGTGCTCCGTGTGCTGCTCGGTCAGCGGTTCGTCCAGCTCCCAGCCGGAACGTGGCCAGGCCGAAGACGGCGCCGAGGGCCACGAACGAGTGACTCGGTCCGGTCGGTGTTGCGCGCCGCCACCTCGATGTGTGTCCCGTCGCCGGGCGGCGCCCGCCCAAGGCCCGGAAGCGGACCCGGTGCGGTTGTTCGGGTGCATTACCCGAAGTGCGGTGGGGCGTTGGTCAGAACACGTAAACAGCTGCGGGTGCTCCGGCTTCGGTGAATGATCATCCGCGTTGTGTACACCAGCGTGGAGGAGAGTCCCATGGCAGATTCCGTGTCGTTCCCGGGCGTCTACGTCGAGGAGACGTTCAGCTTCGGCCTGTCCGTCCAGTCCGGGAACACCGCGGTGACGGCGTTCATCGGTGACTTCCCGGGCGTGCCCGCCGGCGGGACGCGGGTGTACAGCTGGCTGGACTTCACCGAGCTGGCCGGGGCGGACGGCAACGGGGACGCCCTCAAGGCACTGGGTCCGGTCCTCAAGAGCTACTTCCTGAACGGCGGCGGGTACTGCTACCTGGTCAGCACCGCCGGGTCCTCCCTCGCCGAGGCACTGGAAGCGCTCGACGCGCTGAGGGACGTGACGATCCTGGTCGCCCCCGGCCTGTGGGACCAGGGCGCGCAGGCCGCAGGGGAGTGGGCCCGGGCCCTCACCGGCTGGGCCGCGCGCAACCAGGCGATGGCCGTCCTGCACACCGACCGCGACCACACCGCCGACCAGGCCGGCACGGCGGTCGACGCCTGGAACCTGGACGAGACGGCGCGCGGCTACGCGGCGGTGTACGTCCCCTGGCTGTCGCAGAGCGGCGACGACGGGCCGATCGTGCCCAGCGGCGCGGTCGCCGGGGCCTGGAGCGCGGTCGACGGCGAGCGCGGTGTGTGGAAGGCCCCCGCCAACATCGTCGTGCGCGGCATCGTCGGCCCGCTCCACCAGGCCACCGACGCCGACCAAGGCGCCCACCGCAACCTCAACTTCATCCGCACCTTCACCGGCATGGGCACGCTGATCTGGGGCGCGCGGACCCTCTCCGAGACCGAGCAGTGGCGCTACATCCCCTTCCGCCGCCTCGCCAACACGGTCGAGCGCGACATCCACCAGGCGCTGCGCCCCGTGGTGTTCGAGCCCAACACCCAGCCCACCTGGGAGAGGGTGCGCGCCGCCGTCGACACCTACCTGCATGGCCTGTGGCGGCAGGGCGCCGTCCAGGGCAACACGGCGCAGGAGGCGTACTTCGTCCAGGTCGGCAAGGGCGTCACGATGACGGAGGCCGACGTCGCGGCGGGCCGCCTCATCGTCAAGGTCGGTATCGCCGCCCTGCGGCCCGCCGAGTTCAGCGTCCTGCAGTTCACCCAGGAGTTGGGCCGGGCATGACCCGCCACCACTACGGGCGCGCGCCCGCCGGACGCGCGTGACGGCGGTCCCCGGGCGGTGACGCGGCAGGCGCCCGACCGATCACGGCACGCACCGGGCCGGTGCGGGGCCATCTCGATGAAAGGCACGGATGTGAGCGAGATCGATTTCGACGGCGACACCGACACGGTGTGGGACAGCTACCTCCTCGACAGGCTCCTGGACCCCGAGGAGGACAACGACGGAGACACGGCCAGGCCTAGCGCGGCGGCCCTCTACGTCACCGACGACGACGGCACGCAGGGCCTCGCCGGGGCGATCGGCATCCGCGACGCGGACACCTACGAGGACGCCACCGAGTTCTTCGAGACCGACGTGGCCGCGCTGTTCGTCCTGCTGAAGGACGAGACGACCGGCGCCGTGGTCGAGGTCGGCGGCGCCGACTACCGCCTCCACGAGCGGGGCACCGTCGAGGACGGCACCGGCGCCGAGGTGGCGACGGCGCATCTGCGCGACGACACCTCCGGCATCGTCGTGGCCGCCCTCCCCGACCTGCTGGTCGCCGGCTACTACGAGGACGCGCGCAACAACACCCATGCCGCGACCGTCCAGGCCGTGGCCGCCTGCGTCCGCGCACTGCGCGAGGACCTGTCGCTTTAGCGGTCCGCCCGCCCCCGCACCGCATCCCACCCCGGAAACCTGGAGGAACCCATGGCGCCACCACGCGCGAAGAAGTCACACGATGTCGAGAACGCTCCGCGGCAGCCGAGGACGTCGCTGAAGAACGGGAAGCTCACCGCGTTCAACGCCTTCCTGAAGAACGAGCTGGCACGGCTCCAGAAGGAGAGCCCCGAGCTGACGCACCAGGAACGCTTCAAGATCGCCACGGCGAACTGGAAGCAGGCGAAGAACACCCCGACGCCCTGACCCCACAACCGTGGCGGGGGCAGGCCCGGTGGCCGCACTACGGCCACCGGGCCTGCGAAGGACCTGCGCGACACCCACCCTGCACAGCCGAGCACTGTCGGCAGTGAAGGTCAGGGACGCCAGGCGAACGACACCTCCACGGCCCCACGATCCGTGCCGATAGAGCTCCGGTGACACAGGACCAGCACAGCCGGTGTGCCGGACCTGCGTGGCTGTCACCGGGTACGCCAGAGCGTGGGCGAAGCCGCTGAACGCACTGGGGCGTCTGTCACCAGATGCTCGCGCTCACACCTTCGGGTGGACTTCCCGCTCGCGGTGCCGAGCAGGATCCGGGGGTGACTGCTACCGACCTGTTCCAGCCCGGCGCCACGGCGCTGCGGCGCGACGTTCACGCGGGGCGGGTGTGGACGGCGATGGCGCAGCGGGTGGTGGCCGACACCGGCCACGTCCTCACCCTGGCCTACCGGCCGGGGGTCGAGAGTCTGGCCCCGACGACCTGGATCGCCTCCACCCGCACCGGCGACCAGGGCCTGCGCGAGCGCGGCCTGGCCGACCTGGCGGCCGGCACCTGGACCCTGGACCGCTGCCGCTGGACCGGCACCACCCTGCTGTCGCACTTCCTGGCGGGGGAGTGGTTCTCCGTCCACTGCTTCCAGGACGCCGCCGGCGAGCCGCTGCGCTGGTACGTCAACTTCGAGAAGCCTTTCCTCCGCCGGCCAGGGGCCGGCATCGACACCCTGGACCTGTGCCTGGACCTGGTCGTCACCCCCGACCTGTCCGGCCACCACCGGAAGGACCGCCAGGAGTATGCGCAGCTGCGCCGCCTCGGGGTGATCGACGACTACCACCACTGCCAGGTCGAGCAGGCCCAGGGCCGGGCGCTCACCATGCTCGACAACGAGAGCGGCCCGTTCGCCGGCGGCCGGCCCACCTGGACCCTGGACCCCGGGCCCCGTCTGGCCGCTGCCCGAACTGCCCGCCGACGCCGACCACGTCGCCGACCGGGCCTTGCGGTGACAGCTGCGGTGCCATTGCCGGTTGTTCGGTGGGAGTGGCGGTGGAGTAGGGCAGGGCAACTGGTCGGATGATCACTCCTTGTCTTGAATCCGCCACGCTGAGGCACGGCCGGGGCTAGGCTGCCGACTTGATCGTCCGCGAGCAGCGGGCCGACACCCCCGGAACGAGGAGCCCCATGACCATCGGCGCCGAGACCAGCACTCTCGTCAGCCTGTCCAGCTACGGGTGCCTGAAGGCGAACGGCTACAGCGAGGCCATCATCCGCGCCTACCAGACGGTGGCCCGGGTCGACCCGAACTTCACGGCGAGCGCGCGGAACGCACAGGACGCGGGCCTGGCCGTCGACGCCCTGATCCAGGCGACCACGCAGGCCCCCGCCACCGCGGCCGCCGACGTGGCCCAGTACATCAAGGACGCACAGCTCACGGTGGGAACCACCTGGCTCTCGGTGGAGGCCGCCGGCCACTACTGGAGCGCCGACAAGAACGCCAACCGGACCGTGCTCAACAACCTGGTGACGGCCGGCAAGGCCGCCGGCCTGACGATCGGCATCTACACCTCGGCCGACAACTGGGCGCAGACCTTCGGCGCCGACTTCACCGACCACAGCGCCCTGCCCCTGCTGTACGCGCACTTCGACGGGCTGCGGGACTTCAAGGACTTCACGCCGTTCGGCGGCTGGACCAGCCCGGCCCGCAAGGCGTACAACGGCGGACTCAGCTTGTGCGGCGCCAAGGTGGAGTCCTACACCTGGCGCCCCTGACACCCCAGACCAGACCTCCGGCAAGGCGGTGATCCGTCGGGGTGCCTGGGGCCTGGAGGGGCTCGGGACCTAACCGCCGGGTCACCTTGATGCCCGCCCCCGGCGGGTGCCCGGGCACCTCGGTGGTCACCCTGGAAGGCGTCCCGGATCTTGGGGACGCTTTCGCTCCTGGCCCGAAAACCTTGGAGACCAGGCAAAAAGGGCAGGTCAAAGCATTGGTGGCGGCAACCTTGGACACCTTGATGCCCAGCCCGTGCGACCTTCCCGGGACGCTTGCACCGCGCGCCCGGCCACATCGGTAGAGTCGCGCCATGGTGGCGACGTTGCGGTTGGCGGTGGCGCAGAGCACGGTGCCGGAGGATCCGGCGGACCGGGATGCGATCCGGGCGGCGGGCGCGGAGGTCCGGACGCTGATGCGGCGGGCCGCCGCTGAGGGGGCCCGGTTGGTGCAGTTCCCGGAGGGTGCTCTGGTCTACCCCGACAAGCGGGTGGTGGCGACCGGCCCCGACGGCACCCTGGCACCGGCCGACTGGTCCGGTGCGGCGTGGGGCGTCCTACGCGAAGAGGCGGAGCGGATCGCGGCCCTGGCCGGGGAACTGCGCCTGTGGACGGTCTTCGGGTCGCTGCACCCGCTCACCCCGCCGGCCCGTCCGCACAACAGCCTGTACGTCGTCTCCGACCAGGGCGAGATCGTCACCCGGTACGACAAGAGGTTCCTGTCGCACACCGAACTGACCTACCTCTACACCCCCGGCCGCCCGGCGCCGACCGTCTTCGACGTCGACGGGGTCCGCTTCGGCCTGGCGACCTGCATCGAGGCGAACTTCCCCGACCTGTTCGCCGAGTACGAACGCCTGGACGTCGACTGCGTCCTGCTGTCCGTCATGGTCGACGACCCCGCCCGCGCCACCGTCGCCCAGGCCTACGGCACCCTCTACAGCTACTGGCTCGGCTACGCCGTGCCCGCCCAGTACGCCGCAGGCGCTCCGTCGGGGGTCGTGGCGCCGGGCGGGCGGTGGCTGAGCCGAGCCCCGGCCCGGGACCATCAGCCGGCCCTGGCGGTCGCGGACCTCGACTTCGGCTCCACCGAACCGGACATCGACATGGCCGTGCGCCTGGCCCGGCCCTGGCGCCGCCTGGCCCGCGAAGGTCTCTACGACCAGCACCGCGCCGCGGGCGACGCCAGGAGCGGCAACCGCACGGCCTTCTGACCCCTCGCCACCAGGCGGTGGTGCCCGTCCCGGCAGCCGGGACGGGCACCCGCTCGGCTGCTCTACAGCCCGGTCCAGCCGACCAGCGCCCGCCGCTCTGTGTCGAGCGGGTGCCAGATGGGGGCGGCGGGTCCGTGCTGGAGCAGGTCCTCGAGGCGGGCGGCGCCGGCCGGGACGGCGGCGAGCAGTTCGGCGGTGGCGGGGTTCTCCTCGGCGGCCAGCAGCAGGTCCTCCACCGCCGCCTTCACCGTGGCGGCCGGGGTGCCGGTCAGGACGATCAGCAGGGCCGGAGAGCCCGCCAGCGGCGCTCGCGGGCCCGGCCGGTGCCGCCCTGGCCGGGTTGCTGCCAGAGCCGGGCGCAGGCGGCCAGCTGCCGCGCGGTGTGCTCGGTGCCGCTGTCGGGGCGGTGGAGTTCGACGAAGGCGCGCAGCCGCCGCCGGCCGCTGGCGGTGGAGGCGGTGTAGGCGAGCTCGGCGGAGGGGTGGGCCTGGCCGGGTCCGCCGAGTCGACAGGGTGCTCGGGGGCGTGGACCAGGTTGAGGAGGCCGCAGCTCGTGCCGCGCTTGCGGGCGTCGGTGACGAAGGCGCAGTGGGCGCGGTCGAGGTCGAGGTCGAGGAGGTGGCCGTAGCGCAGGGCGGCCTGCTCGGGTGCGACCAGCGGGTCCGGGCGGCGGGCCGTGGACGGCGAGGAAGGTCGGCCATCTGGTTGCCGATCAGGTTGACCGTGGTCTCGATCCCGGTGAACAGCAGGATGAACGGCATCTTCTCCACCCCGGGCTGGCCTACCCCGCGCCGGATCCGTCCTGGGCCGGCGCCGCCCTCCGGGCTGGTGCCTACTTGTCGGGCCTGGCCAGCACCTCGGTGGCCTTCTCGTCATCGCCGGACTGTCGGTAGGCGTCCGCCGCCGCGAGCCGTACCACCCGCACCTCGCCCGCCGGACGTCAGGCGGCCAGCAGGGTGTCGGCGAGTTCGTTCGTGGCCTCACCGAGCCGGTGCAGGTCGTCCAACTCGCGGAAGATGGTGACGGCACGCTCACCGGCTTCCACCGCCCGCTCGTAGTCCCCCAACCTCCGTCTGGCAGTGCCGATGTTGTTCCAGGCAATGCCTCCGCCGTCTTGGTCGCCGAGGTCCTGGTAGGCGGCGAGGGCGTTTTGGTGGGCGTCGTGGGCTTCGTGTCGTTGCTTCGGCAAAACTGGTTCTGACCCACTTTCAGTGCTGGAGCCACGGAGCGTCACCGGAACCGCGATCATGAACGGTCGTGGCTGACGAACTCCTCCAAGACCTCTGGTTCCACCAGGCCGCCGGCGTCGCGGTCAACGCCCTCACCGTCCACCAGCACCGCGTCACCGTCCACGCCGCCACCACCAGCGGGCTCATGCCGCGTGGAGGACGCGTAGGCGTAGGAGGTCGAAGCCGGCGCGGCCGAACATCTGGCGCTTGAGCATCTTGATCTTGTTGTTGTGGCCCTCGACCGCGCCGGAGCTGTAGCGCAGGCTCAGGCCGGCGACCACCGCGTCGAGGTCAGTGAGGAGACCGGTGGCGAAGGCGGCCAGAGCGGGGGCCTGGTCGCTCTGGACCGCGGCGATCCACTGCTTGAGCTGGCGGCCTCGGCGGTTGCTCATCAGCTCGGCGAAGTTCCGGACGTGTTCGGCGGTGGCGGCCAGGGCCGGGACCCGGGCCAGAATCTCCTTCAGGCGCTGGGCGTCGTCGGCGTCGAGTCGGTCGGGGTGGCGGGTGATCCAGCCGGTGACGTCGCGGACGGAGGGCTTGCGTCGCGGCGGGTCCTGACGAGGGAAGGCCTCCCGGAGACGGTGGACGTACTTGCGGACGATCTGCTCCTTGCCCGGGTAGCCGCGCTGGGTGATCTCCTCGAACAGGCGGCGGGCGTTGGTGAGGCCCTGAGCGAACCGCTGGTCGATGTGCGGCTGAAGGGGTCCAGGATGCTGGCGCGTCCGGTCCACTGACCGACCAGCAGTTCGCCGGGGTCGGCGGCGCGGGCCAGGCGCCGGACGGTGTTGCGGGCAAGCCCCAGCCGGTCGGCGATGGTCCGAAGAGCGATGCCGTCGTCGATCAGGGCGTGGACGGCGGCGTGGTGCTCGCGGACGCGGTCGGCCAGGCGTCCTGTGCTGCGGGGCTGCGAGGCGACCGGGGGCAGGGCGGCTACCGCTGGCAGTTCGTCGTCGACGACGGGGGCGGGTTCGGGCAGCAGGGCCCGGTGCTGGAGCACGGTCTTCTCCACGGCCTCGGCGAGGTTGTGCCACAGGTGGTACCGGTCCGCGACGTGGATCGCGTCGGGGGCGCCGACGCGTCCGGCCTCGGCGAACGTGCCGGAGCGGTCGCGGCAGATCACCTCGACCCCCGGATGGGCTGTGTCGTCCTGGGTGATTTGAAGATCTCTCCCTTGCTGCGGTTGATCTGACCTGGTGTTCTGCAAAATCTGGGACTGAATGCTTCAGGTCTCTGAACTGGGGTTTTTTGTGCTTCTGCGGTCGGCTGTGGCTTGTGGCCTGGTGTTCTGCAGAAATCGGGATGAGCATCGGAGGCGTTGGGACGATCTATAGAGGAGGAGGGAAGCTGTCGGCTCGTGCGGGGTGCGGTGTTGGCGGAGGGTGCTGCGGGCGGGGGTGGGCCTGGCGTTTGCTGATCGGGTGAATCGAGGGCTGGCGGGGCGCGAGCCGACCAGTTCCAACGCCGTTCCTCTGCCGGTTTCACCTGACGGCTGAGCCTGATTGATCGTCAGGACAGGCCCCGGTGGGTCAGGGACTGCAGTACACGGTGAGGTCGCCAGCGGTGACATTGCGTACGTACTGCTCTGCTCCGGCGAGCAGGAGCAGTTGGTCGTGTGTGGCGCGGCCGGCTTGGAGGCCGGGTTGGACGATGATGGTGTGGAAGCGGGGGCGCAGGGTGGGTGCGGTGTCGCGGATGGCGAGCAGGTCTCTGGGGCTGCCGGTTTCGTAGGGGGAGATGCCGTCGGTGCGTGCCGTGTATTTCTGGGCGCGGTCGCGCAGGTGGTCCAGGAGGGGGATGACGTCGCCGCGTCGCCATTTGGCGCTGCGCACTGCTTGGCCGCACACCTCGTACAGGTCTTCGACGCGTAGTCCGGCGGTGGGCTTGGTGTACTTGCAGTGCACCAGGGTGACGTCGAGGTACTTGCCGTCGGTGACCTTCAGGCCGACGAGGTCGGCTGCTTCGCCGGGGCCGTCGTCGTCGATGAGGACGTCGAAGGCCGATGATGCGCGCAGGTGGGCCGACATGTGGAACTGGATGGAGTCG
This sequence comes from Streptomyces sp. BE303, assembly GCF_036290945.1. Lineage (NCBI taxonomy): Bacteria > Bacillati > Actinomycetota > Actinomycetes > Kitasatosporales > Streptomycetaceae > Streptomyces > Streptomyces sp. BE303. The sequence goes on from NZ_JAQYWZ010000166.1 coordinate 15,499, forward strand.
GGGCGGCGTTCGGGGCGCTGGGACTCCTTGGTGAGGTCCACGCCCTGCCAGGGGAGCGGCACGAACTTGTTCGTGTCGAAGGGGCGGCGGTCGTAGCGGGGGTTGAGCAGCCGGCCCTCGTCGTCGATGAGGCGGTCGCCCTCCAGGAACAGCTCGGGTCTGTTGGCGTTGAGCCACACCTGCAGCGGCACCGCCTGCGCGCCGCGGGAGCCGCTGTGCACCTGCGCGTCCGCGTCCAGCGGCCGGTAGACGAGGCGCTTGTTCTCGTAGTCGCCCTGGTAGGGGAGGCGCCAGGCGTCGCTCACGAGGGAGAAGCGGAACGGCCCGGTGGGGGAGTGGTCGTCGACCTCGAAGCCGACGTCGGCAAGCGGGTAGGAGCGGCCGTCGTAGGCGAGGGTGAGCCGGTCGCGGGAGCCGGTGTGGACCTGCCAGGGCCACTGCACCCCGAGCAGGACGTACGGGGGCCGCTCGTCGATGTCCTCGGGGATGATGAACCCGTCGAAGACCCGCTCGAGGTCGATGGTGCTGTCCAGGAGCTTGGTGCCCTGGTGGTCGCACCAGTTGGTCCAGGCCTTGAGGTTCGGGGCGGTCGTCGGGCTCCAGAACCGCCCCGAGTACGCGGCGCTGATGGAGACGCTGTCGCCGTTCTCGAAACCGGACGCGGCGATGTGGGTCTGGCTCTTGTGCTCCTGGGTGCTGTCGAAGCCCTGGGAGACGTCGCTGCCGACGTGCAGGGAGAACCGGGTGAAGTGGTTGCGGGCGTCCTTGAGCCCGACGTTGGTGGGGATGAGCCGGTCCACCCGGGCCAGTACCCGGTAGGTGCGCGCCCCGTTGATCAGTTCGCAGTCCGCGCCCAGCACCGCCTCGGCGATCTCTCTGTAGGCGCCGGACTTCTCCGAGCCGTGGATGTACAGCAGCCGGCGTGGGACGTCGAAGTACAGCACATACAGCTCGTAGACGACCTGTTCGAGCATCTGAGGCGCGCCCCAGCGAACGGTGCTGCGGTGCTCGACGACGAACCAGGCGACCGGGTTGTCCTGACCGCCGGTGGCGAGGGTGTCGTCCAGGACCCGGGCGCCTGCGCGGAACAGGCCGAGCGCTTCCTCCGGCGCCCACCGGTCGGTCGTGGCGCGGTAGGCGACGGCGCTCATCTTCGGCTCCAGGACGCTGACCGCGACGTCCTGCGGAGCGCCGGCGAACGTGGCGTCGAAGGTGCTGGTCTCCTCGGCGCCCGCCGTGGCGCTGTCGGTCAGGTCGTGCAGCAACAGGTTCCAGTCGGCGTCCTCGCGCAGCAGCCGGCGCAAGGGCGAGGCGCTGGTGCGGGGCTCCTGGGCCACGAAGACGGTGGCCTCGCCCAGGCCTTGCCGGGCCCGGGTGAAGCGGCCGATGAACTGCAGCATCGGGCTCAGGCTCCTGCGGGCCGCGTGCATGGCGGCGATCTTCAACGACGGTTCGTCGAAGCCCTCCCCGAGCATGTCGACACAGACGATGATGCGGCAGCTGCGGTCCTTCAACGCCTTCATCGCCGCGGTGCGGCGACGGGCACCTACGTTCTGGTGCACCACCGTCGGCGCGAATTCCGGGGCCAGCTCCCGGTAGATCTCACCGATCTCCTCCGCCTTCGCGATGCTCTCGGCCCGGACCATCATCAGGTGGTCGAACCCGGCTGCCCGATCGCTGCGGAGCTGGCCTATCGCGGCCTGCGCCAGCTCCCGGTCGGTGTCCCGCAGCCCCAGGACGGCGCGGTAGTTGATCCGCCCGAAGATGCCGTCGCGCTGCGCCTGCCTGAGCGGGAAGCGGAAGATGATGCGGCCCGGCAGTCGGCGCCCGTCCTCACGGAACGGGGTCGCGGTGAACAGGAGGACGGGCCGGTCGGCGAACGTGTCGATCGCGCGGGTCCAGGTGGCCGCGGGAGCGTGGTGGGCCTCGTCCACGATCAGGTGCGAGAACGAGCTCAACAACTGTTCCCGAACGGCTGGTGGACAGGTGTTGAGCACATGCGGGGTGGCGACGACGACGTTGCATGCCTGTGCGAACCGGGCCGCCTCGGCCGGGTCCTTGAAGGCGTGCTCCAGCCGGCCCACGCACGGGCGCAGCGCACCGGGCGCGACGATCTGCTCGCGTTGCAGGATACCCAGCGTCTCGAACTTGCCGGCGAGCTGGTCCCGCAGTGCTGAACTGGGCACCAGGACCAGGAGCCGCTCCACGGGGGCTGCCACCAGCACGGCCAGCATGGTCTCCGTCTTGCCCGTACCGGTCGGCATCACCACCACACCCGGATCGGGCAATCCGGAGGCCCAGTGCGCCATCACGGCGTGCAGCGCGCCGAGCTGCGGGCGGCGTAGGCTGCCCGGCTCCCCGTAGGGGCGGTAGCCGATGGAGCCGCGCAGCGACTGCCTGACCGCGTCAGGCCCCATCTGAGCCCGCTCGCCGAGCCAGGTCACCTCGCCCGACGACGATCCGGCCGGGATCACGGCTGTCAGCGCGTTCACCTCGCCCGGCGCCTCCTCTGCCGCCTGGGCGACGGGCCAGCTACCGAAGACGCCGTGCACCCGTTTTGTGCCGCCGGTGTCCTCGATGTCCAGTTCCCCTGCCGGCACCAGGAGTTGCCGGACGCTGTTCTTCTCGTACTTCGTGGGCTCGGCCCACACGGCGGTGCTCGTGTACATGCGTCGCGCCTTCCTGCGGAGGGGCCGTTCGAGGTGGGATCGCAGCTGTGGGCCGCACGGTTCACGCCTCCGGCCGTTTGAGCGGCCGGCCGGCCGTTACAGGGGCAGGCGCGTAGGCGGGCCGCAGACGCTGAAGCCATTGCCCCGGCGCTCCCCGGCATGCCGGTGGGGTGCTGTCCTGTCTCGGAGCGGTGGCCGGACGCGTCAGTGGTCGGGGTCGTCGTACCCGGTCAGGATCGAGTCGAGCAGGTCCTGGTCGATCTTCTCGGTTCCTTCCAGGATGCTGGCCTGCGCGGCTTGGCAGATGAGTTGGTCCAGGGCGTGCATGGAGCCGTCGGTGCGCTTGTGCAGGTACGCGGCGAGGCCCAGAAGGGTTTCGGGCTCGTGCTTGTACAGGCGAAGGTTGCCTTCGACCAGGCGCAGCACCTTGTGCCACTGGTCGGGTTCGGCCCTGGTGTAGGGGACGGGCCGCACCCACAGGGTCGGGATCCCGCTGTGGGGCCGCGGCCTGTCCGTGCCCGGGGCCGGGGCCTGGCTTCTGTGGTCGCCGTAGCCGGCCTGGACGATCTCCCGGGCGCCGATGCCGCAGAACAGGAAGGTGATGCGGGGCAGCCGGTCCTGAAGGCGGAGGAGGTAGTCGAACGCGGTCTGCCGCTCGCTGCTTCTGATGTACTCGACGCCGTCGATCACGACCAGCCGCGTGCGCGCGCGCTGCATGATCCGCACGATGGGATCGGTCATGTCGACCGGCCGATGGTTCATCGTCTCGGGGGAGCGTGAGTGTTCGACGCCGAGGAAGTCCGCGAACGGCAGCGACCAGTGCAGATCGTCCGCGCGGTCGTGGGGCACGTTGATGTACACCACCGGATGCCGGTCGCCGTCGGGGCCGGACAACTTCTCGACCAGGGTGTGGAATCCGAGGGCGATCAGCGCTGCCAGCAGTGACTTCCCGCTCAGGCGCGGGCCGTCGACGGCGAAGTTCGGCCCGCGCCCGTCACCGGAGGTCAGGTTCTGCAGCAGCAGTCCGCGGGCCTGCTTCAGGGCTCTGCCCACATCGTCGGTTTCCACCGGCAGCAGCCGGCCGTGATAGATCAGCCGTGGGTCCGACAGCGTCACTTTTGTGCCGAACGGAGCGCAGTCCTGCAGGTCGGGCGGGCTGTTGGTGCGCCGGGCTCGTGCCCGGAAGCCTTCCTTCGTCGTCAGGGGCCCCGGATCGAACGGGCTGCTGGTCAGCAGCTTTGCCCCGGCCGGCGCGGGTGTGGTGAGGGGCTCTGTTGTGTCGGTCACGAATCATCCTCTTCGGTGGTGCCGGACACTGCCTGGGGTGAGGGAGCGGGGTAGAGGGGAGAGGGCAGCACGGGCAGGGCGCCGAGGAACAGATCGGCCATGCCCCCCGTGGCACCGCGCTGCGCCGCCACCAGGCCGGACCCGTTCCCGGGCCCTGTCCCCGCTCTCGCGCCCGCCGACGGTTCTGCGTCCGGCCACGGCTGCTCGTCCGTGCCGGGCAAAGCCGCCGCCTCACCCACGGCCACGGACCCGCCCACGCCGGGAGAGCGCCGCGACCCGGTGCCCTGATCAGGGAAGAGAAACTGCGCGGGGCTCTCCAGCGAACGGGCCGGCACGACCGTGGCAGGGTCGGGAACGCTGATGCCGACGTACCGGTCCGGATCCGGCGAGCGCACCGCCGGCCGCGGCCCGCTGAAGGGCCGGCCCGGCCGGCGCCACCGCCGCCTGGCCGCGCCCGACCGCCGCCCCGGCAAAAGGGCGGGCATCTCCTCGCGGGGACCCTGGCGCGCGCGTTCCCGCAACTGCGAGACGGCCAAGGCGATGTCACGTTCCCGCTGCTGATGTTCCTCCGGACCGCCGGCCTCCCGGTAGTCCCGCTCCGCGGTCTGCCACAGGTACTGGGACCACTCGCCGTCGATCAGGTCCTGGTGAATGAACTCGGCCTCCACCCAGGGGTCTTCACCACGCTGCTCCTTGCGCTGGTCGAACAGCCACACGTGGCGCGGCGCGTAGGGGTCGAAGCGGATCGGCCACTTCTTGCCCTGGCCACGCACCCCGGAGGGCTGCTTGTTGTACTCCTGAAGGGCAGCGCTGTTGTAGGTGCGGTTGCCGACCCGCACGCCCTTGTCGCCGACCTGCCGCCATTCGCAGAGCAGCAGCTTGCGCAGCTGCGACTGCGACAGGGGCAGCGGCGCGTACCCCTCACAGGCCACGAGGGCGGCGTACATCTGGTTGGGGGTGAGTACGAGGGCGGGCAGGTTCGGGCTGCGCAGGCCCTCGTGGCGGTGCTGCTGCCAGTGCAGCGCGATCCATTCGTTGAGCAGGTCCTGCAGCTCGTTGAGCCGCCACATCGGAGCGTCGGTGACGTACTTGCCGCGCCGGGCCAGGTCCCGGGCCGTGTAGGCGGCCACGTACTGGCAGAACAGCTTCTTGAGGGCCGAGAACGTCGCCTCCACGATCGCCTTGTCGTCAGCGGTGTTGTCCCGCGCGGACCGGACCGAGATCCCCAGCGAGGTGCACACGTCCGTGAAGTGCTCGCTCTGGTAGATCTTTCCCTGGTCGACGACGACCATCTTCGGGCGGATCACCGGGCGCGCCGCGGCGCCGGCCGTTCGCGGATCGCAGGCGACCTGGTCCGCGTAGGGCAGGTCCGACAGCTGAGCTGTGCTGAGCGGTGACCATCCGGGCCGGCCCGGCATGGGCGCGAGCGCCTGCGCGAGCATGAGGGTGGCGTCGAACGAGGTGGTCGCCCGTCCGCCCAGCCGCTTGCCCTTGTAGCCGCGGCCCGGGGCCCGGGGCACGATCAGCGCGCCGATGATGCTGCGGCTGGCCACGTCCACGGCCGCGGTCAGCTCGACCTGGACCGGGTAGCCGTCGTCACCGATCGCAAGCACGTCCAGGCCGGTCGAGTCGATCTGCACCATCTCGCCGAGCATCAGTGCCCGCGTGGGCGTCCACGGCGGCTCCGGCGAACTCGCCGCCTCCCTGCGACGGCGCACGGGGCCCCGCAGGGAGCTCGTGCGCGTGCCCAGACTGTCCAGCAGCCGGTAGAACCCGGTGCGGGAGATCCTCAGGTTCTCCTGCGGATACGTCGCGCGCAGCTGCGCCTGGAGCCGCTCGTAGAGGCGGTTGCCCCAGCCGGAGGACTCCTCGGTGCCGGCGTTGAGTTCCTGCAGCAGCAGGGCGACCACCCGCTCGTCGGTGTTCCCGTAGAGCTTTCCGGCGGCGATCCTCACCAGAGCCGTCACGCCCTGGGCCGAGTACTCCTTCAGGCGCCGGTCCAAGGTCGCCACCGACACCTTGCGCCAGCCCAGCGCCCTGAGCTCGCGCTCCTTGCCGGCCAGCCTCCGGCTGCGCGAGACCACGGCCGGGTCGTACTCGGGCCGGGGCCGGGTTCCGGGCGCGCAGCCAGGGGGGAGCCCTTCCTCGGCCTCGCGCAGGTGCCGCTCCCACGCGCGGACGTCCTTGAGTTCGGCCTCGGTCAGCAGGGACATGATGCTGACGTCCGGGATCCGGGCACCGGGCCGCTGCTGGCCGTCGCCGTCCACAACCGCGAAGTCGGCGGCGCCGATGACGGCCGACAGCAGCGCGACCGCGTCCTCGCCGCCCTCGCCGGTGGCGCTCAGGTGGACCCGGGCGCCCTGCAACGCGGACACCAGATAGGCGGCGCCGTGCCAGCGAACGGTGACCCCTGGCTCCAGCCCGGCGTGCCGTCCGTCTTCCTTACGGTTCTGCGTGCTGCCCGCGGCCTGGCATGCGCAGTCGCGAGCTGCGGGCTTCACACGGCCTCCCGGCCCGCCGCGCAGGCCCAGGCCGGCGAGGTCGGGATCAGAGCCCGGTCCTGGTCGAAGGACAGGTCACCGGTCCACAACAGGTGCCAGGCATGGGCGATCGCCGTACCCGCAAGCCCGGCGGCGGCGACCCCCGCGGCAATCGGTCGCGGCACCGTGAACGCCTGGAGCAGCGCCTCGCGGGCTTTTGCGTCGTGGAACTCGGGGAACCGGTGCCCGGCGAGAACCTTCAGCCACGCCCGGCGGACCCCCGTCGGCACGTCCACCGGGGCGACGGTCCACCCGGCGGCATCCGCGGCACACGCGATCGCGTCCGCTTCCCGCGCATGCCCTCCGTCATCGCGGGCAGGGTGCACGATCACCAACCTCTCGCCGCTTGTGGTCCGCGCGAAGAAGGCCGGCTCCACCACCCCGTGCAAGGAACCGTCCTGCCAGTGGATCTGGGTGGCGGTCGCGGAGAACCACTCCACCGAGGAGTCGAAATCCAGCAGGGTCGCCGCGTACATCAGCCGTTCGCTGCCGCAGACCACCATGCCTTTGGTGGTGGCCGCCCAGTAGCGGGTCAGGATCGACCGCCTCCCGTGATGGGCATGAGGCTCGCGCAGCGGTTCGCACCGCTCCAACGGCACTGCGCGCATCTCTCCCGGAGCGGCCTCGTACTCCCGGCCGTCCGGACCCCGATAACGTACCTTCACCTGCACGCGATGCCCTTCCCGCCGCAGGCCGGGGCCCAGGCTGAGCCTGTGCCACGGCATCGAGCCGCCGCGGCACGCCCCACAGCTATCACAACCCGCCGCCCGCCGGAACAGAGAAATCCACTTCTGTCGTGCAAGCCCTCCCCGGTCACAGGTAGGGCCGGTCGAAGGTACCGGCGCCCAGGTCGCCGGGCAGGCAGCTCAGCTGTGCCACGGATGCCAGCGCGCCGATCGCGGTGTGCGGGGCGGCCAAGGGCGGCCGGCCCCCGGCCTCGCACGCGGTCGCCGTACCTGAGGCCTGTGGCGAATGCCGTCCCATCCAGTGGGTCAGGACCGGATGGAACGCCTGGCCCAGTTCGGCCACCGCCTGCGCGTGCCAACGCCGGTACTTCTCCCACGTCAAGTTCCTCTCCAGCCGAGGCCGCTCGCTGCGGGCGAGCACCCGCGTGACCTGGACGGCCTTCGGATACGCCAGGAGCGGGGCGGCGCGCCGTTCCCCGAGCCGGTCCGCGGCCTCGGCGAACCAGCGCGGCGCCCGCCCGTGCACGGACCAAACGTGATGGTCGGTCATCATGGTGAACGCGTCCGCAGCCAGCGCCCGGCCAGCCGGACCCGTCCGCCTGCCCAGACGCGCCAGCCGGCGGTGGGCCTCGAGGATCTGCGGCCAGGGCCGCAGATCGATCCACGGCCAGGCCACGTCGCGGGAGTTGTCCGTCCACCGGGAATGCTCGCCGCAGACGTGCCAGGTGTCGGGCACCATCAGCCACGCGGGCTCGGTGACCCCGCGCCGTGCCGCGCACAGCGCGCACGCCCGCACCAGGTAGCCGTCCGTCACCGCCCAGGGCCACTTCCACACCGGGCCCGGCCCGCAACCCGCAAGCAGGTAGTCCTCGCCCAGACTCGCCAACGCCCGCTGCATCACGGGCAAGGGCCGGCCCGCCAACCGGGCCAGGCGTTCAGCTGCCGGCCGGTTGAGGTAGAGCTCGGTCAGGTGGGGCTCGACCACCCGGCTCCTGCCCTCACCGACGATCTCCAGCAGGTAGTCCACGCTCAGGCCGTTGCGCTCGGCGAGCCGGGTCACGTACGAACCGGTCGACTCGTTCGGCAGGAAGCGCACGTGCAGCGGCAACTCCCGCAGATCGGGCCAGCGCTCCCGCTCCTGCACCTTCACGTTGCTCCCTGGGCGAATGACCGGCTCGCCACGGTAACGCATTTCGGTCGTATCATCGCGAGAAGATCCGGGCGCCGTCGAGGGCCCGGCTGTCCGGGCTCAGTGGTTGTGATCAGGAGTCGGGGTTGTGGCCTGCGTTGTTCAGTTAGGTGGTTGCTGCTTGGGAACCGCGTCGCCTTCTTGGCTGGGTGGGTTGGGCTGGTCCTGCGGCCGTGTGGCCAGGGGCTTTTCCGGCAGTCGGCCTGGTGGTCAGGTGTCTTGAGCGCTGGTCACTTCTGCTGATCCGCTTTCGGGTTGCTGGGCTGCTTCGGTGCGGTCGCGGTCGCGGGCGTGACGGAGTCCTTCAAGGAGGCGGGACTGGTCGGGGTCGGGGGTGGTCTCTGACTGGTCGAGAACGGAGTAGGCCTCGGTGCGGTCGATCAGGGCGTCGAGGTTTGCCAGGGTGTCGGCGTCGACTGCGCCCCACGGGGAGCGGGGTGGGCGGACGATCTTGGTGAGTAGCGGCAGGAGTTGCCAGGTGCCGTCGTCGAGGCGTTGACGGATCCAGGTCCGGGCGGTTGCGTGGTCGATGTGGCGCCAGTTCCAGATGAGGTCGACGTCGGAGTCGGTGAGGTGGTCGGCGGGGCGTGATCCGGGAGTTGTCAGGTGCTCGCGCAACCGTGTGACCAGAGCGGTGCGGGCTTCCTGGACCCAGGTGTCGCCTTCTTGGGCGAAGACGGGCTCGGTGCTGCTGGGTTCTGTGGCGTCGTACAGGACTCGGCTGGCGAGCATGGTCCCCTGTGGCGTGGTGGCCATGCCGCGTAGGACGTCTGCTCTTGTGTCGGCGGGGAGGTTGCGGAAGAGGTCTTGTGCGAGGAAGCGTGCGCTCACGTCGGCTCTGAGGAAACCTTCGGCTTGTGCGGTCAGTGAGCCGTAGCGAGTAGCCAGTTCGAGCAGCAGCGCGGTGGAAGGCACAGGCGTGCTGGCTTCCAGGCGCTGCCTGATGCGCCGGCCGATGCGCTGGGTGTCGTTGTCTAGCCGCAGGAGGAGCTCGGCCGCTTCTGGCCCCGGGGTGCCGGCCGCCAGCTGGTCGAGGCCCGCAGCGAGTGCGGTTTCGGAGAGGTCGTCGTCCGGGACGCCGAATACGAGGTATCTGTCGAAGTAGTCGTTGCTGCCGATGCCACGACGTCGCGCGGTTCCTGACGCATCGCCTCCGCCGCCGAGGGCCTGCCCGAGCGGGGGGAAGAGCATGGCCAGCAGCCCGAGTACTCCTTCGATGTGGTCAGGGGCGACGCCGGCGTTCTCAAGCCGACCGCGCCATTGCTGGGCGCGGTCTCCGGGTTGGCTCTCACGTCGGACGGCTGGATCGAGGCTGGTGCCGGTGAGTTCGGCGCGGTGGCGGTTCAGCAGGCGGTAGATCCCTGGCTCGCTGGTGCGCAGGAAGGTGACGAGGAGGAAGTCGACGAGGTCGACTTCGCCGGCAAGTGTGCGAAGGGACGCGGCGGCCTGGCCGAAGTAGCGCTTGATCGCCCGCGGGGTCCGCAGCCGGTGCTGCAGGTACTGGAAGTAGGCGGTTGCGAGTCGCTGTTCCTCGGGCTCGGTCAGTGACAGCTGATGAGACTCGAGCAAGGCGTCCAGAGACTGGTCGACAAGTGCGGAGGCGTCACGCTCACGGAAGGCGGGCAGATCCAGCCTGACCTGGATGATCTTTTCCAGGAACTCGCTGGCCCTGTGCTCAGAGTCGCCCACCAGGTCGCTGCGCCGCAGGACGTCAAGGAGAGTCTGCTCGTCGAAGCTGACGAGGTAGTAGACGTTCGGCAGGTTGCCGACCAGACGCACCAGCTTGAAGACCAGGAGCAACTCCTGCGGGGTCAGCCTGTCCAGGTCGTCCATGACCACGAGAACGGGGCGTCCCGCCTTGCGTAGTGCTTCGCCGGCGCTCGCTTTGGCCGCTGAAGGGCTGGTGTCGCCGCTGATCCGCTCGGAGGCGGCCTTGATGGCCTCGCTGGCGTCCAGCCCGAAGAACCCACCCACTTTGCCCAGGGGGCTGATGGCCTGGCCGAAGCCCCCGATCTTCTTCCGTACGTCCGCCCACTCGATACCGTCCTTGGGCAGCGCGCCGCGGATCTCGCTGAACAGGGCCATGGTGAGGGTGTCGAGGTCCGGGTAGAGCCAGGGGTTGAGCTCGGCCACCGACCATGACACACCGTCAGCCGGGCCTTGCTGGAGGTTGCGTAGCGCCATCTGCAGGACGGAGGACTTTCCGGACCCCCAGGGTCCGATCAGCGCGAGAACACCAGACTCGCTCTGGCTGCGGACTTCCTGCAGGAGGCCGACGGCGTGGTCCGCGTACCGCTGGTGCCCCAGCAGGTCAGGGGCGGAAGGACTGCCGTCGACCGGGTCGTCGTTGAAGAACGTGTTGGCCATGCGTGCATCCTGCTCCTGGACATGCCCCTTGAGGGGCTGAATGCCCTCAAAGAACTACAGTCACCGGTCTGGTGGCTGTGATGCCGATGCCGTTCAGGAGCACATGTTGGTCGGGGTGGAGGGTGTGCCAGTTCTTGAGTTGGTCCTTGATCCATCGCTTCTGGTGGGGGAGGAGTCGGGCAGGGTCGGGGTGGTCCTGGATGCGGGTGTAGGTGTGTTGCCAGCTGGCTCGCCAGGGCGGGTTCCACCAGGGGTCGAGGGTGGTCATGGCGGTTTGGTGGGGCCAGGGTTGGCCGGTGCGGCGTAGGTGGGCGTTGGCGCGTTTGCGTTGTTCGTAGAGCCACCAGCCGAGGGGGAAGCCGTCGTGTTCGACGTCGTAGTGTGCGCTTCCCAGGCCGCCGTGCTGGTGGGCGTAGGCGCGGGCGTAGGGCAGGCCGGCGTCGATGCCGCAGGGGACGGTGGTGGGTCGGGGCCGTTCGGCTCCGGGGCCGGTCCGCGGGCGGGGTTCGCGCTGAGGGCGCAGGGCGCCGGCCTGCTGCGCGCTGATCCCGAGGTCGGCGAGGAGGTGCTGCTGGCCGGGAGTGAGGGTGGGGTAGGCGGCGCACTGGGTGAACAGCCATCGGGTGGCGTGTGCTGGCAGGCCGGGGAAGCCCTGAGCCGGGTCGAGGGGGCGGCCCGCGGTCTGGGTTTTGACGGCGTGGTAGGTGATCTGCCAGCGCATGCCCCAGGGCGGGTTCCACCACGGGTCGAGGGCGGCCAGAGCATCGGCGCGGTCGGCGGGCAGCCGGCCGGCGGTGGCTCTCTCGCGCTGGGTGGCCAGCCAGGTTCCGATCGGGTAGTCCCCGACGCGGGTGTTGTTGGGCAGGGCGAGGTGGCCGTGGCGCCGGGCCTGGGTGCGGGCGTGGGCCAGGCCGGTGTCGAAGGATTCCTGCCGGGTGGTGCGCCGCGGTCGGGTGGCGCGGGTACGTTCAGCGGTGATGCCGAGCAGGGCCAGTCGCCGTTGCTGTTCGGGGTGCAGGCTGGGGTAGGCCAGGCACTGGGTATGGAGCCATTGCCCGGTCCAGCCGGGGGTGCCGCGGAACCCGTGTTCGGGGTCCAGGTCCAGGCCGCCTGCGGCCTGGATCCGTGCGGCGCGGTAGCTCTTGTTCCAGTCCGCGCCCCAGGGCGGGTTCCACCAGGGGTCCAGGGCTGCCAGGAGCGTTGCGCCGGGCCAGGGCGTGGTGGAGGCCGCTGCGCGGGTGGTGGCGTAGTTGCGCTGGCGTGCGAGCCAGGCACCCAGCGGGAAGCCGTTGTGGCGGGCGCGGGGCGCAACGTCGAGGTCGCCGTGCTGGTGGGCGTAGGCGCGGGCGTAGTACAGCCCGGTCTCCAGGCTCGGTGTGCTGGTGGCGGGGTCGGGCCGGGCGGTGGCCGCGACCTCGGTGGTCAGTCCGATGTCGGCGAGTTGTTGTTGCTGTCCGGGCGCGAGGTCTTGGTAGGTGGCGCACTGGGTGAACAGCCACTGGCCCACTGCGTCGTTGAAGCCGGTGAAGGCGTCGGCGGGGTCAAGGGCATGGCCGGCGCGCACCAGGGTGCTCACCGTGTAGCAGGTGCGCTGCCAGTCCGGGGGCCATGGCGCGGCCCACCAGGGGTCCAGAGCGGTGAGCTGGTCGGCGATGCCGGCGGCCTCGGTGCCGGCGCGGGTGCGGCTGCGTTGGTTGGAGAGCCATTGGCCGATGGGGAAGCCGTCGTGGGTGTCGTCGGGGTGCGCGCACAGGTGGCCGGTGCGCGCCGCGTAGGCGCGGGCGGCCGCGAGTCCTTCGGTACGTGAGTCCTCGATGCTGTACCGGCGCCGGCGGGCCGCTTCGGCGCTGTGCGCGGTGATGCCGATCCGGGCCAGCAGGGCACGTTGCTGGGGGTGCAGGTCCTGGTACTTCAGGCACTGGTCGAACAGCCAGCTGCCCATGTTCTCGCTGAAGGCGTCGAAGCCCTGCCCGGGATCGACCAGGACGCCGGTTTGCACCTGCCGGTGTGCGCGCTGGTAGATGCGTTGCCACCGGGTGCTCCACGGAGGGTTCCACCACGGGTCCAGGGCGCTCAGCGCGCGGGCGCGCTCGGGCGCCAGCCGGGGGCCGTAGGCGCGCTGGTTGGACAGCCACAGGCCCAGTTGGAAGCCGTCGCGCCGGTGCCGGTAGGGGATGGACAGGTGTCCGTGTTCCTGGGCGAAGGCCTCGGCGAGCGCGTAGCCGCGGGCGAAGCCCTGCACGGTGGCGTCGTCTTCCGCGGCCGGACCCGTGCCGCCAGCCACGGGGGTTGCCGCGGTGTCCGCGGTGTCCGCGGTGTCCGGGGTGTCCGGGGTGTCCGGGGTGGTGCGGCGCACGGGAGCGGAGGGGGTGCGGTAGGCGGGGGCGATCCACCACAGGCTTCCGGGTTTTCCCTCCTGGACGGGTTGCGGGCGCCAGCAGTTGTGCAGCCAGGCGGTCAGCGGACCGGAGGACTGCTCGGCCAGGGCCTGGACCAGCCAGGGCCGTCGTAGGCGGGTGGCCAGCTCGCGGGTGAGGTCGGGGGTGTCGGCCGGGGTGTGGGGTCTGTGCTTCTGGGCCCGGACCTGCTGCTGCCAGAAGCCGCCGGCCAGCAGGCCGGCCAGGACGACGCTGTCGGGGTAGGTGGCGATGGTGCGGGCGGTGTGCTCGGGGATGTCCGCGTGGGGGTTGGCGCGGGCCAGGGCGTCGCGCAGCTGGGGCCAGCGTCTCTCCTGCGGCCAGGCGGCGTCCCACCAGGTCGCGGTGACGGCCTGGGCGAGCGGGAAGGCGTCGCAGATGCCGCAACGACGCCGCAGCCAGGTGGCGTGGCGACTGCTGGCGGCGGCGATCTCGGGCAGCCCCGCCAGGCTGAGCTCTCGGACCTGGTCCTGCCGACGGCTGAGGACCTGCCCGCCGAGGCCGCGGCGCGGTTCACCGCCCGCCTGGCCCGCATCGGCGGGCCCGAGCTCGCCCCCGCCCTGGACCGCGTCGTGAGGATCCGTCAGCCAGGCCGCGTGGCGGCGGCACACGTGCTGGTGGTCTGCGGTGTACAGGCGGGCGGGTTCGGCGCGGCCGGTTCGGGCGGCCGTGCAGCGCGCGCAGGCGGCCGCGGTGGGCGCGATGGACGTGGCGCTGTAGAAGGTGACGGCCGGTCCGGCGTCATGGCGCCCGGCCGGCTCAAGCTGCGCCCAGGCGGGCAGGGCCCGCTCCAGGTGTGCGGGCGGTACCTGCGCGAGGGCGGCGAGGCGGGTGCGGGCCTCCGTATTGAAGTACACCTCGCCGCCTTGGGGGAAGGACGACATGGGGCGGCGGTTGCCGAAGGCGAAGAACTCCGCGATCAGGTCCGGGGCCGTGGTGCGCAGGCGGGCGGCCAGCCGCTGCAGGAACGACAGGGTCGTCTCCCGGCCCAGGGGCCGCGCCCGGACGGCGCACGGCGCCATAGGGAACAGCCGTGAGGACGGCGCGCGCCTCGCCTCTATGGTCACAGCCGTACTGCTCCGCTCTCGTAGGGGTCCGCGCGAGGCAGTCGCACGGCGCAGGACGTCCGGCTTGGCTTCCGGCACTCCGCGCCCGGGCGGCTATCGGTTTCTCCCGGCCCGTCCGGTGGGGCTGCGCCGGGTCGGGGCAGGGGCGAGGAGTTGCTGCTGGGCGCGGATGTCGAGCTCGATGCCGTCCAGGAGCTTCTTGGTGATGCGCTCGGTGTTGTCCGCGATGGTGGTGATGGCCGCCTCTCGGATGAGGTGGGACAGGCTGCCGATCACTCCGCCGGTGCGCCGGTGCAGGTAGGGGGCGAGACGGGCCAGGGTCCCCGGGCGGTGGTGCCGCAGCCGCAGTGCGCTCTCCAGGTCGGTGACCAGCTCGAGCCACGTCTGCCGCTGTTCGGCGGTGCCGTGGGGCAGCGGGTCGTTGCGCAGCAGTTTGAAGCGCCCGGCGAGCTGCTGCCCGCGGGGGCCGACCAGCAGCGGGGAGGTGTCGACGTCGACGCCGGCGTAGATGAACGTCGCGGCGATACGTTCGCCCAGGTGCTTGATCTGGTCGGAGGTCTCGGCGCCGGAGCGGGTGCGGGTGTCCAGCAGGTGGATGTCGTCGACCAGGACCAGCTGGGTCCGCAGCTCGCCCAGGGTCGCGCAGACCGAGTCGGTGATCTGGGCCTGGTTCATCCGGCGCAGCACGGGCACGCCCAGGAACCGGGCGAACTCGCTGACCAGCATCTTGGGCGTCGAGGCGGGCGGGACGGAGACGAACGCCACCGGCAGCCGGTCCTTGACCCCCGGGTGCCTGCGCCGGTCGGTGAGCTCGAAGATCCGTCCCAGCTCCATCAAAGTGGTGGTCTTGCCGGTACTGGGGAGCCCGGAGACGATCAGGCCGCGCCGGGCGGTGCCCTGGTGGCGCCGGTTGACGAGCAGCATCTTCTGCAGTTCCAGCGAGACCCGTTTCATCGCCGGAGTGCGCACCACGACGAACTCGGAGTGGTAGTCCAGGCGCTGCTCCCGGGTCCAGCCGCTGGCGTCGGCGGACTGGTTGCCGGGGGCGTTGTCGACGTAGCGCTGCCAGCCCACCCAGGTGCTCACGGGGTCGAACGCTTCGTCTTCGCCCTGGCCGGGGGCGGGATTCACTACAGCCACTCTTGGGCCTCCAGGTAGGGGTTCAGCACATGAGTGGGGCGCGTCGGCCCGGGATCGGGAACGCAGCCTTTCTCGCCTTCGTCGTCGCTCTCGTCGAATCCGGATTCGGCCAGGTCCTCGGGGTCCTGGAATCGCTGCGCGTCCTCGACATCGGGGCCTTCGCTCCGTTGCTCCGGGGCGCCGCCAGTCGCAGCAGTGTCCGCAGGCGCCGGCGCCAGCGCCAGGCCGGCCGGGGCGAGGGAGGTCGCGGCTGCGGCGCGGGCCGCGATGGTGCGTTCGCGGCGGGTGCCCGTTCCTGCCCCGGCGCGCCGCAGCAGCGTGTCCAGGGCCCGGGCCAGGGCCACTTCGTGGGCGTCGCGGTCAGTGGTGCGCGCCACCGTGCTGACGATGTGCCGCCAGGCGGCGTCGGTGAACGGCACGCTCACCTGGGTGGCGTGGATCCAGGGCACCTCCTGGAAGCCGTCCGGCAGCCTGACCCAGATCCGGGCCGGGTCGTAGGGATTGTGGTGGATCTCCAACTGCACGGCCGCTCCGGCGGAGGTGCGGGCGCGCCGGTGCCCGTTCAGTGGACGTTAAGTCCGCTTTCTCTCGGTTCATGATCGCTCGTTCGTGTGAACGTCGGCCGTACTGGCGTGCCAGTCGGGGTTCGGGTGATGTTCTGCGGCGCATGGACAGACGGGCGTATCCGAGCGACTTATCGGA
>NZ_JAQYWZ010000167.1:0-262 GCF_036290945.1 Streptomyces sp. BE303
CAGGGTCCGTACCCCGGGCCAGAACGGCTCACGCGAGCGGGGCTTCGGCTCGCTGAAGTACGAGAAGCTGTTCTTGGAGGAGATACCCGACGCCCTCGACCTGGTCCGCCATGCCGAGGACTACCGGCTCGAGTACAACACCGTCCGCCCTCACGAGGCACTCGCCTGGAACCGGCCCCACGACGTGCACACCGGCCAGGCCGACCCGCTCGTCCCCAACTTTCCCGAACCCCAAAACCTGCCAGTTACTTGACGCGGGACA
>NZ_JAQYWZ010000168.1:0-318 GCF_036290945.1 Streptomyces sp. BE303
CAACCTGGGGCTGCTCTGCGCGGGCACCGGCCGGCACATGAACGCATTGCAGTGCGCCCGGCCGCCCGCTAACAACGGCAAACGTCAGGCCTCCAGACCCCAAGAAAAATTGCTGATGCCGCGATGTGAATAGAATGGCGCCGTCCCCGCTGCCCGCCTCCGCGGCCTTGGTGTACCACGGGTCGGCGCCCGACTCGTCACCGCGCTGCAGCAGCACCACGGCCAGCGCGTTGCACGCCTCCCGGTGCCCGGCGCACGCGGCCCGGGGCTCGCCGTTCTGCGCCGACTGCCGGTACCAGCGGGCGGCCTCCTCCAGCA
>NZ_JAQYWZ010000169.1:0-510 GCF_036290945.1 Streptomyces sp. BE303
AGACCTCGGTCTCGTCACCCAGCCCGCCGGCGAGCACGGCCACCAGACGGCCGCCCGCACGGACGACCAGGTGCTCCGGCAGGTCGATCAGCCCGCCCCCGCGGTCGGGGTGTTCCAGCCCGACGACGCGGCCGAGGCCCCACACCTCCGCTCGGTGCGGGTCGACCGCCGGATCGGCGGACCCGGTCGCGACCGCCCCCCGCGGGCGGAGCCCGCGCGGCGCCGCGCTTCCGGCGACGACCCGTGCCGGGACGGCGGCGAGCACGCCGGAGAGCGAACCCCCCGGTCCATCCACGCCGACCGGCGGTGCGACGAGCGTCCGCAGCCGGTCGGCCAGCTCGGCCCGCACCCCGATCTCAAACCGGAGCACGGGCGCGCCGTGCCCGGTCAGGACATCGGCGAGGGCGGCGGACTCCTCGTCGTCCTCACCGAGAAGCAGCCAGCCTCCGTCGACCCCGGCCGCGCCGGGCTCGGCGACCGCCGTCCGCGGGTCGCGCTAGCGCCCGCCGA
>NZ_JAQYWZ010000170.1:0-1658 GCF_036290945.1 Streptomyces sp. BE303
CTTGACCGACGCGAGTCGGAATGCGTCGTCGAGTACGGGCAGGGCTGGATTCTTGCTGCGCTTTGAACTCATACGCTGACTTACCTCCGGTGGGGGGCGTCACATCCGTTATGGCACCCCGTAGAGGAACACGGTATCCGAGGCGGGAGCCAGGCCGGCTACGCCCTTTCAAGAGCACCTCTTCCTCCGACCCTCACCGCGACGGTCTCCAGCCAACGCAGCAGGAAGCGGTTTGGAGTTTCCCTCCGCGGGGGCGACTCCGAGGGGCCAAAACCCTCATCACTGTGCAACATCATCCAGTCGCTACCGGCCTACACCGGCAGACCCTTTCCGTTCAGCCGGGCTGACCACCCCGCCGCGGCTGCTGCCGGTGATCGAGATCTGTCGGACCTTCAGCAAATACCGCCGTGCGATCCCGACAGCCGTTGCGTCGACGGCGCTAGCCGGCTCCCCGGTCCGGCTCCAGCGAGCAGATCATGGTCCCCTACCCGCCGACTACGGATCGTGATCTTCCGAGCGGTGTGTCGTCTTGAGCGTGTCTTCGCCGTCTGGTTCTGAGTGCTTCGCGCATCGCCCCGCACGCCCTGCCGCCACACCCGACACGGCAGCGACGCTTGCCCCAGAGGCACCATCCAGTGGTGCGGTTGTACGGGCGGGCACGGGAAGCAGTTGGGTCCGTGGTGTGTGCGGTTGTTGGAGGAGGCTGGTCACGGGTCGTGGACGTACTGCGTCGACCTGGCCCCGGATGAGGGCAAGCGTCGTACGCATCGGCGTGGCGGCTTCGCCAGCCGGGCCGAGGCAGCCCGGCAGATGAGGGCGGTGCTCGACGGTGAGCTGCCCGGGGTCTACGAGAACCGCCGCACCACCATCGCGAGCCACCTACGCGAATGGCTCGCCACGAGAAAGCCGCACCTCGCGCCGAACACGTTCGCCGGCTACGCAGCGTGCGTCGAGCGCGACCTCGTCCCCGCCTTCGGCCACCTCCGGCTCCTCGACCTGCGCCCGGAACACATCGACGCCTGGGTCGCAGCCCAGCTGGAGGCCCAGCGCGGGCGCGTCACCGTCCACCGGGCCGTGTCCACCCTGCGCAACGCGCTGAACGCCGCAGTTCACTCCAGGCGCCTGCGCTACAACCCGGCCAAGCACTCCGTGCCGCCCAAGCCCCGCGCAGCCGAGCGCACCTGCTGGACCCCGGAGCAGGCCGCGACCTTCCTGCAGCACGGGGCCGAGCAGTACGCGGACCAGCTGACCGACAAGCGCGGGACGCAGCAGCCGACGACCAGCCAGGCCTCCGCGCCGGCGGCTCAGCCCCGTCCCAGGAAGCGGAAGGTGGACCCCGTCGTCGAACACGCCCGGCTCCTGGCCGCCGGCGAGAAGCACCTCCAACGTGAGGAGGCCGCCCGCGCCAAGGAAGCCGCCCGCGTGGAGGCCGAGTTGGCCAAGCGCCAGGCGGCCCGCCGCCGGGCGGAGGAAGCAAGGAAGCGCGAGGACGCCCAAGCCGAGAAGGAGGCCCAGCGGCAAGCCCGGCAAGCGGAGACGGCCCGGCTCAAAGCCATGGCCGAGACGGGCACCGCCGAGTGCAACCTGCGCCGCGAGGAACTGGAGACGGTCCTGCTCCTACGACCCGAGGGCCTTGAACTGTGGCATCCCCACGTCGA
>NZ_JAQYWZ010000171.1:0-283 GCF_036290945.1 Streptomyces sp. BE303
AAGGGCTTCACCGTTCGACTTGCATGTGTTAAGCACGCCGCCAGCGTTCGTCCTGAGCCAGGATCAAACTCTCCGTGAATGTTTACTCGGCCCCGAAATCAATCAGAACCGGTCGACACCCGCGTTGAGCGGCACGGCAACAACCGGAATAGGGCGGCCCCGCGCACTGCGTCCTCGCTAGTGTTTTACTTCAAAAGGAATCTCCAACCCCGAAACAAGTCCGAGGCCGGGGATGTCAACATATCTGGCGTTGACTTTTGGCACGCTGTTGAGTTCTCAAGGA
>NZ_JAQYWZ010000172.1:0-688 GCF_036290945.1 Streptomyces sp. BE303
CAGGGTCCCCAGGCGATCGAGGTGGCCGGCAGCCCGCGGGCCGCGCGGTGCTCCGCGAGCGCGTCGCGCGCCGCGTGGGCGGCGGCGTCGTTGGCCTGGCCGGGGTTGCCGAGCACGCCGGCGGTCGAGGAGCACAGGACGAACGCCGCGAGCGGGCGGTGCTCCGTCAGGTCGTGCAGCTGCCAGGCCGCACCGGCCTTGCTCGCCCGCACCGCGTCCAGGCGGGCCGGGTCGAGCCCGGCGACCACGCCGTCGTCCAGGGTCCCGGCGGCGTGCACGATCGCCAGGTCGGGCTCGGCGTCGAACTCCCGCACCAGCGCCGCGACCGCGTCGCGGTCGGTGAGGTCGCCGGCGCGGGCCGCGACGTGCTCGCACTGCGCCGTCAGCTCGCGGACCCCCTCCGCCCCGGGCCCCCGGAGGCTCGGGTGGTCTCGGCCGCCCGGTCGCCCGGTGGGCGGTGGAGCCCGGCGCCCGACGGGTCGTGCTCGTCGGCCGACGGGGGACCGGGGCGGAGGGTGTCCGCGAGCTGACGGCGGAGTACGAGAACGTCGAGGCCCGTGCAGGCGACCTCTCCGACCGCGACGCGGGCGCGGCGCTGGTGCGGGAGTTCGACGACGAGCCCGACCTGGCGATCGTGCACGCCGCCGGGACCCTGGACGACGGCGTGGTCGCCGGGCTCGACCCGGCC
>NZ_JAQYWZ010000173.1:0-438 GCF_036290945.1 Streptomyces sp. BE303
CCAGCGCGGCACGGCGGGCTGCCGCTGCGGCGAGCGTGTGGAGATCCCGATCGGCCACAAGTCGCACCTGCTGTGCCTGGGCACGGAGCGCCGCCTCGTCCGTACCGGACAACAGCACCGGCACCAAGGGAAGTTGCACCTCTGCCACGCCGGCGGCTGACCCGACGGCCGCGGGCTCCTCCACCATCACGTGCGCGTTCGTACCGCAGACGCCGAACGCCGACACACCCGCCCGACGAGGCCGGTCCCCGGCGCTCCAGGGCCGCGACTCCGTCAGCAACTCGCCGGCGCCCGCCGCCCAGTTGACCTCGGTCGACGGCTCGTCCGCGTGCAGGGTGGCGGGCAGGGTCTCGTGCCGCATCGCCAGGACCATCTTGATGATGCCGGCGACACCGGCCGCCGCCTGCGTGTGGCCGATGTTGGACTTCACCGACCCGA
>NZ_JAQYWZ010000174.1:0-206 GCF_036290945.1 Streptomyces sp. BE303
ACCCGCACCTCACCCGTCACCGGGGGCTGCGGCAGATCAGCAGCCGTCACCTGCACACCGGCCGAAGCATTCGCCGGAGTCAGAACCAACGGACCGAACACCGGCGAAGCAGGCAACTGATACCCGGGCGGGGCAGCCGTCTCACGCCAGTAATACGTGCCGACCTCCACCGTCCGAGAACACAGACCATTCGCACCCGTCGTACA
>NZ_JAQYWZ010000175.1:0-329 GCF_036290945.1 Streptomyces sp. BE303
GCACGGCGGTGACCATCTCCGAGGAGACGTCCGTGACCAGGCTGACCGCTCCGAGCGCGATGACCGTGCCGGGGACGCGGCCCCCCCCCCCCCCCGGGGGGGGGGGGGCGGCCCGGCGGCGGGCGGGGGGGGGCCCGGCAAACAAAAATGGGAGCGGTACATAGGGCGGGTGTGTGGGGTGGGGTCGGGGTTTGTTGTGTGGTGGGGGGGGGGGGTGGTGGGGGGGGGGCGGGGGGGGGGGGGGGGGGGGGGGCGGGGGGGGGGGCGACGGCCCCCCCCGCCCCCACCCCGAAGCGCGGGCCGCCCACGGGGGGGTGACGCCGCCGCGC
>NZ_JAQYWZ010000176.1:0-338 GCF_036290945.1 Streptomyces sp. BE303
GGGCCACGTCGTCCTCGACGGCGAGCGGGTGGACCTGGCCTCACCCGCCCAGGCCCGAGCCGCCGGGATCCGCATCATCCCGCAGGAACCGGAGATCATCCCCCACGTCTCCGTCGCCGAGAACGTCTACGCCGGCTCCCTCCCCCGCAAAGCCGGCCGACGCCTCGACCGCACCGAACTACGCCGCCGCATCACCGCCGACCTCAAACGCCTCGGCTTCGACAAAGTCCTCGACCCCGACCTCCTCGGCTCCCAGCTCACCCCCGCCCAACGCCAACTCGTCGAAATCCTGCGCGCCCTCACCGGCGACGCCAAAGTCATCGCCTTCGACGAACCCA
>NZ_JAQYWZ010000177.1:0-207 GCF_036290945.1 Streptomyces sp. BE303
CAGGACGGTGCGTCGAACGGTCTGACGGCGCCGAACGGTCCGTCGCAGCAGCGGGTGATCCGGGCGGCGTTGGCGCAGGCGGGGTTGAACCCGCAGGACGTCGACGCGGTCGAGGCGCACGGCACCGGCACGACGCTCGGCGACCCGATCGAGGCCCAGGCCCTCCTGGCCACCTACGGTCAGGACCGGGACGGCGGCGACCCGCTC
>NZ_JAQYWZ010000178.1:0-206 GCF_036290945.1 Streptomyces sp. BE303
CCCGGCGGCCTCGCCGACGAAGTACTCCTGGTCGCCCTGCTTCTGCAGGTAGGTGATCGAGATCTTCCCGTCGACCTTGGCGACCTCGCCGCTGCCGGACGCGGCCTCCTGACCGGTCGAACACGCGGTGGTCAGACCGAGAGCGAGCAGCAGACCCGCCGCGGCGACGGTACGGCTGGTGGAACGGAACATGGGGAGCTCCTTCG
>NZ_JAQYWZ010000179.1:0-329 GCF_036290945.1 Streptomyces sp. BE303
CAGCACGTCCGCCCGCACACCCCAGTGCGACAGCAGCGCATGCAACGCCACCTCCACCGCGAACAACGCCGGCTGCGCGTACCCGGTCCGGTGGATCAGCTCCTCGTCCGCCAGCACCTCCGCCAGCGGCTGGTCCAGATAGGCATCCAGGTGCAACGCCACCTGGTCGAAGGCGTCCGCGAACACCGGGAACGCCTCGTACAAGCCCCGGCCCATCGACGCTCGCTGCGCACCCTGCCCCGTGTACAGGAACGCCACCCGACCAGAACCCGCAACACCCGTCAGACCACCCGACCCGGAAGCGACCGCGCCCAGCCCGGTCGTCAACC
>NZ_JAQYWZ010000180.1:0-337 GCF_036290945.1 Streptomyces sp. BE303
ACGGTGAGCACCGGGTGCCCCGACACCTCCGCGAACAGCCGGAAGCCCTCCCCCGCCAGCTTCTCCACGACCGGCCCGAAGCGGACCTGGTCGCGCAGCGAGGACCACCAGTAGGCAGCCACCACCGGCACCCTGACCCGCTCCCCCGTCACCGTCGAGAACCACGGAACACGCGGCACCGCACCCCGCACCCCGACCCGACCCGCGAACACCGCCTCCCCCACCTGCGCCACCAGAGCCGAATGCGACGCGTACCGCACCTCCACCAACCGGGCCCGCACCCCCCGCTCCTCACACCACGGCACGAACGCCGCCAACCGCGACCGCTCACCCGCCA
>NZ_JAQYWZ010000181.1:0-488 GCF_036290945.1 Streptomyces sp. BE303
CGCGACGGGCGCGGCCTCCTCCTGGTCGCCGCGCTGGCCGGCACCCGGGGCGCCGTGCAGACCGCCGCCGGCCAACGCGTCCGGGCCGAGCTACCGGCCTGACGACCGCCGCGGCGCGGGCCGACCGAAGCCGGCGCCGCGCCCCAGGCCCCCCAGCCCCCAGCCCCCGTGCTTCTTGCCCGCCATCACCGATCCGTCCTCGCCCTCGCCCGTTCTTCTGCCAGAACCACGAGTAAGGGCGAGGACCTGGCCGGCGTGACCGTCACCCGCGTCATCGCCGCCGGGCGCTCGGGCTGCGTTCGGCGGAAACCCGGCGGCGGTCGTCGCGCTGGTCAGCGGCGAGGGTACTCAGCCGAGCTGCTGTTCGATGGCGCGGAGCTTGCGTTCCAACGCGTCCAGTTTCGGCAGTGACAGGGTGTCGTCATCCGCGGTCAGGTCGACGGTGACGGACTCCTCGGGGCCGTCCTCGACGAGACCACCGCGATGGA
>NZ_JAQYWZ010000182.1:0-2380 GCF_036290945.1 Streptomyces sp. BE303
CCCTCATGGAACGCGCAGCCACCACCGGCTTTGCCGCCGCGAACAGCCTCCTGCACGGCTGGGGCCTGCGAGGACACGCCCTGTGGTCGGTTCCGCCCCACGGCCGCAACACCCTGCTACGAGCCTTCGCCGCAGGTTCGAGTGATCAGTGAGCGCGGTCCCGTGCCGGCGCCCGCCGCCGGCGTGCCGCACGGCTGGGTGCGTCGCCGGACCGGGGTCAGACTTCCACCGACCGGGTGAAGTTGAGCAGGACCTGGACGGGGGTGCGGCCGTGGTTCACCGTGAGTCGGCCGGCACGCAGGTTCTCCTCGGTCCGGCGGATGTTCTGCTGCCACATGTCGTGCCAGCTCAGGGGACTTCCGGTGTGCCGGACCTTGTCGGCATCCGTGTTGCGAATGGCGAACGGCGCCTGCTGGGATGCTCGGACGACGCGCGTTCCGCGGGCCTTGGCCCGGTTCATCAGGTCGAGGTCCTGGCAGCCCATCGGGAGCAGTTGCTCGTCGTACCCGCCGAGCGCGTCGAAGCGCGCGCGGGGCAGTCCGATGCGGCCGTAGGACCCGTTGCCGCCGTCCGCTCTGCCGTCCGGGTTGGGACTGGGGTGTCGTGGACGACCACCCTGGGCCGCAGGCCCGCGAGTGCCGTGTGCGTCATCGCCGTGATGGCGGCCAGCATGTCGGGGCGGGCCGGTTCGCTGCGGTACCGCCCCGTTCGTCCCATCGAGGGGACCTCGATCACCGGTACTTCGCCACAGACCTCGTCCACGGCGGGGCCGGAACCGAGGATGACCGGGTCCAAACCGGGTTGTCGCGCCCGCAGGTGGCGGGCCAGCGCGGTCTGGCGGGCCAGGTGACCGGCTCCGATGCCGTTGATGGCGTGAAGCACGATGCGGGCTGCCGCGCGCGGTTCCCGTGGCTCGGAGGCGCCGTCTGATTCCGGCCCGGATGAGGGGGAGATACCGACCATTCAGGTCCGGGCCTACGCGACGGCCCCGTCAGATCTGTGCGAGGACGAGTCGACCGGTGGTCTCGTTCAGCACCAGCTGTGCGGCCGGGTCCAGTTCACCGTCGGTGACGAAGTAGTGGATCTCCGACAGGCTTGCGAAGGCGCTGAGGCCGACGATGTTCCACTTGCTGTGGTCGGCGACGACGACCACCTCGTGTGCCGAGGCGATCAGTGCCCGGTTGGTCTGCGCCTCCGCCAGGTTGGGGGTGGTGAGCCCGGCCCGTTCCGAGATCCCGTGCGCCCCGATGATCAGGACGTCCACGTGCAGGGACCTGATCGTCTGGTCGGCCAGCGGGCCGACGAGCGCGGCCGACGGGGTGGGCGTTCCCCCGGTGAGCAGCAGAGCGGGTGCGCTGCCGGACTTCTCCGTGGCGGTGCGGACCAGGTTGGCGACCGGGAGGGAGTTGGTCACCAGGGTGATATCGGGGATGTCGAGCAGGTGCCGGGCCACGGCGAACGTAGTCGTCCCCGCCCCGACCGCGACGACGCTTCCGGGCTCGACGAGAGCCGCGGCGGCGCGCGCCAGGGCCTCCTTGGCTGACGGTTCCCACTGGGACTTCGCCTCGAAGGCGGGTTCTTCCAGGAGCGTGCTGACGACGGCTCCGCCGTAGGTCTTCTCGATCGCACCGGTGCGGGCCAGGACTTCCAGGTCCCGGCGCACGGTCATGTCGGAGACGCCGAACCGGTCGGCGAGCTCTGCCACCCGTACGGATCCGTCGCGGCGCACGCGGTCGAGGATGAGTGCTCTTCGCTGCGGTGCCAGCAGCCCCGTGTCGTCCACGATCTCACTCCGACTCATCATGCCGCGTTGGGCGGCCGTTTCGGCTGGCGGGTTCTCGGGTGCCTACCGGCGGCTCGGTGCCGCCGTCCCCCCGGTGTTGAGCATGTAACAATAACGGAACTGTCTTGTGTGGGAGAGGAGTTCATGCCTCACGCGTCAGGCGGGGAGTCCGACGGCGCGTTCGCCGTTGCGGCGTTGCTGGATGACGACGGCGGCGACGAGGAGGGCTCCTTGGGCGACGTTCTGCCAGAAGGAGTTGATGCCCTGGACGGTGAGGCCGTTCTCCAGGCAGCCGAGGAGGGCGACGGCGAGGAGGGTGCCGCCGATGCCGCCCTTGCCGCCCTTGAGGGCGGCGCCGCCGAGGGCGGCGGCGGTGATGGCCTTGAGTTCGAGGCCTTCGCTGCCGGAGACGGGTTGGCCGGAGCCGGTGCGGGCGGTGAGGAGGATGCCGGCGAGGGCGGCGACGGTGCCGATGAGGGCGTAGACGGCGATGAGGTATTTGTTGATGTTGATGCCGGCGAGGCGGGCGGCGGTGTCGTTGCCGCCGATGGCGTAGAGGTTGCGGCCGATGTCGGTGTATTTGAGGAGGATGTGGAC
>NZ_JAQYWZ010000183.1:0-312 GCF_036290945.1 Streptomyces sp. BE303
CAGCGCCGCCGCGTCCGGCAGAGACAGCACCCCGGCCACATGCGCGGCAGCAACCTCACCGATCGAATGCCCCACCAGCACGTCCGCCCGCACACCCCAGTGCGACAGCAGCGCATGCAACGCCACCTCCACCGCGAACAACGCCGGCTGCGCGTACCCGGTCCGGTGGATCAGCTCCTCGTCCGCCAGCACCTCCGCCAACGGCCGGTCCAAGTGAGCATCCACGTGCAACGCCACCTGGTCGAACGCGTCCGCGAACACCGGGAACGCCTCGTACAACCCCCGGCCCATCGACGCACGCTGCGCACCCTG
>NZ_JAQYWZ010000184.1:0-517 GCF_036290945.1 Streptomyces sp. BE303
ATCGGCGACCGCCGCCAGCACCCCGGCCGCTCCGGCGGCCAGCAGGGTGAGCACCACGCCGCGCCGGGCCGCGACCAGCCAGAGCAGCGCCCCGGCCAGGACCCCCCACTGCCAGACGTGACCCAGCGCGGCGGTGCGGCCGATCGTCAGACCCTGGTCGCCGGTCTGCGTGGTGGCCGCGACGGCGACCTCGGCGATGCGCTCGACGGGCAGGGTCGGGTTCCGGCGCACGAGCTCCCGGATGCACTTGACGACCAGGTCGTCGCGTTCCACCGACACCTCCCCGGTGACGGCGGTCAGTGCCTCCCGGATCCGCTGCTGCTGGTCGTCGCCGGTCTCCTTGGTACGGACGGACACGCCCGTGTCGCCCGTGGTCTGCGACACCGTGGTGCCGGGGCTCGCTCCCGGGACGGCCGCCCGGGTCGGGAAGTCGGCCGTGGCCGTCACCGACACCCCCTACCGGACGCAGGCGGAGACGGCGGCGGTCGCCCGCGCGGCGGCGGCCCGGGTGAGCGCC
>NZ_JAQYWZ010000185.1:0-275 GCF_036290945.1 Streptomyces sp. BE303
CGAGATCGACCAGGCCACCCGCCTCGCAACCACCCAGCTCAACGCACGCGCCAAACCCTGGATCTGGGGCAGACCGCCCCCACCAACCCGCCAATGCCGACGGCGATTTGTGTACCGCCTTTGAGGAATCCAGCACTAGTACTCCAGTGAGAGTTCTCCATCGGGCCTGGTCAGCGGCCTGGGGACGGGGAGTTTAGCGAGGCTGCGGCGTGGGTGGGGTGGTTTTGGCGTGGCTGTCCCACCCACGAGTGGCCGCGCCGCATGTAGTGGCAGCG
>NZ_JAQYWZ010000186.1:0-316 GCF_036290945.1 Streptomyces sp. BE303
AGGGTGCGGCCGTCGAGGGTGACGGTGCCGGAGCGGAGGGGCTGGTCGCCGGCGAGGGCGAGGGCGAGTTCGGAGCGTCCGGCGCCGATGAGTCCGGCCAGGCCGACGACCTCGCCGGCGTGGATGCGCAGGTCGATGCCAGTGACGTGGTCGGTGGTCACGGCACGGACATCCAACACGAGGCGGTCGGTGGCGACGCGTTCGCGGGTGAACATGGCGGACAGGTCCCGGCCGACCATCAGCCGCACGAGGTCGCCCTCGCTGGTGGTCGCGGCGTCCTGGACGCCGGCGAGGGCGCCGTCGCGCAGCACCGCGA
>NZ_JAQYWZ010000187.1:0-340 GCF_036290945.1 Streptomyces sp. BE303
CCGCCCGGTCGTCAACCCCTCGGTGTCACCGGCGAGCACCACCGCCCGAGGGTCCAGCGCGGCTCGGCGGGCTGCGGCTGCGGCGAGCGGGGGGCGATCCCGCTCGGCCACAAGTCGCACCTGCTGTGCCTGGGCCCGGCGCGCCGCCTCGTCCGTACCGGACAACAGCACCGGCACCAAGGGAAGTTGCACCGCTGCCTCGACGGCGGCGGACTCGACGGCCGGGGGCTCCTCCACGATCACGTGCGCGTTCGTACCGCTGACGCCGAACGCCGACACACCCGCCCGACGAGGCCGGTCCCCGGCGCTCCAGGGCCGCGACTCCGTCAGCAACTCGACG
>NZ_JAQYWZ010000188.1:0-1848 GCF_036290945.1 Streptomyces sp. BE303
ATCCGCCAGATCACACGCATGGATCTCCGCCATCGGCAGCTCCGCCAACAACTCCGCCGCCCCGGGCGCCTGAGATCCACGCCGGGAGAGCAGCACCAACCGCTCCGCACCGTTCGCCGCCGCCCACCGCGCCACCTCGATGCCCAAGCCACCGGTCCCACCGGTGATGAGCACCGTGCCGCGCGGACTCCACGCACCGGCGGCACCGACCGCACCGGCCGGCGCATGCGCGAGCCGCCGTACGAGCACGCCACCACTACGCAGCGCGACCTGGTCCTCCGCGCCCAACGCGCCACCCAGGACCGCGCCGAGGCGACCGGCCGCCCGGGTGTCGACGACCGGCGGCAGGTCGAGCAGACCGCCCCAGAATTCCGGGTGCTCCAGCCCCACCGCCCGGCCGAAGCCCCACAGCTGCGCCTGACCGACGTCGACCGTGTCGTCCGCCCGGCCGGTGACCACCGCGTTCCGGGTGACCGTCCACAGCGGGGTCGTGCTCCGTACGTCCGTCAAAGCCTGCACCAGCGCCAGGTTTTCACCGACCGATCCGAGGACCGAAACGACGCCCTCCGCCTCCTGCCCGGCCAGCCGGGCCGCCAGCTCGGAGCGGGAGCCCGTCGGCACGGTCATGACCTCCGCGCCGAGCCCGGAGAGGACCGCAGCGAGGCCGAACCCGTCGTCGCCGACCAGCAGCCACGTCCCGCTGATCCGCCCGTGGCCCGCGACGGTGGTGGGGTTCCAGACGGCGCGGTAGCGCCACGCGTCGATCAGCGACCGCTCCCGGCCACGCGCACGCCAGGCGGCCAGCGCGGGAACCAGGCCCGCCAGCGCCTCGGCCTCCACGCCGAGGCGGTCGGCGAGCGTAGCCACGTCGCCCGACTCGACCACGGTCCAGAACCCGTCGTCGTCACGGTCTGAGCGGGGCCGGGCCCCCTTCTCGGGCCAGAACCGCTCCCTCTGGAAGGCGTAGGTCGGCAGCTCGGCCGGTCGGACGCCCGTGAACAGCGGCGACCAGTCGACCGGGACGCCGTTGACGTGCAGGGTCGCGAGTGCCGTCAGTGCGGTGGTCGCTTCGTCGCGGTCGCGGCGCAGCAGCGGCGCGGTGACGGCGTCGGGCTGCTGGACGAGCGCGGACAGGACCGCGTCCGGGCCGAGCTCGACGTAGGTGGTGACGCCGTCGAGGGCGTTGAGGGCATCGGCGAACCGGACGGGCTTGCGGACCTGGTCGACCCAGTACTCCGGGTCCGACCACTGCCCGAGCCCCACATGGCGGCCCGTCACCGACGACACCACCGGGACCGAAGGCTCGGCGAAGGCCAGGGACCGCACCACGGCGCGGAAGTCCTCCAACATCGGCTCCATCAACCGCGAATGGAAGGCGTGACTGGTGCGCAGACGGCTGGACTTCCAACCCCGCTCGCCCGCCGCCTCGGCGACGGCGTCGATCTCGGCTTCCAGGCCCGCGACCACCACGGCCCCAGGACCGTTCACCACCGCGACGTCCACGTCCGGGAACGCGGCGAGGACGTCCGCCTCGGAAGCACCCACCGCGAGCATCGCCCCACCGGCCGGAAGGGCCTGCATCAGTCGGCCGCGTGCGGCGACCAGCGTGGCCGCGTCCGGCAGAGACAGCACCCCGGCCACATGCGCGGCAGCGATCTCACCGATCGAGTGCCCGACCAGGACATCCGGCCGCACACCCCAGCGGGTGAGCAGCGCGTGCAACGCCACCTCGACGGCGAACAACGCCGGCTGCGCGTACCCGGTGCGGTGGATCAGCTCCTCGTCCGCCAGCACCTCCGCCAACGGCCGGTCCAGATAGGCATCCACGTGCAACGCCACCTGGTCGAA
>NZ_JAQYWZ010000189.1:0-298 GCF_036290945.1 Streptomyces sp. BE303
ACCGGGTAGTCCAGCTCCAGCGGCAGGTACGCCGCACCGCTGCGCAGCACCGCGAACAGCGACGCCACCATCTCCAGCGAACGCGGCAGCCCCAGCGCCACCACCTGCTCCGGACCGGCACCCCGCGCCACGAACAACCGCGCCAGCCGGTTCACCCGCGCATCCAGCTCCGCGTACGTCCACGAGGACGCACCGAACACCAGCGCCACCTCGTCCGGCACCGACACCGCACGCTCCGCCAGCAGATCCGCCACCGAAGCCGACGGCAACTCACGACCCGTCGCCGCCCACTCCCCCA
>NZ_JAQYWZ010000190.1:0-297 GCF_036290945.1 Streptomyces sp. BE303
GGCCACCTTCTGGACCTGCCACTGCTGGGACTGGCTCCCGGTGCAGGTGTTCTGCACGACGAGGGCCCCGTCGACGGTCGACGCGCCCTCGACGTCGAGGCACTTGCCGCTGTGCCGGGCCATGATCTGCACGTAGCCGGTACCCAGGTTCTTGAGGGAGAAGTTCTGGTTGGCGCCGTTGCCGCAGCCCCACTGGAGGAGCCGGGCGGTCTCGGCGAAGGAGTAGTCGCCGACGTCGACGCACTTGCCGCTCTGCCGGCCGACCAGCTGCTGCCAGGTCGCGTGGAGCGGGGTGAC
>NZ_JAQYWZ010000191.1:0-708 GCF_036290945.1 Streptomyces sp. BE303
CCGCGCCGCTGCTGCGCCGCGACCGTGACGAAGTCACCACCGCGCTGACGGCGCTCGCGACCCTGCACGTCAACGGTGTCCCGGTCGACTGGTCGCCGCTGTTCACGGGCGTCCGACCGGCCGAGCTGCCGACCTACGCCATCCAGCACCAGCGGTACAGGCAGCCAGCAGCAGCGCCAGGCCGTTCGGCGGAACCTGCGGAGGCGGGCCTCTGCAACCACGTCGAGAGGCGCGATCTCCCCGCGGTCGCAGCGGAGTTGGGTGTCGATACCGCTGCCGCCGCCACCGTGCTGCCCGCGCTGTCGACCGGGCGGGCGCGCGGCCAGGAACGGTCGCTCATCGTCGGCTGGCGATTCCGCGTGTCCTGGTAGGCGGTCGGAGTTCGCGGCTCGGCGCGGGTGGAGGGATCCTGGATTGTTCTGGGTGAGGACGACGAGGTGACCGCCGCCCTCGCGGATGTCCTGACCGGTCACGTCGCGTCCGTGCTCCGGTTGGAGTTCGGGGTGCGGGCCGTGCTGGCCGACCGGCTGCGGACGCACGACGCACCGCCGGTCGGCGAGCTGGTACCGGCGGGTTCGCTCACCGGCGTGCACGCCGCCGTCCAGGCACAGGGCGACGACGGAATCGCGGCGCCGCACTGGCTCCACACGCGGGGGGCGGTCGCGACCGGGTCCGCCGATCCGCCGCTCGACCCGCACCGAGCGCAGG
>NZ_JAQYWZ010000192.1:0-669 GCF_036290945.1 Streptomyces sp. BE303
CACCAGCGGTACTGGCTGCAAGCAGCAGCGCCCGACGGGTCGTGCTCGTCTGCCGAGGGGGGACAGAGCGGCAGAGCGTCGTGGTGCGAAAGAGTGTATATCGCGGTGTAGATCTCTGTGGTCGCCGTCTCATTAACAACGGGGGGGGGGGAGTGACGTTCCGGAGCCCTTGGCCGTCGGGGGGGGCGGCCGTGGGGGGGCCGTGCTGGCGGGGGGGGTGGGTGTCGTGACCGAGGACTGGTTGGGGGGCGGGGGGGTGCTGGTCCGCGGCGGG
Source organism: Streptomyces sp. BE303 (assembly GCF_036290945.1). Taxonomy (NCBI): domain Bacteria; kingdom Bacillati; phylum Actinomycetota; class Actinomycetes; order Kitasatosporales; family Streptomycetaceae; genus Streptomyces; species Streptomyces sp. BE303. The sequence continues at coordinate 275 of NZ_JAQYWZ010000192.1, forward strand.
CCCGGGGGGCGGTGGGGCCCGGCGCCCGACGGGTCGTGCTCGTCGGCCGACGGGGGACCGGGGCGGAGGGTGGCCGCGAGCTGACGGCGGAGGTCGAGACCGTCGAGGCCCGTGCCTGCGACCGCACCGACCGCGACGAGGTCGCGGCGCGGGCGGTGAGGGCGCAGGCACGGGCCTCGTCGTTCTCGAACTCCGCCGTCCGCTCGCGGACACCCGCCGCCCCGGTCCCCCGTCGGCCGACGAGCACGACCCGGCGGGCGCCGTGCTCCACCGCCCACCGGGCGACCAGGCGGCCGAGACCACCGGTGCCTCCCCTGCCCAGCACCCTACCACGCGACAACCACCCGCCACCCGACCGCCGAGCCGCACGCCTCAGGCGGCGCACCAGCAGCCCG
>NZ_JAQYWZ010000193.1:0-438 GCF_036290945.1 Streptomyces sp. BE303
CTGGGCCGTGGTGGTCGCGGGCCTTGAAGCCGAGATCGAAGACGTTGACGAGGATGCGGGTGGGCGGGGCTGGAATTCCAGCCGTCTGAGTACCAGTCACGCCTTCCACTCCCGGCTGATGGAGCCGATGTTGGAGGACTTCCGCGCCGTGGTGCGCGGGGTGCTCGGTGCCACGGGTGCTCAGTGACGGGGGGGGTGGTGTGGGTTACAAGGTTTCGGAGGTTTAGGCATGTCAGGGGGTGGTTACCGGTCGTAAGGATCAAGGAAATGGGGTGTTTTGAAGGTGAATGACCCTATTTTCAAGATCGTTGGGGGGTGGGAAGTGGTCCGGGCCACAGGGGGGGGGCTGTGAGGCCGCGCACATGGTCGACGGTGGGTGACGGTGTCTCTGCCGGGGGTGGTGGAAAGGGTGGCGGGTCACCTGCCTCCGGGTGGCCC
>NZ_JAQYWZ010000194.1:0-308 GCF_036290945.1 Streptomyces sp. BE303
GGACGTGCTCTGGTAGCACCACAGACGCCTGACGAGAGATCATCTCCCTCGCGACAGGAAGTAGAATTACAGGTCTTTTCAGTTTCTTCGCATCCCGTCCGCCCACCCGCCGTCCCCGCGAAACGCGAACGAGGCCCGGCACCCTCTCAGGTACCGGACCCCGTCCGTCGTGGAGCGCCAGGCCCGGGTTGCACGGACTCTCCCTACTGAAAGTAGGACGTGCTCTGGTAGCACCACTGACGCCTGACGAGAGATCATCTCCCTCGCGACAGGAAGAACAGTACCAGCCCGGAACGGCCGTCCGAACC
>NZ_JAQYWZ010000195.1:0-766 GCF_036290945.1 Streptomyces sp. BE303
CGCCACTGCCCTCGGAGAGCAGGTAGAAGAAGTGGTTGGCGACGCCGGAGGAGTAGTGGACGTCGATGCCGCCGAGGCCCCGGCGCCAGTAGTCGGCGGAACGGCCGTCCTTGGACGGCTTGTCCATGAAGCGCAGCGGGGTGCCGTCCCCGCGGATGTCGATCTTCTCGCCGATCAGGTAGTCGGGGGTGTCGGCGGGCAGATCGGCGTGGAACTCCACCATGCTGCCGAGGATGTCGCTGGTCGCCTCGTTCAGGCCGCCGGACTCGCCCGAGTAGTTGAGGTTGGCGGTGGCGGCGGTGACGCCGTGGGTCATCTCGTGGCCCGCCACGTCGACGGAGGTCAGCGGGTGGGTGTTGCCGTCGCCGTCGCCGAAGGTCATGCAGAAGCAGTCGTCGTCCCAGAACGCGTTGACGTATCCGTTGCCGTAGTGGACCCGGCTGGACGCGCCGACCCCGTCACCGCGGATGCCCGCGCGGCCGAAGGTGTTCTTGTAGAAGTCCCAGGTCGCCGCGACGCCGAAGTGCGCGTCGACGGCCGCGGACTCGCGGTTGGACGGCAGGCCGTCGCCCCAGTTGTCGGTCGGCCGGGCGAAGGGGGACCCGTCGCTGGGGGCTCCGTTGCCCATGTCGGTGGTGTAGGTGCCGCCGCGCGTTCCGTCCTTGAGCTGGTAGCCGGAGTCGGTCGGGGTGGTGCCGATCGGGACTTCGCCGACGTGGACGCCGTGGCCCGTGCCGGTCTGCACGCCCTCGAAGGTCCGGATCAC
>NZ_JAQYWZ010000196.1:0-1093 GCF_036290945.1 Streptomyces sp. BE303
GAGGCGTTGTTGCTGCGGTCGCGGTAGCCATCGGTGCGCGAGTTGATCTTGATGTTGTTGATCGGGGTGACACCACCGAGGTCGGTCTGCCACCAGGCGTTGGCGTCCGAGTTGGTGTGGGTGACGGAGCCGGAGAAGAACAGGCCGTTGGTGTTGCCGTCCACGGCTAGGGCCGCGGAAGCGCCGCCCCAGGTGGAGGACTGGGTGGCCGGCCGTCCCAATGCCACGTTGATCCCCTGGCTACTTGGGTAGAGCTGGGCCGCGGGGACGACCTGTGCCTTCTGGTTTGGGCTCGACCAGGCCAGTTGGGCGTATGCCTCTCCAGTGTAGGCGGTGTAGTCCACCTGGATGCTGTAGCGCTGTCCGGCTTGGAGCGAGATCCCTCCGGTGTCGGTGCGGGTCGTGCTGTGCTGTGCCGCGTTGATCACCTCCTGGCCGTTGACGGTGACCTTGATCTTTCCGTTGGAGATGGTGGAGAAGGTGTAGCGCTCGCTGTGTTGTGGCTGGATCTCCCCGGTCCAGCGTGCGGAGAAGTTGTCGGTCTGGATGGTGGGTGCGGGGGATCCGCTGTAGCGCCAGGCGTAGTTGATTCCGGCGTCGGTGCGTGTGACGGCGGGTGTGCCGGTTGCGGTGGTGTTGTTCCAGAACTGGGCCTTGAGACCAGTACCGGCGCCAGTGGCCGTGGCGGGGGCGGTGGTGATGGTCGTCTCGATGACGGTGTCGATCGCGCTGGTGACGCCGCCCGACGGGATGATGTCGTAGCCATCTCCCGAGGGCGTGAGGGTGACGGTCTGGGCGCTGCCCAGGACGCGGGGGTTGCTGAGGGTGAACGCCGCGGCAGTGTTCTGTTTGGCGATGTGGAGACCGCTGCCCGAAGCAGGCCAGTTGAAGACGTGAAGGTAGACCTTGTCGCCCTTGCGGGTCGTCTGCCCCCACGAGGGCTTCACAAGGGGACTGCTGGACGCTCCGTGGATCGAGGCGCCGTTGGTGTTCATCCACTGCCCGATAGTGGTGAGAGCCGCTTCTTGGACGGGTACCAGGGTGCCGTCCGGCCGGGGGCCGACATTGAGCAGATCGTTGGTGTTGTAGGCGC
>NZ_JAQYWZ010000197.1:0-423 GCF_036290945.1 Streptomyces sp. BE303
CAGGATCCGGCGACCCCCGAGAACTACCCCCTGCTCGACTCCCGTGCCCACCCCGCCGCTCTTCCGATGTGCGGGGAGTCCCACCGACTGGCGGTCCTCCCCGAGGAGGCGATGGCCGACCTCACCGCCGCGCTCGCCCTCAGCCCGTCGGACGTCTGGGCGCTCCGCTCCCGCGGCCAGGCCCACCGCCAGGCCGGCCGACCCGACGAAGCCGTCACCGACCTCACCGCCGCCGTCACCCTGAATCCTTCCTACGCCTGGGCGTTCGCACTTCGGGGCGAGGTGCACCGGCTCGCGGGCGTCAGGTAGGAGGCGGTGGCCGACTTCGACTCGGCGCTCGCCCTCGACCCGGACGACGGCTGGTCGCTCGGCTCGCGCGGCCAGGCCCACCGTCAGGCGGGCCACGCGGAGCAGGCCGTCGCC
>NZ_JAQYWZ010000198.1:0-316 GCF_036290945.1 Streptomyces sp. BE303
ATCGTCAGCGCCCGCACCGTCGAGCAGCTCCCGCCGCTGCTGGCCGCCGCCTCACTGGAGCTCACCCCGGCGCAGACCGCCCTGCTGGACGCCGCCTCCGCCTGAGCGCCGCGCTCTCCCGGCAGCACGGAGGCTGTGGACGGACCCGCGCGGGGGCGGCGGGTCCGTCCACAGCCTGTGGACAACGAGGAGGGATTTCTAGGCCCCGGGTCGCCCGAAGTGGGTCGGGTAGAAGCCGCTGGTGATCGTCGACACCCGGACCGGCTTGCCCGGCCTCGGTGCCTCGGCGAACTTGCCGCCGCCCAGGTAGATCCCC
>NZ_JAQYWZ010000199.1:0-1364 GCF_036290945.1 Streptomyces sp. BE303
CGGCAACGCGGGTCAGGCCAACTACGCTGCCGCGAACACGTTCCTGGACGCGTACGCGTCGGAGCTGCGGTCGCGGGGTGTGCCGGCGACGTCGCTCGCCTGGGGCCTGTGGGACGCGGGGATGGGTGAGACGCTCACCGACGCGGACCGGGAGCGGATGCGGCGTGGTGGTGTCCTGCCGCTCACGGCGGAGCAGGGCCTTGCGGCCTTCGACGCCGCGCTCGGCACCGGCGAGCCGGTGGTCGCGCCTCTGGCGATCGACATCACCGCGCTGCGCAACGCTCCCGTCGTGCCGCCGATCCTGCACGGCCTCGCCCCGGCTCGGGCCGGGGCCCGAACCACGAACGGGTTCGGGCGACGGCTCGCGGCGCTGCCCCGGGCCGAACGCGACCACGCCGTGCTCGGCCTGGTCCGGACGCAGGTCGCCGAGGTGCTCGGGTTCTCCTCCGCCGACCAGGTCGGGGCCCGCCGTGCCTTCAACGAGCTGGGCTTCGACTCGCTCACCGCGGTCGAGTTGCGCAACCGCCTCGCCGCCGCGACCGGGCTGCGGCTGCCGTCCACGCTGGTCTTCGACTACCCGACGGTGGAGACCCTGGCGGGCTTCGTCTCCGGGGAAATCGCCGGCCGGGACGCCCCCACCGCGGTCGCCGCCGCGACGACCGACCCCGACGAGCCGATCGCGATCGTCGGGATGGCCTGCCGTTACCCTGGGGGCGTCGCCTCGCCGGAGGACCTGTGGGAGCTGGTGGCGTCCGGGCGGGACGGGATCGTGCCGTTCCCCGAGGACCGTGGCTGGGACGTCGAGAACCTGTACCACCCCGACCCGGACCACCCCGGTACCTCGTACACGCGGGAGGGCGGATTCCTCTACGGGGCCGCGGACTTCGATCCTGAGGTGTTCGGGATCTCGCCGCGTGAGGCGTTGGCGATGGACCCGCAGCACCGGCTGCTGCTGGAGACGTCGTGGGAGGCGTTCGAGCGGGCCGGGATCGACCCGCTGGGCCTGCGCGGTTCGCGGACCGGGGTGTTCGCGGGCGTGATGTACAACGACTACGGGCTGGTCCTCGACCGGTCCACCGACAACGCCGAGGGCTTCCTCGGCACGAGCGGCAGTGTCGCGTCGGGCCGGGTGTCGTACACCTTCGGTCTGGAGGGTCCGGCGGTCACGGTCGACACGGCGTGCTCGTCCTCGCTGGTGGCGCTGCACCTGGCGGTGCAGGCGTTGCGCAGTGGGGAGTGCGAGCTGGCGTTGGCCGGTGGCGTGACGGTGATGGCGACGCCGGGGACGTTCGTCGGGTTCTCGCGGCAGCGGGGCCTCGCGGCCGACGGTCGGTGCAAGTCCTTCGCCGAGGGCGCGGACGGTA
>NZ_JAQYWZ010000200.1:0-376 GCF_036290945.1 Streptomyces sp. BE303
CGTCCGACCCGTGGATGCCGTCGTCGTTCACGTGCACGGCCTTGTCCGCACCCATCGACAACGCCTTGCGCAGCGCGTCCTTCGCATCGTCCGGACCCACCGTCAACACCGTCACCTCGGCGTCACCGCTCGCCTCCGCGTTCCGCTACGCCTGCTCCTCGCCGTACTCGTGCAGCTCCGTCAGAAGGCGGTCCACGCCCTCCCGGTCGGTGGTGTGATCGTCCGAGAAACGACGGTCACCCGTCGCGTCCGGCACGTGCTTCACACAGACAACGATCCTCAAGCTCATGAGCGGTTCTCCTGGTTCGGGTGCACTTGGTACGTGTGCACTGGTCCACGGCCTGAGGTCATGCCGAGGGTACTGAGTGCCAAGTCC
>NZ_JAQYWZ010000201.1:0-274 GCF_036290945.1 Streptomyces sp. BE303
ATCGTCAGCGCCCGCACCGTCGAGCAGCTCCCGCCGCTGCTGGCCGCCGCCTCACTGGAGCTCACCCCGGCGCAGACCGCCCTGCTGGACGCCGCCTCCGCCTGAGCGCCGCGCTCTCCCGGCAGCACGGAGGCTGTGGACAACGAGGAGGGATTTCTAGGCCCCGGGTCGCCCGAAGTGGGTCGGGTAGAAGCCGCTGGTGATCGTCGACACCCGGACCGGCTTGCCCGGCCTCGGTGCCTCGGCGAACTTGCCGCCGCCCAGGTAGATCCCC
>NZ_JAQYWZ010000202.1:0-512 GCF_036290945.1 Streptomyces sp. BE303
AGGCGCCGGCGGGCCGCTGGCTGGCCGTGCTGCCGGAGAGCGACACCGCCTGCCGGGTGGTCGAGGCGCTCGCCGCGGTGGGCCTCGACGTGGTCCCGTTCACCGTGAGCGGACCCGGAACGGGACGCGAGGCGCTGGCGCAGCGGGTGACCGAGGCGCTCGGCGACGGGGAGGCGCCGGCCGGCGAGCTCTCGCTGATGGCCCACGAGGACCGCCCGCACCCGGAGTTCGCCGACCTACCGGGCGCGGTCGCGCTGACCCTGGCCCTCGTACATGCACTGGGCGACGCGGGCGTGGAAGCGCCGCTGTGGTGCCGGGTCAGCGGGACGGCGGTGCTCGGCGCGGGTGAGCGGCCGGGCGGCCCGGTGCAGGGTGCCGTGGCCGGGCTGGCGCGCCTGGAGGCGTCCGTACTGTCCGCCGAGCTCCAGGTGAGTCCGGCCGCGCTCGGCGAGGTGCTGCCCGCGCTGGCGGGCTGGCGGGCCGAACGGACCGCGACCGCCGAGGCCGACTCC
>NZ_JAQYWZ010000203.1:0-417 GCF_036290945.1 Streptomyces sp. BE303
CCCCACGGGCCGCACCACGACCCTGACGGCCTCGATCCGCATCCGGGCGGTCGCGGAGACCCGGTCGCAGGCCGCCCCCGCGCGCAGCTCGGCCGGCCCCACCAAAAAAACCCCACACCCAAAAAAAAACAACAACCCCCCCCCCCCCACCCCCCCCCCCGCCACAACCACCACAACCAAACAACCCACCCACCCCCCCCCCCCCCCCCACCCCCCCCAAACCCACCAACCCACCCCCCCCCCGCCCCCACAACCCCCCAACCCAACCCCACCCCCACCCCCCATCACCCGCCACGGCCGCTGGGAACAGCGCCACCACCCCCACGGCACCACCCAAAAAGCCAGGATCGCCCGCCACGCCCGCCACATCAGCCCCGAGAGCCAACCCAACCCCCACCAGCGACAGAACCCCCGGGG
>NZ_JAQYWZ010000204.1:0-466 GCF_036290945.1 Streptomyces sp. BE303
ACACCTTCTTGTTCGCGTCCAGCCCCGTCGTGGTCTTCGGGACACCGGCGGCCGCACGGACGGACTGGGTGTCGATGATCACGAGGGACGGGTCCTCTAATCGGCGGGCCCTCTCCCGTACCTGGCAGCGCAGGAGTTCCGGGATCCGCCGGTCGAGCCCGTCCTGGCGCCACAAGCCGAAGTAGTAGCACACCGCCGACCAGGCCGGCAGGTCATGGGGCAGATCATCGGCGTCGTCGTCCTGGCGGCCTCCGCCCCCGACAACGCCGCCGGCGCCGCCCTGCTCGACAAGGTCGACGAGCGGTGCGGGATGCGACTGGAGAAGCCCCTGGTGGACCAGGGCTTCAAGGACGAGGTGATCATCCACGGCGCTTTGCTGGACATCGACGTCGAGGTCGTCCGCCGCAACCCGGCCGACCAGGGCAAGGGCTTCGTCCCGCAGCCGAAACGGTGGGTGGTGGAGCAG
>NZ_JAQYWZ010000205.1:0-2860 GCF_036290945.1 Streptomyces sp. BE303
CCTTCCCCTTGGTGGGGAGGGCGCCGTAGGCGCCGGTCTGGGATTTGGCGTAGGCGGTGCCGAAGACCTTGTCGATGCCCATGACCTCGCCGGTGGAGCGCATCTCCGGGCCGAGGACGGTGTCGACGCCGCGGCCGTGGACGTCACGGAACCGGCTCCAGGGCATCACCGCCTCCTTGACCGCGATCGGCGCGTCCGCGGGCAGCGTGCCCCCGTCGCCCTCCGCCGGGAGCAGCCCCTCGGCGCGCAGTTCGGCGACGGTGGCGCCCAGGGAGATGCGGGCGGCGGCCTTGGCGAGCGGGACGGCCGTGGCCTTGGAGGTGAACGGCACGGTGCGCGAGGCGCGGGGGTTGGCCTCCAGGACGTAGAGGATGTCGCCGGACAGGGCGAACTGGATGTTGATCAGTCCGCGGACGCCCACGCCGCGGGCGATCGCCTCGGTCGAGGTCCGCAGGCGCTTGATGTCGTGGCCGCCGAGGGTGATCGGGGGCAGCGCGCAGGCGGAGTCGCCGGAGTGGATGCCGGCTTCCTCGATGTGTTCCATGACGCCGCCGAGGTAGAGCTCGGTGCCGTCGTAGAGGGCGTCGACGTCGATCTCGACGGCGTCGTCGAGGAAGCGGTCGATGAGGACGGGGTGTTCGGAGACGAGACCGGCGTGGCGTTCCAGGTAGGAGGCGAGGGAGGTCTCGTCGTAGACGATCTCCATGCCGCGTCCGCCCAGCACGTAGGAGGGACGGGCCAGGACCGGGTAGCCGATCTCGTCGGCGATGGCCTTCGCGTCCTCGAAGGAGAACGCGGTGCCGTGCTTGGGGGCGGGCAGGCCCGCCTCGCGCAGGACCCGGCCGAAGGCGCCGCGCTCCTCCGCGAGGTCGATCGCCTCGGGCTGGGTGCCGGCGATGGGCACGCCGTTGTCCTTCAGGGCCTGGGCCAGGCCCAGCGGCGTCTGGCCGCCGAGCTGGACGATCACCCCGGCCAGCGGTCCGGCCTGCCGCTCGGCGTGGACGATCTCCAGGACGTCCTCCAGGGTGAGCGGCTCGAAGTAGAGCCGGTCGGAGGTGTCGTAGTCCGTGGAGACGGTCTCCGGGTTGCAGTTGACCATCACCGTCTCGTACCCGGCGTCCGACAGCGCGAAGGAGGCGTGCACGCAGGAGTAGTCGAACTCGATGCCCTGACCGATCCGGTTCGGCCCCGAACCCAGGATGATCACCGCGGGCTTCGTGCGCGGCGCCACCTCGCTCTCCTCGTCGTAGGAGGAGTAGAAGTACGGGGTGCGCGCCGCGAACTCCGCCGCGCAGGTGTCCACCGTCTTGAAGACCGGACGGATCCCCAGCGCGTGCCGCACCTCGCGCACCACGTCCGGGCGCAGCCCGCGGATCTCGCCGATCTGCTGGTCGGAGAAGCCGTGCCGCTTGGCGTGGCGCAGCAGGGCGGGGGTGAGTTCGGGGGCGTCGGCGAGTTCGCCGGCGATCTCGTCGAGGAGGAAGAGCTGGTCGACGAACCAGGGGTCGATCCTGGTGGAGTCGAAGACCTCGCCGGGGGTGGCGCCGGCGCGGATGGCGTCCATGACGGTGTTGATGCGTCCGTCGGTGGGGACGGCGGCCCGGGCGAGGAGTTCGGCCTTGTCGCCGAGGGGGCCGGCCCAGGTGAACTGGGAGCCCTTCTTCTCCAGGGAGCGCAGGGCCTTGTTGAGGGCCTCGGGGAAGTTGCGGCCCATGGCCATGGCCTCGCCGACGGACTTCATGGTGGTGGTGAGGGTGGCGTCGGCGCCGGGGAACTTCTCGAACGCGAAGCGCGGGACCTTGACGACGACGTAGTCGAGGGTCGGCTCGAAGGAGGCGGGGGTCTGCTCGGTGATGTCGTTGGGGATCTCGTCGAGGGTGTAGCCGACGGCGAGTTTCGCGGCGATCTTCGCGATCGGGAAGCCGGTGGCCTTGGAGGCCAGCGCGGAGGACCGTGAGACGCGCGGGTTCATCTCGATGACGATGACCCGGCCGTCCTCGGGGTTGACGGCGAACTGGATGTTGCAGCCGCCCGTGTCGACGCCGACCTCGCGGATCACCGCGATGCCGATGTCGCGCAGGATCTGGTACTCGCGGTCGGTGAGCGTCATCGCGGGGGCGACGGTGATCGAGTCACCGGTGTGCACGCCCATCGGGTCGAAGTTCTCGATGGAGCAGACGACCACGACGTTGTCGCTCGTGTCGCGCATCAGTTCCAGCTCGTACTCCTTCCAGCCCAGGATCGACTCCTCCAGGAGGACCTCGGTGGTCGGCGACAGCGTCAGGCCCTGCCCGGCGATACGGCGCAGTTCCTCCTCGTCGTGGGCGAAGCCCGACCCGGCGCCGCCCATCGTGAACGACGGACGCACCACGACCGGGTAACCGCCCAGGGTGTCGACCCCCGCGACCACCTCGTCCATCGTGTGACAGATCACCGAACGCGCCGACTCGCCGTGGCCGATCCGCGCGTTGACGGCCTCCACCACGCCCTTGAACAGCTCCCGGTCCTCACCCTTGTTGATCGCCTCGACGTCCGCGCCGATCAACTCGACCCCGTACTTCTCCAGGGTCCCGGCCTTGTGCAGCGCGATCGCCGTGTTCAACGCGGTCTGACCACCCAGCGTCGGCAGCAACGCGTCCGGCCGCTCCTTCGCGATGATCTTCTCCACGAACTCCGGCGTGATCGGCTCCACGTACGTCGCGTCCGCGATCTCCGGATCCGTCATGATCGTCGCCGGGTTCGAGTTCACCAGCACCACCCGCAGACCCTCGGCCCGCAACACCCGGCACGCCTGCGTACCCGAGTAGTCGAACTCCGCCGCCTGACCGATCACGATCGGGCCGGAACCGATCACCAGAAC
>NZ_JAQYWZ010000206.1:0-2918 GCF_036290945.1 Streptomyces sp. BE303
AGTTCCGCAGCAGGCCCGGGGAGCGGGTGTCGGCGGTGAGTTCGCAGTGGTTCGAGCGGGGGGCCGCTTCCGCGGGGAGGATGCCGGGCGTGGTGGTGACGGCGCGAGGCATGGTGGCTCCTCGGCTTGTGGGGGACGGTGCACACCCGGCCCGGGCGGCGCCCGCACGGCGACCGAGGGAACGCCTCAGGTCGTCAGAGTCGAATTTAGTATACGAATAGGCTCGACGCAACATGTTGGCGAAAGGCTGGCCAAACCTCCATGCGGGCCCGGTGAGGTGCATCGGGAAGCATCCCACGCAGTGGAGATATCGAATACCATGAACGGATGGGGCACAGTAGCTGGGCGGAACGCATCCCTGCCGTGAAAAGCAAGGCGGACCTCGTCTACGAGAGCCTGCACAACGCCATCGCCCAGGGCGACCTCAAGCCCGGCGAGCGGATCAACATGGACGAACTGGCCCGCAGGTTCGGGATCAGCAAGATCCCCATCCGCGAGGCGGTGAAGCGCCTGGAGTCGGACGGCCTGCTGGACTCGCGCGTCCACGCCGGTGTCACCGTGGCCTCGGTCGACGTCACGGAGATGCGCGGCGTCTTCCTCGCCCGCGAGGCGATCGAGACACTCGTCGCCTCACTCGCGGCCGAGCGAATAGACGACACCCGCATCCGCGAGCTGGAGAAGATCCAGCGGGCCATGCACGCCGCCCTGGACGCGGGAACGACGGAGAAGATGGCAGACCTGAACTCCCGCTTCCACCGGACCCTGGCCGAAACCGCCGGCTACCGCGTCCTGGGCGAACTCACCGAACAGCTGCTGCTCACCATCCGCCGCTACCGCATCACCGCACCGTTGGGCGACCGGAACTGGCGCTCGGTGGTCGACGAGCACGACGTCATCGTCGAGGCACTGCGCCGACACGACCCCGAAGCGGCCGCGGACGCGGCCCGCGCCCACATCAGCTCGCAGGCCGCGCACGAGGGCATGGTCTGAGGCGCCAGGTCCCGGGGCGCCCCCGCGGGGTGCGGCGGCACACGATCACTTCGCGCGCCGCCTCTCCCCTGCCTGCGGCGGTTTGAGCGGCGACGGGGCAGGGGTCAGCACGAGCCGAGCGGGGACAGCCCCATCCGCTCCCGACGGGTGTCCCGCCACGGGCCGGCGGGGACGATCGCCGAGACACCGGCCTCCAGGGACCAGCGAACCGGTGAGCGTCGCCGCGGCGGAGAGGTGGCTGACCATCGGCTGCTGCTCGTAGTCGTAGGGCTGCCCGCCGTAACCGCGCTGCTTTCGGCGGTGCCCGGCGCGTCGAGCAACACCTGCCCGGCGTCCACCGAGCGAGGATAAGACGGTGACGACCACCCACGACCGGAGACCCCGGACACGCGGGCGTAGCCGCCTCCTGGAAGGACGCAGGCACGCACGGAGACCGGCTTCGCTTCGCCAGCCACCTGCAGCGACCCCCTGCAGCTCCCTCCCCAACCACGTACCCCATCCCCGAAGCACGCCGGACCTCGATATCCCCCGGGCACGGTGGCCCCGGTCGCCGGCCGGCGCAGTCCCGATGTGCACGCACGGCGCGAGCCCGCACCGGCGTATCCGGCGCCACCCCGGCACGAACCAAGGGCACCCCCGTGAACAACACCCCCAATGACACGGCGGGCATCCGCCGTACCATGCTCGCCGGCACGGTCGGCACCGTCATGGAGTGGTACGACTTCACCCTCTACGGACTCGCCTCCGCGCTCGTCTTCGGACCACTCTTCTTCGGATCCACCGACATCGGCGCCACCCTGGCCTCCTTCGCCACCTTCGCGATCGGATTCGCCGCCCGACCCATCGGCGGCGCCCTGTCCGGGCACCTCGGCGACCGCATCGGCCGCAAGCGCGTCCTACTGGCCACCCTCCTCACCATGGGAGCCGCCACCACCCTGATCGGCACCCTGCCCACCCGGGCCACCGCCGGACTGTGGGCACCACTGCTGCTGATCCTGCTGCGCATCTGCCAGGGCATCGCTGTCGGCGGCGAATTCGTCGGCGCCGTCCTGCTCACCGTCGAGAACGCCCCCGCCGGCCGACGCGGCCTCTACGGATCCGTCCCCGCCATGGGCACCGGCGCCGGCTTCGTCCTCGCCAGCGCCGTCTTCGGCACCGTCTCCCTCCTGCCCGACGACGCCTTCCTCACCTGGGGCTGGCGCATCCCCTTCCTCCTCAGCATCGCCCTCATCGCCTTCGGGCTCTGGCTGCGCAGGAGCATCGACGAGACACCCGCCTTCACCGACCTCGCCCAACGAGGCGCCACCGTGCGCTACCCACTCGCGACCGTCCTGCGCGAACACCCCGGCGCGGTGGCCCGGGTCATGGGCATCACCGTCTCCGGCTTCATCTGGGGCTACCTCATCCAGGCCTTCGCCCTCTCCTACGCCACCAAGAACCTCCACATCCCCCGCTCCACCATGCTCTGGGCCATCACCCTCGCCTCCGCCCTCGAGATCGCCGCCATCCCCTTCTGGGGCCGCCTCTCCGACCGCATCGGCCGACGCGCCACGGTCACCGCCGGCCTCGCCTGCACCGCCGCCTACGCCTACCCCTTCTTCCGCCTCCTGGAGACCAGGAGCACCCCCGTCATCCTGATCGCCCTCATCGGCGCCATCCCCCTCTGCAAGGACATGGTCTTCGGCCCGCAACCCGCCCTCGTCGCCGAACAGTTCGACGCCCGCATCCGCTTCAGCGGCGTCAGCATCGGCCGCGAGTTCGGCGGCGCCCTCTTCGGCGGCACCGCCCCCTTCATCGCCACCGCCCTCGTCGCCGGCAGCCACTCCATCACCCCCGTCGTCCTCTACGTCATCGCCGGCTGCGCCGTCACCGCACTCGCCGTCCTCACCGGCCGCGAGACCGCCCACGGCGAGATCAGAGACACCTGA
>NZ_JAQYWZ010000207.1:0-42518 GCF_036290945.1 Streptomyces sp. BE303
GGTGGTGGTCGAGGGCGCCTCCGCCGTGGACGCCTCGATGCTGACCGGCGAGTCGGTTCCGGTCGAGGTCGCGGTCGGCGACGCCGTCACCGGCGCCACCGTCAACGCGGGCGGCCGGCTGGTGGTCGAGGCCACCCGGGTGGGCGCCGACACCCAGCTCTCCCGGATGGCCCGGCTGGTCGAGGACGCCCAGAACGGCAAGGCCGCCGCCCAGCGGCTCGCCGACCGGATCTCCGCCGTCTTCGTCCCGATCGTGATCGTCCTGGCCCTGGCCACCTTCGGCTACTGGCTCGGCACCGGCGAGGGCTGGACCGCGGCCTTCACCGCCGCGGTCGCCGTGCTGATCATCGCCTGCCCGTGCGCCCTCGGCCTGGCCACCCCGACCGCGCTGATGGTCGGCACCGGACGCGGAGCCCAGCTCGGCATCCTGATCAAGGGCCCTGAGGTGCTCGAATCCACCCGCAGGGTCGACACGATCGTGCTGGACAAGACCGGCACCGTCACCACCGGCCGGATGACCCTGCTCGCCGTCCGCACCGCGGAGGGCGTCACCGAGACCGAGGTCCTGCGGCTGGCCGGTGCGCTGGAGCACGCCTCCGAGCACCCGATCGCCGCCGCCGTCGCCGCGGCCGCCGCCGAGAAGGTGGGCCCGCTGCCCGCCGTCGAAGGGTTCGAGAACATCCCGGGGCTCGGCGTGCAGGGCGTCGTCGACGGCCACGCCGTGGTGGCCGGCCGGGAAGCCCTCCTGGCCGACTGGGCGCAGTACCTTCCGGCGCCGCTCGCCGAGGCCAAGCGCGCCGCCGAGGCGGCCGGCCGGACCGCCGTCGCGGTCGGCTGGGACGGCGCGGCCCGGGCCGTCCTGGAGGTCGCCGACGCGGTGCGGCCGACCAGCGCCGAGGCCGTCGCGCACCTGCGGGCGCTCGGTCTGCGGCCCGTCCTGCTCACCGGGGACAACCGGGCCGTCGCGGAGGCCGTCGCCGCCGAGGTCGGCATCGCCGCCGAGGACGTGATCGCCGAGGTGCTCCCGCAGGACAAGGTGGCCGTCGTCCGGCGGCTCCAGGCCGAGGGACGGGTCGTCGCCATGGTCGGCGACGGGGTCAACGACGCCGCCGCGCTCGCCCGGGCCGACCTCGGCCTCGCCATGGGCACCGGCACCGACGCCGCCATCGAGGCCGCCGACCTGACGCTCGTCCGCGGCGACCTGCGCTCGGCCGCCGACGCGATCCGGCTCTCCCGCCGGACCCTGGCCACCATCAAGGGCAACCTGTTCTGGGCCTTCGGCTACAACGTGGCCGCGCTCCCGCTGGCCGCCGCCGGCCTGCTCAACCCGATGATCGCGGGCGGGGCGATGGCGTTCTCCTCGGTCTTCGTGGTCGGCAACAGCCTGCGCCTGCGCACCTTCCGCTGAGCCGGGTCGCCGCCCGGCCGCCCGCGGCCCCGAACCGTCCGGTTCCGGGGCCGCGGGCGTTCACGACTGGACCGACGAGGGGACTCCGCCGAGGCGTTCCCGGAGGTGACGGGGCCGGTCGCGTAGCCTGCGGCTGGCCGTCGCCCCGGCGGCGCGCGGCTTCGGGACGTGGACGGGAGTGCAGGGTGGCTTCGTCGGGTGCGGTCGGGTCGGGCGAGGGCGAAGGAGGGGGCGAGGGCCGGGCCCGCGGCCGTGGCGAGGCCGGCGGCGCGGGGCGCGCCGCCCGGCGGAGTGCCGGGACGCCGGGGGCGTCGGGGCCACCGGGGGCGTCGGGGGCATCGGCCCGGCAGCGCTGCCGGGCCTGGCTGCTGGAGGGGCTCGCCGACCGGGCCAAGCAGCACCCGGGCCCGCACGCCCAGCTCCCGGTCGAGCAGGGCCGCCCCTGGTGGCGCGTGATGTGCCTGACCGGTCTCGACTACTTCTCCACCCTCGGCTACCAGCCGGGCATCGCGGCCCTCGCGGCCGGTCTGCTCTCCCCGGTGGCGACCGTGGTACTCGTCGCCGTCACCCTCTTCGGCGCGCTGCCGGTCTACCGCAGGGTGGCCCGGGAGAGCCCGCACGGCGAGGGCTCGATCGCGATGCTGGAGCGGCTGCTCTCGTTCTGGCAGGGCAAGCTCTTCGTGCTCGCCCTGCTCGGCTTCGCGGCCACCGACTTCATGATCACCATCACCCTGTCCGCGGCGGACGCCACCGCCCACATGGTCGAGAACCCGCACCTGGCCGACGCCCTCGCCGGTCGGCACGTCCTGGTCACCCTGATCCTGGTCGGCCTGCTCGGCGCCGTCTTCCTGAAGGGCTTCAGCGAGGCGATCGGGGTGGCGGTCGTCCTGGTCGGGATCTACCTCGCGCTCAACGTCGTCGTCGTGGTCACCGGCCTCTACCACGTCGTCGAGTCCCCGACCCTGGTGACGGACTGGACGGAGGCGCTCACCGCCGAGCACGGCAACGCGGTGGCGATGGTCGGCGTCGCTCTGATCACCTTCCCGAAGCTGGCGCTCGGCCTCTCCGGGTTCGAGACCGGCGTCGCCGTGATGCCGCACATCGAGGGCGACCCGGACGACACCGAGGAACGCCCCACCGGCCGGATCCGCGGTGCGCGGAAGCTGCTCACCACCGCGGCGCTGATCATGAGCGTCTTCCTGATCACCACCAGCCTCATCACCACCCTGCTGATCCCGAAGGAGGCGTTCGAGCCCGGCGGGGAGGCCAACGGCCGCGCGCTCGCCTACCTGGCGCACGAGTACCTCGGCAACGCCTTCGGCACCGTCTACGACCTCTCCACCATCGCCATCCTGTGGTTCGCCGGCGCCTCCGCGATGGCGGGCATGCTCAACCTGCTGCCGCGCTACCTGCCCCGGTACGGCATGGCCCCGCACTGGGCCCGCGCCGTCCGCCCGATGGTGATCGTGCTGACCCTGATCGCCTTCCTGGTCACCTGGATCTTCGACGCCAGCGTGGACGCCCAGGGCGGCGCGTACGCGACCGGCGTGCTGGTGCTGATCAGCTCGGCGGCCATCGCCGTCACCATCGCCGCCCACGCCGCCCGCGAGCGGGGCCGGACCGCCTGCTTCGCGGTGATCGCGGCGGTCTTCGTCTACACCACGGCGCTCAACATCGCCGAGCGGCCCGACGGCGTGAAGATCGGAGCCTGCTTCATCGCCGCGATCGTGCTGGTCTCGCTGCTCTCCCGGCTCAAGCGCGCGTTCGAGCTGCGGGTCACCGACGTCGTGCTCGACGAGGCCGCCGAGCGCTTCGTCCGCGACTACACCCACCGGCCGCTGCGGCTGATCGCCAACGAGCCCCACCGCCGGGACCTCGCGGAGTACCAGGAGAAGAAGCGGCAGATCCGGACGGACAACGACATCCCCGCCGAGGACGACCTGGTCTTCGTCGAGGTGACGGTCCGTGACCCGTCCGAGTTCGAGTCGGTGCTGACTGTCCACGGCGAGGTGCTGCACGACCGCTACCGGGTGCTCAGGCTGGAGAGTTCCAGCGTCCCCAACGCGCTGGCCGCGCTGCTGCTCACCGCCCGGGACCGGACCGGGCAGCAGCCGCACATCTACTTCGAGTGGACCGAGGGCAACCCGTTCGCGCAGTTCCTGCGGTTCTTCCTGTTCGGGCAGGGCGAGGTCGCGCCGGTCACCCGCGAGGTGCTGCGCGAGGCCGAGCCCGACCGCTCGCGCCGGCCCCGTGTCCACGTGGGCTGAGACGCACGCGGGCCGGGAACCCGGGCGCCGCCGGGACCCGGGACCCGGCACCCGGTTCGCGAGGGGGGAGGGTGCGAGGGTGCGCGGGCCTTGTGCCGACGGGTTGTCAGGTGCATAGCATGGCGGATCATCGGCCCTCCCCCTCAGAGGAGCAACTCCCGTGCGCAACCGAAGGTTCGGCTCGATCGTCCTGACCGGCGCCCTGGCCCTCGCGGCCCTCGGGGCGGTCCCGGCCGCAAGCTCCGCCGCCGAGCCGGGCAGCGGCCCGCGCCACCGGGTCGAGGTCTTCGGCGAGGACGGCCCCGCCGGCCACGCGACCGTGCCCGGCACCTCCCCGTACCTCGCCGGCGCCCGGCCGGGCATCGCACCCGCCGCCGGGGACGGCGAGGTCACCCCGATCCTCCGCAGCGGCGCGACCGCCGACAAGCTCGACGTGGTCGTCATCGGTGACGGCTACACCGCCGCCGAGCAGGAGAAGTTCCGCGCCGACGCCGTCGCCAAGTGGCAGGAGACGAGCGCCGTCGAGCCGTACGCCGCCTATCGCGGCCTCTTCAACGTCTGGGCCGTCTCCACCGTCTCCACCGACTCCGGCATCACCGGGGACCCGGACCGCGCCACCGTCCGCAACACCGCGCTGGGCTCCTACTTCTGGTGCGAGGACATCGAACGGCTGCTCTGCGTCGACACCGGGGCGGTCGAGAGGTACGCCGCCAAGGCGCCCCGGGCCGACCTCGTCCTCGTCGTCGCCAACACCGCCAAGTACGGCGGCGCGGGCTACAACGTGGCGTCCCCGCTCGGCTACGACGGCATCGCCACCGTCGCCGGGAGCAACGCCAGGTCCGGGCAGATCGCCGTGCACGAGACCGGCCACTCGCTGGGCAAGCTCGCCGACGAGTACTTCTACGAAGGCACCGACACCTACCCGGCCGAGGAGGGGGAGCCGGGCGAGCCCAACATCAGCACCCTGCTCGCCGACCGGCTGGCCCGCGAACACGCCAAGTGGTACCGCTGGCTCGGCCGGACCTCGCCGGACGGCGGCGTCGTCGGCGCGTACGAGGGCGGCGGGTACTACCCCAGGGGGCTCTACCGGCCGACGGAGAACTCGATCATGAGGTCGCTCGGCCGCGAGTTCAACCTGCCGGGCCGCGAGGCGATGATCGCCGGCTTCTACCGGCACGCCGTCCCGCTCACCAGCCCCACTCCCGCCGGCGCCCCGCTCACCAGGGCCGACCGGCTCACCGTCGACCTCCCGGTCACGGGCACCGCGGTCCGGTGGTCCCTGGACGGCCGCGAACTCCGGCAGCTGCGGGGCCGCACCGCCGTCGACCTCGTCACCGTGCCGCTCCCCGGCCCGCGCGGCCGGGTCCACACCCTCACCGCCACCGCCACCGACCCGACGCCCGCCGTCCTGGACCCCGCCCTGCGGGTCCGCCTCACCTCCGCCCTCTCCTGGCCGGTGACCCGCTGACGCCCTGACACGGGAAGACCCGTGCGCCCGTGCGCGGGAAGTCGGCCGGTCCGACTTCCCGCGCACACAGGTACGGACGCACGGGGGACGCGCGCGCGGACGCGCCGACGGGCCCGGGCGGCGTGCGGGCAGCCCGTCAGACTGCCGCGATCACGCACTCGTCGATGGCGGTGACGGTGGTGAAGCCCAGGCGCCCGTAGAGCGAGACGGCGGTCGGGTGGTCGGCCCGGACGTTGAGGCCGATGTGGTCGGTGGTCGGCGACAGCACCTCGCAGAGGCGGGTGGTGCAGGCGGCGGCGAGCCCCCGGCCGCGGAACTCCGGGTGGGTGGTGACGTTGCCGATCACCGCGACCCGGTGGGCGGGGGAGTGGACGTGCACGCCGGCGGCCGCGACGAGCCGGCCGTCGGCGTCCCGGACCCCGACGTAGGGGCCGGTCGTCAACATCCGCTCGTCGAACCAGTTGCCGGGGTAGCCGGCGGCGAAGAGGGCGAGCAGGTCCGCCAGGTCCGGAGCGCCGAGCGGGCCGACCTGCCACGAACCGGCACCGGTGCCCAGGGCGGTGCGGTCGGTGAGCGCCATCCGCAGCATCGCCGTCCGGTGCTCGACGCGGTACCCGGGCGCGAGCGCCTCCGCGCCGCCGCCGGTGAGGTGGGCGAGGAACCGGTCCGGCAGCACCGGGCCCATCGCGCGCAGCAGCTCGGTGAGGTGCCCGTGCCGCTCGGGCCGGGTGAGGCCGAGCAGGGTGGGCAACTCGCCCACTCCGTACAGCAGCGCGACCGGGCCCTCCCCCGTGCCCTCGTCCGAGCCGTCGTCCGAGCCGTCCGCGAGGGTGTACCAGGTGGTGTGCGGCCAGAACGGATCGTCGAGGTCGCCGAGTTCGAAGAGGTGCAGCTCCGGGTCGTGGCGGAACCGGTCGGCGAGCGCCTCGCGGTCGTGCAGGCGGGTCAGCGGGGGCGGCATCGTGGGCATCCGCCGAGCCTACGCGCCCGGCCCCGTGCGCCGCCCGGCCGGGCCGACGGGAGGCCGACGGGACGAGGGGACGCGGGCGAGGGGACGCGGAACGAAGCGGTGTGCGGCCGTCAGGCGGACGACGGGACCGAGCCGACCGGCCCCAGCAGCACCCGCAGCCTCCCGGGCGGCAGACCGGCGGTGCGACCGACGACCCGGGTCAGGTGCGCCTGGTCGGCGAAGCCGAGCTCCTGGGCGAGCACGGCCAGCCGTGTCTCGCCCTCGGTCAGCCGTTCCAGGGCCAGAGTGACCCGCAGCCGGTTGCGGTAGCGGGCGAGGCCCTCGCCGGTGGAGGCCCGGAAGATCCGGCTGAGGTGGTGCGGGGAGCAGCCGACCGCCCGCCCGAGCTGTTCCAGGCCCAGGCCGAGATCGGCCGCCAGCGCGGCGCGCGCGGCGTCCACCACCCGGCGCCGGTCCGCGTCCCGGCCGGGCCGACCGCTCGCCACCCGCGCCGGGGCCAGCGTGGTCAGCACCTCGGCGGCCAACGCGACGGCGCGCTCGGCGAGTTCGAAGGAGTCGGCGCCGTCGCGCGCCCGGGCGGTGAGCAGCCGCTGCGCGAGTGCCGTCCGGGGAGTGGTGAACACCAGCCCCTCCGGCACCTCGGGGTCGCCGCCCAGCAGTGCCGCCACCTGCGGCTCGGACAACACCAGCTCGGTGTAGGCGTCGCCACCGCACGGGTGCGCGAACTGCTGCTCGCTGCCCATCCGCTCGACGTAGACGGTGGCCGGGTCGAGCAGCTGCTCGACGCCGTCGATCCGGCCCCGGAACAGCCCCCGGCGCACCATCACCAGGCCGAACACGGTGGCCGGTCGCAGCTCCGTCCAGCCGTGCGGGGGGTCCTGGCAGCGGACGTCCGCGACGTACAGGTCGTCGCCGTTCAGCAGGCAGGTGCGGTCGACCGGCATGCGCGCACCCTACTCGCGCGGGCGGCGGCTGTCGCCGGTTGCGCGGGCACGGACGGATCGCGCAAGAAACGACAAGCCGCGGGGCGGCTCGCGGCGGGAGCCTTGGTCCTGCCGGCGCCCCGGACGGGGGTCAGGGCGCCGGCCCACCTGCCCCCGCGTGGACCCCGTCCCGTCCCGCGCCACCGGCCCGTCCGACCAGAGCCCCGAGGAGCACCGGTGAACGATCCGTCCGACCACCCCGCCCGCCGTCAGGTCCTGCGCGGCGCCTTCGTCGCCGCCTTCGCCGCCGCCGGCACCGCCGCCCTCTGGTCGCTCGCCGGCCCGCCCGCGTCCGCCGCCGAGCCGTCCGGGGCCGAGCCGTCCGGGGTCGAGTCGTCCGGTGCGGGGCCGTTCGCCGAGGGGACCTCGGCGGTGGCGTCCTCCGCCGGGGGCGGCGCAGCCGCGCGGCGGCTCGGCCGGTACGAGGTGCTGGCCCTGCTGGACGCGCACGGCCCGTTCCCCGGCACCCGGCAGGCCGTCTTCCCGGCCGCCTCCCCGGCCGACTGGGAGCGGGCCCGCGACCTCGACCCGGCGGCCTTCGGCCCGGGCGACACCTGGGAGCTGGACTTCCGCTGCTTCGCCGTCCGCCGGCCCGGAGGCCGGGTCACCCTGGTCGACGCCGGCGTCGGGCCGGTCGGCAGCCCGGCGTCGGCCTGGGCGCCCGTTCCCGGCCGGCTGCCCCGGGTGCTGGCCGCCGCCGGGATCGGGCCGGCGGACGTCGAGGCCGTGGTCCTGACCCACCTGCACGAGGACCACTTCGGCTGGTCGGTCCTGCCCGACGGCGTGCCGGTCTTCCCGAACGCCCGGTACGTGGTGCAGCGCGCCGAGATCGCGGCGCTCGCCCCGACCCGTACGGCGATGACGTACGTCGTGGAGCCGCTGCGCCGGGCCGGACTGCTGCACGAGGCGGACGGTCGGACGGTGCTCGCGGGTGCCGGTGGGCGCGGGTCCGGCGGCGCCGTCACCCTGCTGCCCACGCCCGGGCACACCCCGGGGCACCAGTCGGTGCTGGTCGAAGGCGGTGGCCAGCGGCTGCTGGTCACCGGGGACGTCCTGGTCCACGCGGTGCAGCTGGCCGCCCCGGAGGTCGGCTACGCCTTCGAGGCGGATCCCGCGACGGCCCGCCGCACCCGTGTGCGGCTTCTGGACGACGCCCGCCGTACCGGGGCCGTCCTCGCCACCGCGCACCTCAACCGCCCGTTCGTCCGCCCGCGGGTTGACGGGTGGACCTCCCCTGCCTAATCCCTTCTTCAGGGAAGATAAATCCTTGAAGAAGTAGCTTCTTCTGGGAAGTTTCTATGGGGGGCACCTGTGAACGTCGATCCTGCTGACCGCACCGACCGCACCGAGCTCGCCGAGGTCCGCGCCGTGCTGGAGCGCGCCCGGGACGCATGGGACCGCGCCGACGGTACGGCGTACGGCGAGCTGTTCACCTCCGACGCGACCGACGTCACCTACCTCGGCACCGTCTACCGCGGCGGCGCGGAGATCGGGCGCGCCCACCAGGAGCTCTTCGAGACCTTCCTCAAGGGCACCAGGCTGGCGTTGGAGATCACCGAGGTCCGCTTCTACGGGCCGGACGTCGCCGTGGTGGTCACCGTCGGCGACACCTACAAGGGCCGCCCGGGCCGGCTGGGCAAGGTCGCCACCTACACGCTGGTCCGCGCGTGGACGAGCGGTGAGGCGGTCTGGCGGATCGCCGCCGTCCAGAAGACCGGGCACCGGCGGCTGATGGAGGCCGTCTCCTTCGCCGCCCGTCCGGCCGCCCCGAGGGCCGCGGCCTGACGGCGGCGCGAGCGCTCCGGCGTCCGCAGAGGCGCCGCGCGCCCTTCGGCGGGGGCCGCAACGGGAGCGGCCGGCGTCCCCGGTGAGGGGGCGCCGGCCGGCTGCGGGGCGTCAGAGCGGCAGGACCAGTTGCTGCCCGGGCCGGATCAGGTCGGGGTCGTCGCCGAGTGCGGTGCGGTTCCGCTCGTACAGGGCCGGCCAGCCGCCGGGCAGCCGGAGCAGGCCGGCGATGGTGTCGAGGGTGTCGTCGTCGCGCACCGTCCAGGTGGCGGGACGGTCGGCGGGGGGCGGCGCGGCGGGACCGGAGGCGGCGCCCGTCCCGGCGTCGGTGGAGTCGGCCGGGTCTGCGGCGTCGACGGAGGACGCCGCGCCGGCGGAGGCGGTGGTGTCGGCCGGGGCGGCGTCGGCGGACTCCGACGGGGCGGGGGCGGTCCCGGGTCGGGTGGTGACGGGCGGGCGCTCTCCGGTCCGGCCGGCGCGGGCCCCGCAGACCGGCCACGGGGCGAGGCCGCGCTTCCCGGCGAGGTGGTGGGCCACGGCGATCTGTTCCTCGCGGGTGGCCAGGTCGGCGCGGGGGGCGTAGGCGAGGCCGCCGTTCTCCCGCCAGGTGGGCTGGTCGAACTGGAGGCCGCCGAAGTAGCCGTTGCCGGTGTTGACGTGCCAGTTCCCGCTGCTCTCGCAGGCCGCCACCCGGTCCCAGTCGATCCCGGCCCCCCGGTTCGCACTCGTTCCGCCTCCCGGGCCCGGTGGCGCGGCGTGCGCGGCCGGGGCGGCGAGGACGGCGGCCAGGGTGCAGACGGCGGTGGGGAGCAGGCGGCGCAGCTGCGCGGTGGGGGGCATCGGCGGCTCTCAGGTCCGGGGACAGGGGCGCACGCCGCTGGAGAGCGGCGCGTTCCCACCGACGCACGCCGGGGTCGCCGTGTCGCCGCCGACACGTCGGGCGGGTCACCCGCTCGGCTCCGTGCTGCCACCCGGCCGGCGGTCCGCCCGCCCGCCCCGCTCGGGCCGCCGGGGCCGTTCTCGTCGGTCGGGGTGGTGCGACGGCGTACGGCGGGTCGGCCGTGTGCGACCTGCGGGTGCTCGGGGCCCTCCCGGCGGAGCCGGTTCCGGACGTGCGACGGCCCTCCGGCGCGAACGCCGGAGGGCCGGGGGGACGGCGGGTGCCGAACCGGTGCCGGCCGGCCGGCCGGAGCCGGGCGACCGACGAGGTCGAACGAACGGACAGGGCCGAACGGGCGATGGACTCGAACGAACGGACAGGGCCGAACGAGCGACGGGAAGGAGCGGAGTGCCGCCGGTCAGCGGGCCTGGCCGCGCTGGGCCGCCGCCTCGGCCTTCTGCCGCTGCTTCTCCTCCTTCTCGTGCTTCTCCTTGACCCGCACGGTCTCACGGCGCACCTCGGCCTGGATGGTGCGCTCACGCTGCAGCCAGTCCGGGTTCTCCTCGCGCAGAGCGTCGATCTGCTCCGAGGTGATGGCCTCGGTGACGCCGCCGCGGGCCAGGCCCGCGACCGAGACGCCGAGCCGGTTGGCCACCACGGACCGCGGGTGCGGGCCGTTGCGGCGCAGGTCCTGGAGCCACTGGGGCGGCTCGGACTGGAGGGCGGTGAGCTCCTCGCGGGAGATCACGCCCGACTGGAAGTCGGCAGGGGTGGCGCCGAGGTAGACCCCGAGCTTCTTCGCCGCCGTCGCCGGCTTCATGGTCTGCGTGGTCTTCTGCTTGAGCGATGTCATGGTCACCAGGGTAAGCGAGCGGACGGCACCCCCTGCCACGGTCGGTAGCCTTACCCGGGTGACAGAGATGCAGGTGACACCTTCGTTCCGGCTGGCGTACGTCCCGGGCGTGACGCCCGGCAAGTGGGCGCGCGTCTGGGCGGACCGGCTGCCGGACGTCCCGCTCGGCCTGGTCGCGGTGGAGGCGGCCGAGGCCGAGCCGACGCTCCGGGCCGGGGGAGCGGACGCCGGCCTGGTGAGACTGCCGGTCGACCGGACCGGCCTCAGCGCCATCCCGCTGTACACCGAGGTGACGGTCGTGGTGTTCCCCAAGGACCACTGGCTGGCGGCGGCGGAGGAGGTGGGCCTCGGCGACCTGGCCGACGAGGTGGTCTTCCACCCGCTGGACGACACCCTCGCATGGGACGCGCTGCCCGGGCGGGCGGCCGTCGAGCGGCCCGCGAGCACGGCCGACGCGATCGAGCTGGTGGCGGCCGGGGTGGGCGTGCTGCTCGTCCCGCAGTCGCTGGCCCGGCTGCACCACCGCCGGGACCTCACCTTCCGGCCGGTGCCGGACGCGGCCCAGTCCCAGGTGGCGCTGTCGTGGCCGGAGGAGCAGACCACCGATCTGGTGGAGGAGTTCATCGGGATCGTCCGGGGCCGGACGGTCAACAGCTCGCGCGGCCGGGGCCAGACCGCTCCGGCCGCCGCCGCGCCGGCGAAGCAGTCGCCCGCCGGCGGGAAGTCCGGCGCGGGCAGGTCCGGCGGGGGCAAGGCGGGCGCGGGGCGTACCGGTGCCGGTGCCAGGACGGCCGGGAACCGGGCCGCCGGCGGGCGTCCGCGCGGCTCGGGTTCGGGCTCCGGCGGCAGCTCCGGGGTGGCCCGGCGAGGCCGCCCGAAGCGCAAGGGCTGACGCGCCGGACCGGAGCGTGAGAGGCACACGGGGTCGAACCGCCGTGGCGGGGGCTCCGGGCCGGACCGCCGCGGCCCGGCCCGGAGCCCCGCCACCGACGGCCCACCGCCGGGACCCGCCACGGCGGGCCGTGGTGCCTCAGCTCTCCGAGGAGGGCGGTGTGTCCCGGTACGGCGCCCGCGGCTGCGGGACGCCGTGCTGCTCCCTGGCGTCGAGCCGTGGCGCCGCCGTGGCGGACGCGTCCGGCGTGGGGTGCCAGACGCCGGTCAGCTCGACCCAGCTGTCGGTGGCCGGAGTCGGCCCCTCGGCCTGCACCAGGATCCGCAGCCGCCGGGCGTCCGCGGCGCAGCAACTGGCGACCAGGCGGTTGAGGTACCACTCGCCGGGGGCGGTGCCGGGGGTCACGAACCCGGTCAGCCGGACCGGGCGGTCGGCCAGGCCCTGCCGGGGGTCGCGGCTGCGCGCGATGAACTCGGCCAGCGCCATCGGCGTCGGCACGTTCACCGCCGCCGCCACGGCGGGCTGAGGGTCGGGCAGCGCGACGTAGGCGGCGGCGTCGACGGCGGCGTCGGTGCCCTCGCGCGAGGCGGTGAACGAGCCGAGCGCCGGCGGGGTGAAGCAGAGCAGCAGCACGGCCGGCACGGTGAGCAGCCAGGCCACCCGCGGCCCGTGCTCGTGGCTGTGGCCGTGGGCGTGCTCGTGCCCGGGGTCGTCCCCGCCCCCGGTGCCGTCCCGGCCGGTGTGGTCGTGGCCCGAGGCCGGCCGGTGCCACTGGGCGTTGCCCTCGGCGTCCCGGCGGAACTCCAGGACGGGCTCCCGGCGCCGCTCGGTCAGCCGCACCGCCGTCCCGGCGATGCCCAGCGCGAGCAGGATGACCCCGGTGGCGACCAGCGGGATCCGCAGTTCCTCCTTGACGTACTGGAGGAAGACGTCGCTGCCCACGGTGATCCGCAGCAGGGCGGTGCCGACCAGAGCCAGCAGGAGCGACGGCGCGAGCCCTCGGACGCGGGCGCGCAGCGTTCGGCCGGGGGCGTTCACCGCCGTCCTCCCCGGCCCGGAGCGGGGGAGGCGTGCAGCGGGTCGGGGCCGTGGGCGTGGGGGTGCGGGCGCCGGGCGGTGCGGCCCGGCGGGTCGATGGTGTGCACCTTCGGTACTCCTGTCGCATCTGGCCGACGCGTGGTCGGCGCGTTTCGCCGGGCCGGCGCGCTTCGCCGGCGCGGCCCGGGCGGGCGGTCCCGGTGGAGGATGCGGGTCCGGGCCCGGGGTCTGCGGTCTTCGGCCTGGGGCAGCGGTGAGCGGTTCGGCGTGCGTCGGTCCGTCGTCGGCCCCGGGTGCTCGGGCCCGCCGGAGCGGGCGCGGGCACGGACGAGGGCGTCGGCGGGGTCAGAGCAGGACGGCCCCGGTCAGGACGCTGGCGACGACGGCGACCACGAAGGTCGCGGAGGAGAAGCGCACGGCGAAGGCCCGGCCGAAGGATCCCGACTGGAGGGCGATCAGTTTGAGGTCGACCATCGGGCCGACCACCATGAACGCCAGCCGGGCGGTGGGGGAGAAGCCGGTGAGCGAGGCGGCGACGAAGGCGTCCGCCTCCGAGCAGACGGCCAGGACGACGGCGAGCACGGCGAGCGCCGGGACGCCCAGCCAGGGCGAGTCCGAGAAGGTGCGGAGCACGGACGGCGGGACGAGCACGTTGAACGTGGCGGCTGCCGCCGCACCGACCACGAGGAAGCCGCCGGCGTGCAGGAAGTCGTGCTGGAGGCCGCGCCGGAACTCGTCCAGCGGGTTGCGTCCGGCGCCGCGTTCGGCCGGTCCCTTGGGCAGGCGCAGCCAGTCGGGACGGCCGAAGGCGACCCAGAGCCAGCCCATGACGAGTGCGGTGCCGAGCGAGGCCGCCAGCCGGGCGAGCACCATCTCGGGGGCGTCGGGGAAGGCGATGGCGGTGGAGACCAGGACGACCGGGTTGATGGCGGGCGCGGAGAGCAGGAACGCCAGCGCGGCGGCCGGAGCCACCCCGCGCCGCATCAGGCTCCCGGCCACCGGCACGGACGCGCACTCGCAGCCGGGCAGCACGGCGCCCGCGACCCCGGCGACCGGGACGGCCAGCGCGGGGTTGCGCGGCAGCACCCGGGTGAAGACCCGGGCCGGTACGAAGGCGCCGATCGCCGCCGAGACGACGGTGCCGAGCACCAGGAACGGCAGCCCCTGCACCACGATCGCCACCAGCAGGGTCCGCCAGGCGCGCACGCCGCCGGAGTCCCACGTCCAGGCCAGCACCGGGGCGGTGACCGCCGCGACGACCAGCGCTCCGGTCAGCAGGCCGGAGCCCCGGCGCGGGGGCGAGGTCGCCGCCTGCGGTACCGGGGTCTTCCGGACGCTGCCGAGACTCGTCTCCACCACGGTGACCGCCCCTCAGCCCGCTCGCCGCGGGGTGCGCGGCAAGTCCTGTCTGCTCACCGTCATGTGGCGAGCCCGGAGGCAGAGTAGCGTTGATAATCACTTTCATCTAGGTCTTCACCCGGGGGCCCCGCTCCGGTAGTGTCCCGTTCGCGGAGGGGCTCCTCCGGGAAGCCGGCGGGGCGTCAACCTGCTGTGCCCGGTTGCCGGTTGGGCCGTCGGGACGACGGCTGTCCTGCGGGTGCGCCGGTCAGCCGGCCCGGCGGGCGGCCACGGTGTTCAGCAGCGCGGCGCCCCGCTCGGCGTCGTCCACGCTGACCGCGAACTCGACTCCCCGGTGCGGGCGGACCACCAGGCACTCGCCGCGCCGCAGCATCACCGTCGTGCCCAGGCCGCTCAGCCGGTAGCCCCAGCCGCCCACCTGGGCCGGGGTGCGCCGTTCCATCCGGGCGGCCGCGACGTCGGCCGGCGACCAGTGCCGGGCCGGCCAGCCGAACGGGCCGAACGTCACGTCCAGACCCCGCTCGGTCACCCGGGCCTGCACCGAGGAGCAGCCGGCCGCCGTGACCGCGACGACCGCGCACGGGGCGAAGAGCGCCCACGCCGGGCCGCCCAGCCCGCCGAGCGCGGCCAGCGCGGACCCGGCCGCGCCGAGCCCGGAGGCGGCGGCGAGCAGTCCGAGCCAAGGATTGACCGTCCGGGAGAGCCAGACCGCCCGCTGTCCCGCGGGGAGGTCCAGCCGCGGGCCGTCGGCGGCCGTCGCCGGCCGTGGTCCCCGGCCGCCCCGGTGGGCGAGCCAGGGGCCGAGCAGGCCCGCCGCGACCGCCGCCGCCAGGACCGCCGCCACTTCCGGGCCCAGGGGGCGCGCGTGCTGCCAGTCCGGGCGGTCCAGGTTGGCGTGGACGATCGCGGCCTGTGCGCCGACGAGCAGCACGCCCCCGAAGCCCAGCCCGGCGCCCACCCAGGTCCGCGCGGGCGCTCCGGCCCACCGCCGGGCGACGGCCGCCGCGGCGAGCGCGACCGCCCAGCACGCCGCCGGGAAGGCCGCGGACGCGGTCAGGGACATCGAGCCGTCGGCCGCCCGGCCGTCCCAGTGCGTGGCCAGGGGGTCCGGGAGGCGGCCGTGCGCCACCCACGGGAGGGCGAGCAGCAGCACCGCCACGGTGGCGGCCCAGAGCGCCGCGGCGGCCCGGGAGGCCCGCTTCGCCGTGTCCGTGCTGCCCGTCCCGCCGGTTCCGGCCCCGGCTCCCTGCCTGTCGCCGTTCACGCCGTCGCTCACTTCAGCCCCCTGATCATCTCGACGAGCTCCTCCCTGCTGTAGCCGGCGTTCGCCGCGTCCGCGACCAACCGCCGTGCCGAGTCCAGCAGTTCGGAGCGCCGGTCGGCGCCCCGGGCGACCGTGATGCCGCGACCGCGGCGGAACTCCAGCACGCCCTCGTCCCGCAGCACCCGCAGGGCGCGCAGCACGGTGTTGGCGTTGACCTCCAGGGCCCGCGCCAACTCCCGTGCGGGCGGAAGGCGTTCCCCGGGGGTGCACGCGCCCTCGGCAACGGCGCGGCGGATTGCTCCGGCGACCTGTTCGTGCAGCGGGCGGGAGTCCGCGGCGTCCGGCTTCAGCAGCATGGTGCTAGCGACAGTAGCACCATCGTGGAACGGGGCGGTGGGGCCCCGGGCCCCACCGGACGGCCCCCCGCCCCGCCGCGGACGGCCCCCGGATCGGCTCGCGGGCGGCCCGCGGTCCGCCCGCGGACGGACCACGACGGGGCGGGGACCGGCCCGGAAGTCGCCGACGGGCCGCTGCCGACGTACGTTCGAAGTGTCCGCACGGGGAAGGCACCGGCGCATGCACGCACTGCGCATCCGGCTCCTCGGCGGCTTCCGGGTCCACGTGGGCCATCGGGAGATCGCCGACGGCGGATGGCGCCTGCGGAAGTCCCGGAACCTGGTCGAGCTGCTCGCGCTCGCCCCGGGCCACCGGCTCCACGGCGAGCAGGTGCTCGGCCGCCTCTGGCCGGACCAGGCCCCCGGGGCCGGCGCCGACCAGCTCCGCAGGGCCGTGCAGGAGGCCCGCCGCGTCCTCGGCCCCGACCGGGCCGGTGCCCGCGCCCACCTCGACTCCGGTGGCGGACTGCTCACCCTGCGCGGCGCCCCGCTGCGGGTGGACGTCGAGGAGTTCGAACAGGCCGCCCTGCACGCCCGCCGCGCCCGCGACCCGGACGCGTACGAGCGGGCGGTCGCCCGGTACGGCGGCGACCTGTTGCCCGAGGACCGCTACGAGGAGTGGGCGGCCGATCGCGAACAGGCCCTGCACGCCGAGTACCTGGCCCTGCTGGTCGAGCTCGGCGCCCTGCGCGAGGCGCACGCCGACCTGGACGGCGCCGCCGCCGCGCTGCGCCGGGCGGTGGCCGCGGACCCGCTGCACGAGGAGGCCTCGCTCGCGCTGATGCGGGTCCACACGCTGGCCGGCCGGCGGCACGAGGCACTGCACGCGTACGACCGGCTGGCCGCCGCGCTGGAACGCGCCTCCGACGGCACCGAGCGGCCCGGCCCGGCCGCCCAGCGGCTGCGCGAGCAGGTGCGCACCGGCGGACAGGTCCGGGCCGAACTCTCCGGCGAACTCTGGGAGAACGTCGGGGACCTGCGGATGCGCTCCGGGGACACCGCCGGTGCCACCGTCGCGTACGGGTCGGCGCTGGAGCCGGCCGTGGTCGACCTGCCCGCCTCCCCGGGGGTGCTCACCCCGCCGTCCGGCCGGGACGGCCTGCGCACCGCAAGGCTGCACCGCAAGGCCGCCGTCGCGCTGCTGGCCGGCGGCGGCGACCCGTCCGCCGCCGAACCGCACCTGGGCTCCGCCGAGCGGGCCCTCGCGGCGGCCGGCGGCGACCCGGCGGAGGCCGGCCGGCTGCTGCGGGCGCGGGCCGACCGGCTCCGCGGCGCCGGCCGCCTCGACGAGGCGCGGCAGGCGGCCGAGGCGGGGCTGGCCCTCGCCGAGAAGCACGGCGACGACGAGGACCTGGCCGCCGCCGGGGAGGCGCTCGCCGCCGTCCACCACGCCGGGGGCACCTGGCGGGAGGGCCTGCACCGGGAGATCGAGCGGCTCGGCGCCGCCGCCGACGAGGACGGCAGGCTGGCCCGCTCCCTCGACATCCACTCCTGCCTCGCCCAGTACCAGCTGTACGGGGACGGCCCGAGCCGAAGCGTCGAGGAGTACGCCCGGCAGACCCTGGACCTCGCGCACGCCCGGCGCGCCCGCCGGGCGGAGGCCTTCGCCTGGTGCCTGCTCGGCGAGTCGCTGCTGCTGCGCGGCCGCTGGGACGAGGCGCCGGGCTGCCTGGAACGCAGCGCCCACCTGTACGAGGAACTGGGCGGCCGCTCCGGCGCGCTGCCCCGGCAGCGGCTCGCCGAGTACGCGGCGGCGCGCGGCGACAGTGCGGACGCCGCCACCCACCTCCGGCTGGGGACGGCCGCCGCCGAGTCCGCCCCGTCCGCCGCGGCCCGGCACGCCGTCGGGCGGCTGTACGCGACGGCCGCGCTGGACGCGGTGGAACGCGGCGAGCCCGGCGAGGCCGTCCGCGCGGCACACGCCGCCGCCGCGTCGGCGGCCCTGCGCGGCGAGTGCCCGACCTGCACGGCGCTGCTCTACCCGGTGGCGGCCGAAGCGTTCGCGGCGCTCGGCGACCCGGCGGGAGCGGCCGAGCACGCGGCCGCCGCCCGGCGGGTGGCGGCCCGGTCCGCCGGCTCGGCGTGGCGGGCGATGGCCGAGTCGGCGCTCGGCTCGCTGGCCGCCGCGCGCGGCGACCCGCGGGGCGCCCGGGCCCGCCATCTGGCGGCGGCCGCGCTGTACGAGCGGGCCCGGCAGCCGTACTGGGCGGCCCGGGCCAAGGCCCGGGCGGTGGTCGCCCGGCCGGGCGCGGCGGAGCCGGACCGGGTGCTGCGGGCCGAGGCGGCGGCGGTCTTCGAGGCGCTCGGCGCCCACCGGGCGCTGGCCCGACTCCGGGAGGGCGCGCCGGGCGTGGCGGGCAGGCAGGGCGTGGCGGGTGCGCCCGGGGTCGGGGCGGGCGGTGGGACGCGATGAGCGGGAGCCGGACGCGGTGGCGCCCCGACACGGTCACCGAGCGGCCCTACAACGCACAGACACCGCCGGCCGCGCTGGCCGAACCACTCACCCCCACCGGCGCGTTCTTCGTCCGTGACCACTTCGGCGTGCCCCGGCTCACCCCCGAACGCTGGCGGCTGCGGATCCACGGCCTGGTGGAGCGAGAACTCTCGCTCACCTATGCAGAGTTGGAGCTGCTCCCGGTGCGCGAACTGGACGTGGTGGTGGAGTGCGCGGGCAACGGCCGCAGCCTGATGCGGCCCCGGCCGCCCGGGCTCCCCTGGGACCAGGGGGCGGTGGGCTGCGCCCGGTTCGCCGGCGTGCCGCTCGCGGTGCTGGCGGACCGCGCCGGAGTGCGCCCGGAAGCCGTCGAACTCGTCTTCACCGGAGCCGACTTCGGCGAACTGCACGGCCGCCGCACCGCCTTCGAGCGGAGCCTCCCGGTCGACCTCGCCCGGCACCCGGACACCCTGCTCGCCACCCGCATGAACGGCACCCTGCTCAGCCCCGGCCACGGTGCGCCCGTCCGCCTCGTGGTCCCCGGCCGGTACGGGGTGGCGGACGTCAAGTGGCTGGTCGGCGTGCGGGCGGTGGCCGAACCGTTCCACGGGCCGTTCCAGGCCGAGGAGTACCTCTACCGGGGCTCGCGCGGCATGCCGGACGGCACGCCCGAGGGGCCCGTGGGTGAGATCCGGGTCAGGTCGCTGATCACCGCCCCCTCGCCGGGCGCCCGGCTGCCGGCCGGCGGCGCCTGCGTGGTGCGCGGGCGGGCCTGGTCGGGCGGCGTACCGGTCTGCCAGGTCGAGGTGCGGATCGGCGGCGCCGACTGGCGGCAGGCCGTGCTGGTACCCGCGGGCGGGCGGTACGCGTGGGCCGAGTGGTGGTACCAGTGGACCCCGCGGGTGCCCGGCCGGCGCGTCCTCCAGACCCGGGCCACTGACGCCGACGGGCACACCCAGCCGATGCGGGCGCCCTGGAACGAGCAGGGGTACGGCTGCAACCCGGTCACGGGGGTGGCGGTGGAGGTCGTCGCGGCCCCGGACGGCGAGCGGCCGGCGGAACGGGACGGCGACCGGCCCGGCGGAAACGGTGACGGAAGCGGCGGCGGAAACGGTGACGGAAGCGACCGGAGCGGCGACGGCGTCGTCGGGGGCCGGGCAGGGCGGCGAGGAGCGCGGCGATGAACCCAACGACGAAGGCAACGACGAAAGCAACGACGAAGGCAACGACGGACGCGACGGCGAACGCGGCTCCGAGCGGGAACACCGTCGAACCGGTCACCACCGAGGCCCTCGGCGACACCAGCTACCTGCTGACGTCCGGCGACGAGGCGGCGCTGGTCGACCCGCAGCGGGACTGCTGGCCGCTGCTCGCCTCCTGCGCGGCGCGCGGCCTGCGGCTGCGGTACGTCCTGGAGACCCACGTGCACAACGACTACCTCTCCGGGGCCCTGGAGGTGCGCGCCGCGACCGGCGCCACCGTCGCCGGACCGGCCCGCGCCCGGTACGGCTTCGACCACCTCCCGCTCGCCGAGGGCGACGAGATCACCGTCGGCGGCCTACGCGTCCAGGCGCTGGAGACGCCCGGCCACACC
The DNA here is from genome assembly GCF_036290945.1 of Streptomyces sp. BE303. Lineage (NCBI taxonomy): Bacteria > Bacillati > Actinomycetota > Actinomycetes > Kitasatosporales > Streptomycetaceae > Streptomyces > Streptomyces sp. BE303. Next base: position 19,591 of record NZ_JAQYWZ010000207.1, read on the forward strand.
GCCGAGCACACCGCCTACCTGGTGCTCGACGACGGCCCGGACGGCGGCCGTCCGGTGGCGGTGTTCACCGGCGGCAGCCTGCTGGTCGGCAGCGCCGGCCGCACCGACCTGTCCGGGCCCGACCGGACCGCCGAACTGGCCCGGGCCCAGTACCGGTCGATCCGCAGGCTCTCCCGACTGCCCGGGGACACCCGGGTGTTGCCCACGCACGGGGCCGGAAGCTCCTGCGCGATCGGCGCGCCCCCGCCCGGTTCCGCCCCGGCCCGCGGTCCGTCCGGGCCCGGCGCGTCCGCGTCCGCGTCCGGCACGACCGTGTCCGGTGCGACCGCCTCGGGCACCGCCAGGACCAGCACCGTCGGCGACCAGCGGCGGGCCAATCCGGCGCTGCTCGTCGACGACGAGGGTGCGTTCGTGGCCGCCCGGCTGCGCGGACTGCCCCCGCCGCCCGCCTACTACCGGCGGATGGGCCCGCTCAACCGGTCCGGCCCGCCCGTCCTCGGCGGCCCGCCGCCGCTGCTGCCGCTCACCGCCGAGGAGGTCCAACAGGCGCGCTGGCGTGGCGCGTCGGTGGTCGACGCGCGCGACCGCCGGGCGTACGCCGACGCCCATCTCCCCGGATCGCTCGGCGTCGAGCTGGACGGCTCCTTCGCGGCCCTGATCGGCGAGGTGGTCCCGTTCGGCACCCCGTTGGTGCTGGTGCTGCCCGAACCGGCCGCCGACGCCGCCCGGGAGGCTGTCGTCCAGCTGCTGCGGATCGGCTACGACGCGCGCCTGGTCGGCCAGTTGACCGGAGGGGTGGAACGCTGGCACGCCACCGGCCGGCAACTCGCCGCGCTGCGGACGGCCGACGTCTCCGAGGTGCCCGGCGCCCGCGCGGCCGTCCCGGGCCGACCGGTGCAGGTCCTCGACGTCCGCGCGCTCCCGGACCCGCCGGTGCCCGGCGCCCTCGCCGTCCCGCTCACCGAACTCCCCGACCGGATAACCGGGTTGCCGCCGGACCGGGAGTACTGGACGGTCTGCGGGCGGGGCCGGCGGGCGACGGTCGCGGCCGGTCTGCTGGCGGCGGCGGGTCTGCCGGTCACCGCGGTGGTCAGCGGAGGTGCGGCGGACCTGGTGCGTTGGGCGTGAGCTGCGGGGCCGGCCCCGCCCGGCGGCGGTTGCGGGCAGGTGCGGCGGCCTAGGCTGACGGCGTGAGCCAGAGCCAGAGCCAGAGCCGGAATCGTGTGAGCCCGGGTCATGCAGCCGACACCGTGGTGCCCGCCGACCTGAACCTGCTGCGGACCTTCCTGGCGGTCCACCGGTCCGGTTCGTTCACCGCCGCCGCCCGGCTGGTCGGGCTCTCCCAGCCGACGGTGACCTCGCAGATCCGCGCGCTGGAGCGCCAGACCGGACGCGAGCTGTTCGAACGACAGCCGCGCGGCGTCACCCCCACCCCCGCCGCCGACGAACTCGCCGCCCGCATCGCCGATCCGCTCGACGCGCTCGCGGCCGTCACCGGCGCCGGGACCGGGCCGCCGTCCGCCGCCGAGCCCGTCCACCTGGGAGGCCCGGCCGAACTGCTCTGCACCCTGGTGCTGCCCGCCCTCGCCCCGCTGATCGCCGAGGGCGTCCGGCTGCGGGTGACGCCCGGCCTCACGGAGCCGCTGCTGGACGAGCTGCGGGCCGGCCGGCACGACCTGGTGATCGCCACCGACCGCCCGCGCGGCCGTGCGCTGACCGCCGTACCGCTGGGCGACGAGGAGTTCGTCCTCGTCGCGGCACCGGTGTGGGCGGACCGCCTGGCCGGCCGGCTCGCCGTCGAGGGGCCCTCCGCCCTGCACGGGGTGCCGCTCGTCGCCTACGCCGAGGACCTGCCCATCGTGCGCCGGTACTGGCGCCACGTCTTCGGCCGCCGTCTCAGCTGTCGCCCGGCGCTCACCGTGCCCGACCTGCGCGGTGTCATCGCCGCCGTCACGGCGGGCGCGGGCTTCGCCGTCGTGCCGCGCTACCTGGGCGCGTCCGGGCTGGCGTCCGGGGCACTGGTTCTGCTCGACGAGCCGGTCGACCCGCCGATCAACACCGCCTACCTCGTGCAGCGCCCGGGAGTGGTGGGCCCGGCGGTGGCCCTGGTCCGGGAGCGGCTGCTGGCCTCGGCGCGGGAGTGGTGAGCGGTCCGGCGGGCCGTCCCCGGTCGGGTCCCCGGGGGCGGCGGGCGCCGCAGACCCGGACGGCGGCCCTCCGCGGGGGTGGAGGGCCGCCGCCGGATCAGGCGCGGGCGGCGCGCCGGGCCGAGGAGGTCAGCAGTGCGACGCCCAGCAGGACCAGTGCCGCCGCGGCGACCAGCAGCGGGGAGGGCCCCGCCGGCTGACCCGCGCGCCGGACGGTTCCCATGAAGTCCAGCGCGGCGACCTGGTTCACCACCAAGTACCAGAGCGGCAGGTAGAGCGCCTGGAACAGCCGGTGGGTCCGGGAGAGCGCACCCAGCGCGAGGGCCAGCGAAGGGACGAACAGGGCGCCCGCGGCCCAGGCCGCCGTCCCGTCGGCGTCGCCGGCCGCGACGAGGCGGACCAGCACCCCCGCGCCGACCAGGGCGGTGAGCACCACGCCCGAGGCCCACTCGGCCACCAGCCTCGACCGGGCGGCCGGGTAGGCGCCGAGCAGGACCTCAAGCCCGTACTCGGCCGCCCGGCTGCCCAGCCGGGACCAGAGCAGCACCGGCCAGACCCAGGCGGCCGGGAGCAGCACGCCGACGCCCACCTCGGGCGGGACCGCGAGCCCGACGAGGCCGAGGACGGCGGCGCCCAGCCACCACCAGCGCGAGGTGTCGCCGAACAGGATCCGGACCTCTCCGGCGAGCAGGCGCCCGAACCCGGCGCCGAACCCGCTGCCGGATCCGTCGGCCGTCGTCCCCGTCCCGACAGGCGGCCGCAGGGCCGGTGCCGGGACGGGGGCGCCGGCCGGTGCGGCCGGCGCGGTCGGTCCGGCCGGGACCGCCCCCGTGCCGAGGGGCACCCGACCGCCGCGGTCCGCGCCCAGGCCCGCGCCCCGCGCCGGGTCGAACCGGTGGAACCAGAGCGCGGGCAGCACCGCGACCCCGACCGCGAGCACGACCAGCAGCAGCCGCTGCGTCAGGAACCCGGCCCCGAAGGCCGCGCCGTCCCACGGGAACGGCTCCAGCGGCGCGTCCACCCTCGTCAGGCCGAGGCTGAACTCCTCGCCGCCGAGCTCGACCCCCCGCGCCGCCAGACCGTCGCTCAGCGACGCCGCGGCCGGGCCGAGACCGAGCCCGCCGAACGGCGCGCCGGGAGACTCTCCGGCGATCAGCAGGGCCGGTGCGAGGACGAACCAGGCCACGTTCCCGAGGCCGGTCCGCAACAGTGGCACGGTCTCGAAGAGGACGGCCACGGCCGCCGTCATCGCCAGCAGGGGCAGCGTCAGCACCAGGAACGGCGTCAGCAGGGCGAGCGGGTCGACGGCCCGGTCCTCGCCCCGGACGAGCTGCAGGGCGGGCGTGGTGAGCGCGAGGACGCCGAGCATCGAGCCGAGGACGAGGAGGTTGCCGAGGAACTTCGCCAGCAGCAGGTCGGCGGTCCGCAGCGGGGTGGCCGCGAGGAGCAGGCCGACGCCGGTCTCCTCGTCGCGGCCCAGGCCCTTGCGGACCACGTAGAACCCGCCGAGGGTGAGCCAGAGCGCCCCGGCGAGTGCGGTCGCCGTGCCGACGTACGCGCTGTTGTACTCGCCCCGGTGGCTGCCCAGGGCGAGGATCGCCCAGTGCCCGTCGGCGGGCGGGACGGCGAGCAGGCCGAGGCCGACGGCGGCGAGCAGGGTCACCGCGTAGGCGGGGCGCCGGACCCGGTCCCGGAAGTCGCCGAGAGCCAGCCGGGCGAGCCGGCCCGGCGTACCGGACCCGACCGGGCCGTCTCTTCCCGGCCGCCGGTCCTGCCCGCCGCCCCTGCGGAGCCCGAGGCCCGGGCCGTCTCCGCCGCCGAGCCCGGAGCGTCCGGAGCGTCCGCCGCGTCCGCCGTGCCCCGTCACCGCCGCACCTCCGGCCCGTGCGGCCCGGCCACCGGACCGGACGACGGGTCCGGGAACGCTCCCGCGCCCCGGCCCGGAGCGCCGGCGGCGCCCGTCGGGCGGACCAGCGCCAGGTACGCGTCCTCCAGGTCCGGCGCGACCGGCACGGCGTCGGCGGACGGCGCGCCGTCCGCGAGCAGCCGCAGCCGGACCCGGCCGTCGGCGGTGCGCACCATCCGGCTGATCACGTACCGCTCCTGGACGGCGGTCACCGCCGCGGGGTCGACCGCCACCTCCCAGACCCGGCCGGCCTGGTCGCCCAGCAACTCCTCGGGGGTGCCCCGGCGCAGCAGCCGGCCGCCCGCGACGACCGCGATGTCCCCGGCCACCGACTCGATGTCGGAGACGATGTGGGTGGAGAGCAGCACGACACGGTCGGTGGCGAGCGTGCTCAGCAGGTTGCGGAAGCGGACCCGTTCCTCCGGGTCGAGCCCGGCGGTGGGTTCGTCGACGACGACGACCTGCGGGTCGCCGAGCAGCGCCTGGGCGATGCCGACGCGCCGCAGCATGCCGCCGGAGTACGCGCCGAGCGGCCGTCGGACCGCCCCGGTCAGGTTGACCAGGGCGAGGAGCTCGTCGATCCGGGCCCGGGCGGCGCGGGCCCGGAGGCCCTTGGCGGCGGCCAGGTAGGCCAGGAACGCGGGTGCGGTGAGGTTCGGGTGGACGCTGAAATCCTGGGGGAGGAAGCCCAGTTGGCGGCGGAGCAGGTCGGGTTCGGCGAGGACGTCGGCGCCCCGGTAGAGCACCTGGCCGGCGGTGGGCCGGGTGACGGTGGCGACGATCCGCATCAGCGAGGACTTGCCCGCCCCGTTCGGGCCGAGCAGGCCGAGCAGGCCCGGGCGGAGCCGGAGGGTGAGGCCGTCGACGGCGCGTTGGCCGCCCCGGTAGACCTTGGTGACGTCGATCAGGTCGAGTGCTGGTTCGTGTGCGAGATGGGGCATGGGCTCCGCTCTCCCGGCCGGTCGGAGGGTGGGGAAGGTGACGTGGTCGAGCCTTCCGGACCGGCGGGCCGCTGCCATCTGCCGTTCGGCAGAGATCCGCACGCGGAACGCGGCGAACCGGCCCGGCAGCCGGCCTCCGGCCCGGTCGGCCGTCCCGGCCTGCGCGGCGAGCCTTGACACGTGGTTCGGGTGCTGAGTCAATGGCCGTGCCCGGCGGCAACCGAATGATCGGTCGGCCCGCCCGCGGGTCGCCTCCCCCCTGCGGCGAGGCGGCGGGGCGGCAGGACGGCAGGGCGGCAAGGCGGCAGGGCGGCGGGCGTCACGGCGCGGAGGAGACCTGATGAGCAGCAGTGGGGCCGGTCCGGCCGCCTCGCGGACGCGCCTGGGGGAGCCGCTCCCGGACGCGCTGCTGGACGCCGGGGAGCGGATGACCGCCGACGAACTGAAGGCGCACCAGCTCAAGCACCTGCGGGCCACGCTGCACCACGCCTACGACAACGTCGAGCTCTACCGCCGCAGGTTCGACGCCGCCGGTGTGGCGCCCGCGGACTGCCGGACCCTCGCCGACCTCGCCCGGTTCCCCTTCACCACCAAGGCGGACCTGCGCGACACCTATCCGTTCGGCATGTTCGCCGTCCCGAGGGAGCGGGTGCGCCGGATCCACGCCTCCAGCGGTACCACCGGCCGCCCGACCGTGGTCGGCTACACCGAGCACGACCTCGACGTCTGGGCCGACGTGGTGGCGCGCTCGATCCGTGCGGCGGGCGGGCGCCCCGGTCAGACGGTGCACATCGCCTACGGCTACGGGCTGTTCACCGGCGGGCTGGGTGCGCACGCCGGTGCCGAACGGGCCGGCTGCACGGTGATCCCCGCCTCGGGCGGCATGACGGCGCGTCAGGTGCAGCTGATCCAGGACCTCGGGCCCGAGATCATCATGGTCACCCCGTCCTACCTGCTCACCCTCCTCGACGAGTTCGATCGCCAGGGGGTCGACCCGCGGGCCACCTCGCTGCGGGTCGGCATCTTCGGCGCCGAGCCGTGGACGGAGGAGATGCGGGCGGAGATCGAGCGGCGGACGGGCCTCCACGCCGTCGACATATACGGCCTCTCCGAGGTGATGGGTCCGGGCGTCGCCCAGGAGTGCGTGGAGACCAAGGACGGCCTGCACATCTGGGAGGACCACTTCTACCCGGAGGTGGTGGACCCGTTCACGGACCGGGTGCTGCCGGACGGTGAGGGCGGCGAGCTGGTCCTCACCTCGCTCACCAAGGAGGCGCTGCCGGTGATCCGCTACCGCACCCGCGACCTCACCCGGCTGCTGCCCGGCACCGCCCGGCCCGCGTTCCGCCGGATGGCCAAGGTCACCGGGCGCTGCGACGACATGATCATCCTGCGCGGGGTCAACGTGTTCCCGACCCAGATCGAGGAGATCGTCCTGCGGACCCCGGCCGTCGCGCCGCACTTCCAGCTCCGGCTGACCCGCCGGGGCCGCCTGGACCACATGACCGTCCGGGTGGAGGCGCGGCCCGGTGCCGGGCCCGGACAGCGGGAGGCGGCGGTGGCGGCGATCGCGCGCGACGTGAAGGACGGGGTCGGGGTGAGCGTGGACGTCGAGGTCGTGGATCCGTACAGCCTGGAGCGGTCGGTCGGCAAGATCCGCCGGGTCGCCGACCTCCGGGGGGAGTGAGGGGGTGGGCCGCGCGCCCCGTGGCCGGCGGCCGTGCGGGAGCGGCGTGCGGGAGCGGCGTGCGGCGCGCGGTGCGGCGCGGATCAGTGGCCTCACGGCGGGTGAGGGCGGGCCGCGCGCCCTCTACGATGAGGCCATGAGCGGGAGCCTCCAGGTATCAGGTGCGCACGTGTCGCAGGCGTCCGGCACGGACGAGCGGCTCGACGTGGCCGCGGGTGTCCTGGCGCTGCTCGCGGACCGGACCCGGCTCGCCCTGATGCAGCGGCTGAGCGAGGGCGAGGCGGACGTGACGACACTGACCGAGTTCTGCGGCGCGGCGCGGCCGTCGGTGAGTCAGCACCTGAGCAAGCTGCGGCTGGCCGGCCTCGTGGCCACCCGCAAGGACGGTCGGCGGGTGGTGTACACGCTGCGGCACGGCCACCTGCGGCGGCTGGTGCACGAGGCGCTGAACGTCGCCGACCACCAGATCAGCGGACTGCCGCCGCACGACTAGAGCCGTCGGCGGACCGGCCGGAGTGGTCGGTGGAGCGGCCGGTGGAACGGCCCGACGGCCGGGTGCCGGGCTTTCGGTGGCCTCCCCCTCTCCAATGAGTGCACACGTATGCACATGTTGTCCTATCCTGAAGGAGACGTCCCTGGTTCGCGCCGTACCCGTCTGCGCGCCGAGTCGATCGGGGTTCCCATGCTCTCCGTGCTCCGCAACCGCACCTACCGACACCTCCTCACCGCCCAGGTGGTCGCCCTCGCCGGGACCGGCCTGGCCACGGTGGCGCTCGGCCTGCTGGCCTACGACCTGGCCGGTGCCTCGGCCGGTGCCGTGCTCGGGACGGCCCTGGCGATCAAGATGGCGGCGTACGTGGGGATCGCCCCGGTCGTCGCCGTGCTCGCCCACCGGATCCCCCGCCGGCGGCTGCTGGTCGCGGCCGACCTGGCCCGCGCGGCGGTGGCACTCGCACTGCCCTTCGTCACCGGCGTCTGGCAGGTCTACCTGCTGATCTTCGTCCTCCAGGCGGCCTCCGCGACGTTCACGCCGGCGTTCCAGTCGGTGATCCCCGAGGTGCTGCCCGACGAGCGCGACTACACCCGCGCGCTCTCCCTCTCCCGGCTCGCCTACGACACGGAGAGCCTGGTCAGCCCGGCCCTGGCCGCCGGCCTGCTCGCCCTGGTCGGCTACCGCTGGCTGTTCTGGGGGACGGTGATCGGGTTCCTCGCCTCGGCGGTCCTGGTGGTCTCGGTGGTCCTGCCGGTCGCGGCGGCGCGCGGGGCGGTGGGCGGCGCGCGCGGCTCGCGGGCGCCGTCCGTCGCGGCCCGGTCGCTGGAAGGACTGCGCCTCTTCCTCTCCGTCCCGCGCCTGCGGGCCCTGCTCGCCCTGGACCTCGCGGTCGCCGCCGGCGGCGCCATGGTGATCGTCAACACCGTCGTCTACGTCCGCGACCAGCTCGGCCGCCCCGCCGGTGACGTGCCGATCGCGCTCGGCGCGTACGGGGGCGGGTCGATGGCGGTCGCGCTGCTGCTGCCCCGGGTCCTGGACCGGGTGGCCGACCGCAGTGTCATGGTCCCGGCCGCCTTCGGCATCGCGGGGCTGCTCGCCGCCCTGGCCGTCCTCACCTCGACGGGCGGCGGGGGGTGGCGCTGGCCCGTGCTGCTCGCCGTCTGGGCGGGCCTCGGTGCGGCGGGCTCGCTGATCCTCACCCCCGGCGGGCGGCTGCTGCGGGCCGCGGTGCCGGCGGCGGAGCTGCCCGCCGCGTTCGCCGCCCAGTTCTCGCTGTCGCACGGCTGCTGGCTGCTCGCCTACCCCCTGGCGGGCTGGCTCGGCGCCACCGCGGGCCTCCCCGCCGCCGTCCTCGCCCTCGCGGCCCTGGCCCTGGCCGCCGCCTTTCTGGCGGTCCGTGCCTGGCGCCCCGCCCGGGACTCCCGGCCCGCCACGGTCACCGGCCCGGCCCCGGTCGCGGCGGCTCGCCCCGGCGTGAGCGCCGGTCCGGCCCGCGCCGTCCGGCCGGTCCACCGCCACCGGCCCGCGTCCGGCGCGTCGCTCCCGCGTTGAGCGTCTTGCGGTGGGGGCCCGGCCGCGCTACCCGTCTCCTCCCTCGCCCCCTGGCGTGCGGAACGTCTTGACCGGCGGGCCCCGTCGCGCCGGGCGTCCCGTCCGTGCGCCTTCGCCACGGGCCCTTGCCCGAGGTGAAACCGGATCGTGCGACGATGGGTGCAGCAATGTTGGTAAATGTTCGATATTGTTTGGCCATGTTGTTGAAGGGGAGTTCCATGCAAGGGAGCAGGACATGGCCGGAACGGTGACCGGGGAGACCGACCTGGCCGGCTCGACCACCAGGACCGTCGCCACGCTGGCCGACGGCCGCGAACTGATCTACTTCGACCGCGGGGCGGCCCCCGCCGGCCGGGACGCGGTCGACCGGCGGCCGCTCGAAGCCGCCGCGCCGTCCTCGGAAGTGCGGCTCGACCCGCTGACCGGCGCCTGGGTGACCGTCGCCGCGCACCGCCAGGTCCGCACCTACCACCCGCCCGCCGACCAGTGCCCGCTCTGCCCCTCGCGCGACGGGCGGCTCAGCGAGATCCCGGCCTCGGACTACCAGGTCGCGGTCTTCGAGAACCGGTTCCCCTCGCTGGCCGGACACCCCGACACGCACCCCGTCCGACCCAGTCTCGGCGACCCGCTGCACGCCACCCGCCCCGGGGCCGGCCGCTGCGAGGTGGTCTGCTTCACCGCCGACCACGACGCCTCCTTCGCCGACCTCGACGAGGACCGCGCCCGGCTGGTGCTCGACGCCTGGACCGACCGCACCGCCGAACTCTCCGCCCTGGGGGGCGTCCAGCAGGTCTACTGCTTCGAGAACCGGGGCGCCGAGATCGGCGTCACTCTCGCCCACCCGCACGGCCAGATCTACGCGCTGCCGTTCACCACGCCGCGCACCGCCCACATGATCGACCGGGCCGCCCGGCACCGCGCCGCCACCGGGCGCAACCTCTTCGAGGACCTCGTCGCCGCCGAACGCGCCGACGGGGAGAGGGTCGTGCTCGCCGGCGAGCACTGGACGGCCTTCGTCCCCTTCGCGCCCCGCTGGCCCTACGAGGTCCACCTCCACCCGCACCGCAGGGTCCCCGACCTCACCCGGCTGGACGAAGCCGAACGCGAAGAACTCCCCGGTATCTACCTGGAGTTGCTGCGCCGCTTCGACCGCCTCTTCGGCGACGGCGAACGCCGCGTCCCGGCCCCGTACATCTCCGCCTGGCACCAGGCCCCGGTCGTCGGCGGCGACGAACTCGGCCTGCACCTCGAACTGTTCACCGTCCGGCGGACCGCCGACAAGCTCAAGTACCTGGCCGGCACCGAGTCCGGCATGGAAGCCTTCATGAACGACGTCGCCCCCGAGGACGCCGCCCGGCGTCTGCGGGAGGTCGCGTCCACCACCGGTGGAGAGCAGCGATGACCACGACCACCCTCTTCGCCGAGCTGTTCGGCCACGCCCCCGACGGCGCCTGGGCGGCGCCCGGCCGGGTCAACCTGATCGGTGAACACACCGACTACAACGACGGGTTCGTCCTGCCGATCGCCCTGCCGCAGGCCGTCCGCGTGCAGGCCCGCCGCCGCCCCGACACCCTGCTGCGCCTGCACTCCTCCCGGACCCCGGGCGAGATCGTCGAGCTGGACGTGGCCGCGCTGGAGCCCGGCGGAGTGGCGGGCTGGGCCGCGTACCCCGCCGCGGTCGTGTGGACCCTGCGGGAGGCCGGTCACCCCGTCGGCGGCGCCGACCTGCTGATCGACAGCGACGTGCCCGCCGGCGCGGGCCTCTCGTCCTCCGCCGCGCTCGAATGCGCGGTCGCCCTCACCTACAACGACCTGTACGGGCTCGGCCTGGATGCGCGCCGGCTCGCGCTGCTCTCCCAGCGGGCCGAGAACGCGTTCGTCGGCGTGCCGTGCGGGATCATGGACCAGATGGCCTCGATGGCCTGTCGCGCCGGGGCCGCACTCCACCTGGACGCCCGCGACCTCTCCGTCCGGCACGTCCCGCTCGACCTCGCGGGTGCGGGCCTGGCCCTGCTCGTCATCGACACGCGGGTGCAGCACGACCTCGCCGACGGCGCCTACGCCGCGCTGCGGGCGGGCTGCGAGCGGGCGGCCGTCCTGCTCGGGGTGGCGGCGCTGCGCGACCTCTCGGGTTTCGACCTTCCGCTCGCACTGCAACAACTCCCGGACGAGCTGCGCCCGTTGGTCCGCCACGTGGTGACCGAGAACGAGCGGGTCGAGCACGCCGTCGCGGAGTTGGAGCGGCACGGCCCGGCCGCCCTCGGCCCGATCCTCACCGCCGGACACGCCTCCCTGCGGGACGACTACCGGGTGTCCTGCGCCGAGACCGACCTCGCCGCCGCCACGGCCGTCGCCGCCGGGGCCCTCGGGGCCCGGATGACCGGCGGGGGCTTCGGCGGCTCGGTGATCGCCCTGGTGGAGACGGGAGTGGCGGAGGCGGTGGCCAAGGAGGTCGTCGCGGCGTTCGCGGCCGCCGGCCATGCCGAGCCGCACCTCTACACGGTGATCCCCTCGGAGGGGGCCCGCCGGTTGGCGTGAGGCCCGGCCCGGCCCGGCCGACGGCCCCTCGGCCGGGCCGCCCGGCCGCGCTGCGCCGCCGGCCTGCGCTGCAGGCCGGCGGCCCGGCTGCCGGTCAGCCGCAGAACTCGGCCTCGGCGAGCTTGAGTTTGCCGGTGAACCAGTCGGCGTTGGCGTTGAACGCGACGGCGTGCCGGCCGTCCCGGGTGGTCAGCGCGAGGGTCGACGACCCGTGGATGCCGCCGTCGTGCCCCCAGACGGCGACCCCGCAGGACAGCGTCCCGCCGCCGATGCCGAGCCCGCCGGCGCCCTCCGTGGTGAGCATCTCGCCCAACTCGGCCGGCGGGAGCAGCCGTCCGCGCATCAGCGCGGAGAGGAAGCGGGTGAGGTCGTCGGTCGTGGAGATGATCTCCCCGGCGGCCCCGGCCATCGACGGGTTGAGTTCGGTCGTCTCCACGGGCGTCGGCGAGCCGCCGAACAGCTTCGAGTAGCCGCGCGCGTGCGGCCGTGGCACGGCGGTCGCGGTGCCGGGCACGCTGGTGCCGCCCAGCCCCAGCGGCCGGATGATCCGCCGCTCGATCTCCGTGCCGTACGGGCGTCCGGTCACCTCGGCGACGATCATCCCGGCCAGGACGTAGTTGGTGTTGGAGTACTCGCGCTTCGTCCCCGGCGCGAAGACGGGCGGGTGCGACACGGCGAGCCGCACCAGTTCCGCCGGTGTGTAGGTGTCGTAGCGGTGGCTCAGGAACTGCGGAGTGAACAGCACCGCCGCCATTCCGGGGTCGTCGTCGTAGGCGAACAGCCCGCTGGAGTGGTCGAGCAGTTGCCGGATGCTGATCGCCGAGCCGTCGTTCCCGTTCCCGCTCACCACCCCGGGCAGCCACGTCTCCACGGCGTCGTCGAGGTCGAGCCGCCCCTCCGCCTGGAGCTGGAGGAGGACGGTCGCGACGAACATCTTCGTCACGCTCCCGATCCGGAACCGCTCCCGGGCCGACCGCGGCTGCCCGGTCGCGGTGTCGGCCGTCCCGACCGCCACCGACCGGCTCCCGTGCGGACGGGTCGCCGTGGCGATCATCCCGGGCAATCCCTCGGTCCGCACGGCCGCCTCCATCGCGGCCACCGTCCCGTCGCGTTCCGCCCCGCCCCGTCCCGATCCGGCCGCCGCCGCGGGCAGGGCCGTTCCGAGCACCACCGCCGAGGCCGCCGTCGCAACGCCCACCCCGCGCCGAAGCGCGCTGTGCCGAGTCATGTGCATCTCTCCTGAGGTCCGTAGCCCTCGTCCCCCGCCCCCGAACACGTGGACGGCCCGCAGGGACCGGGGGTTCCTGCGGGCCGTCCGTCCGCGCGCAAACCGTCCCCGCGGACGACCCGCCCCGGAGGCGGGGCGTGCGGGAGACCCTTAGGGTCCGCAGCCCGACGACCGCTGACGGCCTCCGCCGTGTCCGCGGCCCCCGATGCCCCCGGCAGGGGGCTCCGGCTGCCCTCGGAGCGGTCTCGGGACTGCGCGTGCGGCACCCCCGGGACTGCCCTCGAAGCGTCCGCGGCGCTGCCTCAGCGCTTGCGCCAAAGCGCCCAGTTCTGCTGGGTGTCGGTCCGGTCGACGTACCAGCCGGCGGGGTGCGCGGGCCAGTAGGCCTCGGGCTCCTGCCCCTGGCCGGGCAGGGGGGTGACGACCGCGGTGGCCGCCGGGGGGAGCGGCTGCCAGCGGGGGTCGAGGTACCAGACGCGGCCCCGGTAGACCTCGAAGGTCTGGGTGGTGCGCAGGGTCCATTCGAGGTCCCAGACGAAGACGACGCTGTCGTCGGGCTTCAGCCCCGCGCTGTGGGTGAAGCCGGTGGCCAGGGGCTTGCGCCAGGCCGAGTGCGGCTGGGAGACGCGTTCGGTGATCGTCGCGGTGGCGAACCCGGCGAACAGGACCAGGGAGACGCCGACCGCCCAGAAGGCCCTGCGGCCCCCGGCGGTCCGGATCAGGAGGACGGCGCAGAAGATGACGAGTGCGGCCGTGCTGGCCCGGACCATGGAGAGCCGGCCCCAGTCCGCGGTGAGGAACGACACGTCCGGCAGCGTCCAGAGCACGAAGCCCTGGGTCCGCAGCTTCGAGCCGGCCGAGCCGATCACCAGGACGGCGAGGAGCGCGATCAGCCCGGTCGTCGCCGCCGCGGACCTGCCGAGTGCGCGCCGGCCGCAGCGGGCGACGACCGCGACGCCCGTCACGAAGGCCGCCGGCACGAGGTAGGAGGTGTAGCGGGCGTAGACCCAGTTGTCGATGCGCCCGTCGTCCGGAAGGGCCGCGGCGGAGGCCAGGGCGGTGCCGACGAGGAGCGCCACCAGGACGCCGCCGGTGATGCGGTGCGGGAGCGGCGTGCGGCGGCTGAACACGGCGAACAGGCAGGCGACGACGGCCAGTCCGCCGATTCCCCAGGTGGAGACGGTGAAGTACCAGATCTGGCCGGCTGTCCTGGTGAGGGTCCGCTGGGTGGCCTCCGGGTCGGTGAGGCCCTTCCACAGGAAGCCGCCGACGTCGCTGTCCTCGACGGTGAACTGCGCGTGCAGCCAGCGGGCCAGCAACTCGGTGCCGAGCGCGCCGGCCCCCAGAGCCCCGAGGCCGGCGACGGCCGTGCGCCACGGAGCCTTGCGGAACAGCAGGACGCCGGCGAACACGGCGGCCGTCAGGGCGACGACCACGCCGCCGCGGTCGTGCGTGGCCATCGCGTAGGCGGCGGCGGCACCCGCCCCGGCGGCGTACCTGGTACGGCCGCGCGCCGGCCCGTCGGTGAGCCAGCCGTGCAGGCAGAGCAGCCAGGCGAGGATCAGCGCGGGCAGGACGGCGTCCGTGAGCGCGAACTGCGAGTAGAAGACCACCGGCGGCAGCAGCGCGGTGGCGGCGCCGAAGGCGTACGCGGCGCCGCGCTGCAGGCCGAGGCGCCGCAGGGCGGCGTAGGCGAGCGGGAGGACCAGCGCGCTGACCAGGGCGTTGATCCCGAGGACCAGGTGGTACGCCGTCACCGGGTCGTCGGCGATCCGCAGGGCGGGGGAGATCAGCAGCGCGTAGCCGCCGGGGATGACCACGCCGACCGGCATCTCGGTGGTGGGGCGGCCCGCGAGGACGCGTGCCAGGATCAGGTACGACTCCTCGTCCGGGTGGACCGACGGGTAGTCGAGGTGCCGGACGAGGACGAGTCGGAAGAGGACTTGGACGAGGTACCCGGCGGCCAGCGCGGCGGGCCAGAACCAGCGGCGGAGGCGGAGCACCGCCAACCGCCGTATCGCCCGGCCCGCGAGTCCGGTCGGCGGTACGGCGGCGGGGGACCCGTCCCGGGTCTCCCGCGGCGCCTCGGCGGCGTCCGCCGTCCCTTCCGCTCCCGCGGTCCTCGCGGTGGGTGTGGTGACCTGCCCCATCGAACTCTGCTCCTCCCAGGCCGACCTGGCCGTATCCCGCTCCCCGGGGTACGGCGGGTGCGTCGAACCGTAGCGCGGGCCTCTGCGGCCCACGTACGCAGGATGACTATATATGTCGTTCACCTGCATATGTGGATCGTGCGGATCCGGAAGGTGCGGCGGGCGGGACCGGCGGTCGGAGCCGCTCCCGAAGGGGCAGGGCGGAGTGCCCCGGAGCGGCGGCCGACGGATCACGGGCGGACGCCCGGCCCGTCACCCGTCGTTCATTCGCCCGTGATCCGGCGGCCGACGGCCCGCTGACCCCGCGCCAGCCACCGCACGGGCCAGTGCAGCAGCACGGCCAGGCAGAGCAGCCACCCGCCCGCGTGCACCGCCCAGACGCCCGCCATGGTGGGGCCGCCCCAGGCCTGGTGGTAGTCGCTGCCCAGGTACCAGACCGGGTAGCCGAAGTTCCGGACCGAGTTGAACAGCGCGTACCCGATCAGCGCGAAGGCCGCCACGTCCAGCGGGAGCCCGAGCGCGGCGCGGCCCAGCACCCGGCCGCCGGTCCACCCCCGGCCGCCGGAGAGCCGGCCCTGCCAGTGGGCGGCCCGCCCGGGCCGACCGGTCAGGGTCAGGGCGACCGCCGCCAGGCCCACCGGCAGCGCCAGGAAGGCGCCGGCCGCAGTGCGGAGGGAACTGCTGAGGGCGGGGCGGAGAGCAGTGCTGAGGGCGCTGCTGAGGGCGGGGCGGACGGTACGGCGGATCGGGGACATCGGTGGGCTCCTCGCCCTCGTGCGGCTGATGTCCTCACCCTCCCGTCCCCGGGTTCCCTGCGTCGTGGCACCGGGGGGCCAACCCCGGTGTAGTACCCGGGGCCGACGTCACCCGTCCCGCGTCACCCCGTGTCCGGGCGGCGAGGGTGGTCCTGCCGGACCCGGGGTCGGATCGGGCCTGGTTGGGACAGGCGGGTCGCCGCGAAGGTGGAGCCATGACCGAGAACGACGGATCCAAGACCAACCGCAACGACCACCGCACCCCCGGATCGGCCGGCGAATTCGACGGCAGGACCGTGCTGATCACCGGCGGGACCAGCGGCATGGGCCTCGCCACCGCCCGCCACCTCCTCGCCTCCGGCGCCGAGGTGGTGATCACCGGCCGTGACGAGGCCAGGCTGCGCCGGGCCGAAGCCGAACTGGCCTCCGGGGAAAGGGTGTTCGCCGTACGCGCCGACTCCGCGAAGCCGGCCGACCTGGCCCGCCTGGCCGACCTCGTGGGGGAGCGCCACGGGCGGCTGGACGGCGTCTTCGCCAACGCCGGCGTCGGCATCTTCGAGCTGCCGACCGACGTGACCGAGAAGTCCTTCGACCACACCGTCGACGTCAACTTCAAGGGCGTCTTCTTCACCGTCCAGCACGCGCTGCCGCTGCTGGAGGCCGCCGGCGGCGGGTCCGTCGTCCTGAACGCCTCCTGGACGCTCCACCGCGGCCTGCCCAACGCCCCGGTGTACGCGGCGACCAAGGCGGCCGTCCACAACCTGGCCCGCACCCTGGGCAGCGAGTTCGCCGGGCGCGGCATCCGGGTCAACTCGGTGAGCCCGGGCTACATCGTCACCGAGATGTTCGACGCGGTCATCACCGAACAGTCCGCGAAGGACGCCGTGCTGGCGCAGGTGCCGCTGGGCCGGCTGGGCGAGGCCGAGGACATCGCGGAGACGGTGGCCTTCCTGCTCTCGTCCCGTTCCTCCTACATCACCGGGCAGGACTTCGTGGTGGACGGCGGCGTGGTGGCGGTCGCCGGCAGTTGGTGAGGCCGCTGCAGGGGGCGGCCCGGGCCGCGTGCGCGCCGGGGAGGCCCGACCCCTCCCTCAGCCTGGTTCCGGCAGGACCAGGCTGAGGGAGCCCCGAGCAGAGAGAATCGTCCTATGAGCAGCACAGCGATCAGCCTCAACGAGTTCCTGCGGACCCGACGCTCCCGGCTCCGGCCCGAGGACGTCGACCTGCCGGACTACGGCGGTCGCCGCCGGGTGTCGGGGCTGCGCCGCGAGGAACTCGCCCAGCTCGCCGGCGTGAGCGTCGACTACTACACCCGGCTCGAACAGGGGCGGGTGGGCAACCCCTCGGACGCCGTGCTCGACGCCGTCGCCCGCGCGCTGCGGCTCGACCCGGAGGAGGCCCGGCACCTGCACCGGCTCGCCCGCACCGCGCCGGGTGGCGGCAGCGGCCGGGCGTCGGCGGCCAGGGCGTCGGCGGCCCGGGCCGCCGCGGCCCCGCAACGGGTCCGGCCGACGCTCGCCCGGCTGCTCGACGCCATGATCGACGTGCCGGCCGTGGTGATGGGCCGGCGCATGGACATCCTGGCCTGGAACCGCGCCGCCGTGGCCCTGTTCGGCGACTACGGCGCACTCGACCCGGCCGAGCGGAACATCGCCCGCATCACCTTCCTCGATCCGGCCTCGCGCGAGCTGTACGAGGACTGGGTCGGCTGCGCGCGGGAGAACGCCGCCTTCCTGCACCTGGAGGCCGGGCGCCGGCCGGACGACCCCAGGCTCGCCGAGCTGATCGGCGAACTGTCCATGCGCAGCCCGGAGTTCCGCCAGTGGTGGGCCGAGCACCCGGTCCGCGACAAGACGTCCGGCAGGAAGGGGTTCCGGCACCCGCTGGTCGGGCGGATGGAACTGGTCTACGAGACGCTGCGCTCGGCGGACGACCCGGACCAGGCCCTGGTCACGTACACGGCCGAGCGCGGCAGCCCGTCGGACGACGCCCTGCGGATGCTGATCGCCTGGAACGCCGACCGGGAGCCGGTGCAGGACCGCGACCGCTCCCCGAACCCGGAGCGGGCCCGTGGCGGGGCCCCGTTCGCCGACCGCGCCGCCCCCCGCTCCGCCGACCGTGCCCCGGGCCTGGCTCGGCCCGACGGCGGCACCGGCCCGGCGGCGTAGGCCAGGGACCGCGTGACCGGTCCGGCCCGGCCCGGTCACGCGGTCTCCGAACGGCACCCCACGCACCCCAAAGTGCGCTCTTCTGCGGGGGAGTTCACCCGCATACGGTGATCCGGTAACCGACAGCTACCAGGGATCACCGATGACCATCCTCAAGACCTACGCCCGCCTCTGGTCCGACGGCCTCGACCAGGCCCTCCCCCTCCTGCGCACCCTGACCGGCGCCGAACCCGACCTGCTCTTCCGCTTCCACGAGATCGAACTGGCCGCCATCGGCGACTTCCTGGTCATCGCCGGACCGCCCGCCGAACGGGCCAAGTACGCGCACGCCTCGGCGACGGTCGTGGTCTCCGACCTCGACGAGCTCAGCGACACGCTGACCGCCGCCGGGGCCGTCGTCACCACGCCGGAGACCGCCTCCCCGACCGGTCGCTTCCTCTACGCCCGGCACGCGGACGGCGCCGAGGTCGAGTACGTGGAGTGGGTGCCGGACCTGGTCCGCCGGATCGTCCACCGCGAACCCTGAGGCCGTCCCGCCGCCTCGAACCGACGCATCGTCAGACGGCTTGATCGGGAGAGGCCGTGAAGGAGCGATTCGGCGCCGTGGTCACACCGGCCCCGCGGGAATATCTCAGTTGCAGGCGTCACGTTTCCGACTGATCCTTTTCCCATTCGACGGACAAGGGGAGGGCGACGTGGCGCTGATTCCGTTCCCGGCGTGCCAGGACACCGACGAGGAGCCGCTCGCCCGGATGCGCACGCACGGACGGGAGCATCCTGCTCGTGATCGATGAGTTCACGACGAAGGCCACCTACGGCCAGGTCTTCGCGGTCACCCGGTTCCGTGCCGTCTTCGCCGGTCGGCTGCTCGGCGTCCTGTCGGACACCCTGCGGTCCGTCGCACTGGCGGTGCTGGTGTTCGACCGGACCGCATCGCCGTTGCTGACGGCGATGACGCTGACGATCGGCTTCCTCCCCCAGGCCGTGGGCGGCCTGTTCCTCGCCGCGATGGCGGACCGGTTCTCGCCGCGGACCCTCATCAGCACGGGTTACGCACTCCAGTGCGCAGTCGGGCTGGTGCTCGCGTTCGGCCACCTCCCGGTCGCGGCGGCCCTGGCGCTCGTCGCGGCCGTGGCCTGCCTGACACCCGTCACCACCGGGGCTGCGGGCCGCGTCCTGGCGGAGATCCTCACCGGCGACACCTACGTGCTGGGGCGTTCGCTGTCCTACCTCGTCGCGGTCTCGGCGCAGATGGTGGGCATGGCCGCCGGCGGGGCGCTGGTCGTGTGGCTGGGTGTGGAGCGGACGATGCTGGTCACCGCAGGGGCGCACCTGATCGCGTCGGTGATCAGCCGCCTGTACCTGTCGGGACCGAAGGCGGTCCGCACGGGCGAGTCCACGGCGGGCGGGTCGGCAGCGGCCGGGTCGGCGGCGGTGGGCGGATCGTTGGTGGCCGGCGGGTCGATCGTGCGGAGGACCCTGCAGGGCAACGCCGCGCTCGTCGCCGCGCCCGGGGTCCTCAAGCTGATCATGGTCCAGTGCCTGCCCGCCGCGTACCTGGCCGCGGCGGGGAGCCTGCTCATCCCGTACGCCGCGCAGCGCGCGTTCGGCCCGACGGAGACCGGCACCCTCCTGGCCGCCACGTCCGTCGGCATGCTCATCGGCGACGTCGTCGTCGGGCGGGCGTTCGCGCCCGCCACCCGGGAACGACTCGTCCTGCCCCTGCTGCTGGTGATGGGCGCGCCCCCGGTCACGCTCGTGCTGGACCTGCCGTATCCGGCGGTCGCCGCCGCGTACGTGATCACCGGCGTGGGGTCCGCCTACCTGCTCGGCCTTCAGCGGCGCTTCCTGGAGGCGGTCCCGTCCCACCTCCAGGGACAGAGTTTCGCCCTGCTCAACACCACCACCATGACCATCCAGGGGGTCGGACCCCTGGTCTTCGGCGTCTTCGCGGAGTTCCTCCCGGTCGGCCTCGCCATCGCCCTGACCGGGGTGAGCAGTGTGACCACCACCCTCCTCCTGCGCTCCGCGATCCGCCCACGCCCGTCCGGCTGATCACCGTGTCACGGGGACTGCGACGCGCCGCCGCCGGTGACCGCCTCGGCATTCCTGAGCGCGGTGTCGATGGACTTCCTGACCAGTTGCAGGTGCTGCAGGTTCGTCCGGACCTCCGCATCCTGGTACTGCGAAGCGTTGTTGTTCCGCGGCTCCGGGATCAGGTTTCCGCAGGTGCCGCGCTTGAAGTACTGGCTGATGCCGTAGCCGCCCGGGCTGTAGTGATCGTCAGGCTGTAGGTGGTGTTGTTGTTGATGACCGAGGCCGCGTTGTTCCTGACGTACTGGCCGTTTCCGGCGCCACCGCCCCCGAAGGTGTAGGCGGAGTCGTCCTGGTAGGTCTCGTAGCCCTGGCTGGTGCCGGAACCGTCGCCGAAGAAGGCGCCCTGGAAGTTGGGGCTGTAGTACAGGCAGGCGTCGTAGCTGGCGCAGTATCCACTCGACGCGGCTGCGGGAGATGCGGAGACGGCGCCGAGGCCGAGTGCGGCTATCGACATCACGCCGGCGGCGACCTTCGTGCGGATGGTCATGGGAAATCCCCTTGTCAGTTGATCGATGGGTGTGCAAAGCAGGGGGGCTTGGTCGGCGCATCGGTGATGTGCTCTCCATTCGAACCCCACGGAATCCCCGGGCGCTGGAATCAATCGGAGTGTCGAATTTTAGGTGACTGAGCGTCAAGCTCGTATTCCGTAGAGCTGTTGACCTGATGGGGCCGAATTGTCGGGCCGGGCCGATCGGGCGGCAGGTGGGCGGAGTCCCGCGGGTGAATTCCCCGGAGTTCCTGATCGGTGCGGACCGTGCGGGGTTCGCCGTCCGAAGGGTCGCCGCCGGAACCGGCCGGGTTCGGGTCGTCACCTGCCGGGCCGTCCGCGGCCTGTGCGCGGGCGCGCCGCGGCGGTCAGTCCGAGAACGAGGCGGATCCAGGATCACTCAACGGCGGAACCGGAGTTGTACCCGTTGCTGCGAAGTGTCACGGCACTTCGTGATGCAGTTATGTCAATTCCCCCGTCCGACGTCCATGCTTCGTGACGAAGGCGGAAATCCCGTCGTGACACCCCCGTTCCACGTCATGATCAAGAATGCAGACGCATCCGGGGAGCCGGAAGCTCTCATTCCGGAGGGTGGACGGTGGATGCTTGCCGAGGGCGCCGGGGCCGGCCCGGCCGGCCGGTCACTCGCCGCGGGCGCCGTCGGCCAACTCCCGGAGCACGTCCATGTGGCCGACGTGACGGGCCGTCTCCTGGATCGCGTGACCGAGCAGCCACCGCACGGTGTAGTCCTTTCCGTCGACGCTCCGGGCCGCGCGGTCGTCCGCGGTCCTGTGGGCCAGCGCCCGTTCGGACCGGAGCCACTCCTCCCGGTAGGCGGCGACCAGACCGGACGGGGTGCCGCGACCGTCCAGCCGCCATTCCGCGTGGACGTCCTCCTTCACCCACAGCGAGGGCAGGTCCGATCCGCCGCCGACGATCGACAGCCAGAAGCGTTCCACCGCGGTGAGGTGCCTGACGATGCCGCCCAGGCTCATGAACGGCGACGTCGGGAGCGGGGTGGCGGCGGCGAGGGTTGCGTCCAGGCCCGCGACCTTGTTGACGACCGTGGTGCGGAGGAAGGACAGGAACTCCCACTGCAGGCGGAGTTCGTCATCGGCCACCGTCGACGGCCAACGGCGCTCCAGGGAGCCGGCCACCGGGTTCTGGTTCGACATGCGGGCAGTGTAGGCGCCTGGAGGAGGGTCTCGCGGGGGAAGGGCGGCTGCCGCCCGTCGGGGCGCCCCGACCGACTCGCCGGATGTGATGTCACCATGGAGGGAGCGCATATGACGCCCAACCACCTTGGACGAAGAGCGCCTTCAAGCAGTGGGGGCCAACCGTGGAGGATCCCGCTGCGGGCGTCGTCGCGGGTGGGCGTCGTCGGGGGTGGGCGTCATCGCGGGTGGGCGTGGAGGGACGGGCCGAAGTAGGTGCCGAAGAACCGGTGTGACCAGCTGCCCCGCTGAACGTGACAGGGCAGCTGACTGGGGCCGTCGTAGTCGCTCTCCATCAACTCCTCGGGAACCACCACGTAGCCGAGGTCGACCAGGGCCCGGGTCGCCGTGGCGAGATCGGCGTCGTCCAGCGCTCCTTCGGCCCGGGCGTCCTCCGTCCCGAAGAAGGCCCCCGGGTTCTCGGCGCAGATCACGGCCAGGGAGCCGAAGTTGCTGAGGCAGACGACGATCCGGGTCCCGCACGCCGTCGCCCCGCCCGGCACGACGACCCGGCCGAACTCGCTGGAGTCCTGGGTGGTCCCGGCCTCGCACCGGGTCGCGAAGTCACCGTCGAGCCGGGTCACCAGCTCGCCCAGCCGGGCCGCCTGCGCGGCTCGGTCGTAGTGCTGCGGCCACTCCAGCCAGTCCGGGTCGTCGAGTTCGCGCAGCAGGGCCCGTAGATCCGCTTCGTTCTCCGTCATGCGGTCATTCTGGTGGACTGAGCGGTGGACGGCGGGCCGCACATCGGGGCAGGCTCGTCCGCAGAGGTCCCGGACCGCTACCGGGGGCCCTCTGCCCGTGTGACCTCACCGACCCCGTGAACCCCACCGAGCGCCGGACCGGCGGCACTTGGTGCTCAGTCTCCTGGAGTGCTCCATGCCGCTGCCCGCCTCGCCCGTGCTGCTGACCGGAAACGACCTCGTCCTGCGGGAGTGGGTGCACGCGGACCTGCCGGCCATGGTCGAGCTGTTCGACGAGCCCGACGTCGCCGCCCGCACCACGCTCCGCTCGCCCTTCGACCTGGACGCGGCGTGCGCGTACCTGGAGACGATCGACCGGAGTCGTGCCGAAGGGCAACGCCTTCATCTCGCGATCACGGCCGACGGCCACCAGCCCCTGGGAGCAGTGCATCTCAACCTCTCCCGGGGCACCATGGGCTACGCCGTCGGCAGCGCCCACCGTGGACGGGGCCTGGCCCTGCGAGCCATGCGGCTCCTGACCGACTACGCCCACCAGGCCCTTCAACTGCCCCGGCTGCTGCTGGAGATCGAGAGCGACAACGCCCCCAGCATTGCCATCGCCCGGGCCCTGGACTTCCGCCCCACCGGCGACGAGCCGGAGCGCGTGCAGGGGAACGGCCGGACCTACTCCTGGCACACCTGGGCCCATGGCGCACCCGCCATCCGCCGGCCGCCGATCCGCAAGCCCTAGTAGTACTTCGTTAACTTGTATTGATCTTGGTCGGCCTGTCGGGCATCCTGGTCGGCGTGAACTTGGGGGAGATTGAGCAACTCCGTGGCGAGTTGGCCGCGTTCGTGGCTGAGGTGTTCGCATCGGTGCCGCGGA
>NZ_JAQYWZ010000208.1:0-241 GCF_036290945.1 Streptomyces sp. BE303
GCGATCACGGCGGCGTCCTTGGCGTCGGTCTTCGCCTCGCCGGGGTAGAGGTCGGCGATTCGTCGCATGGCGAGGCCTGGAAGGTAGGCGACTTGGCAGTCGGCGTCGCGGGCGACGGTCAGGGGCAGGGCGCCGATGGAGGCGGGTTGGTCCACGATCACCAGGACGGTGCCGAATTTCGCGGTCAGTTTCTCGAAGACGGCCCGCAGTTTCGGCTCGCTGTTGGGCAGCGGTTTGTCGA
>NZ_JAQYWZ010000209.1:0-381 GCF_036290945.1 Streptomyces sp. BE303
CGTGGTGAGCGGTCTGGCCTTCCACGACCCGGTGCTTCCCGCCGTCTCGACGGTGACGGGCGAGGCCGTGACGCCCGGTCAGTGGTCGGACCCGGAGTACTGGGTCGACCAGGTCCGCCGCCCGGTCCGCTTCGCCGACGCCGTCACCGCCCTCGACGCGGACCGGGTCCTCGAACTCGGCCCCGACGGCGTCCTGACCGCGCTGATCGCCCGCGAGAGCGGCCCCGACACGGTCGCTGTCGCCGCCCTGCGCCGCGACCGCGACGAGGCCACCACGCTGCTCACCGCCGTCGCCGAATTGTTCGTCCACGGGCAGCCCGTCACCTGGCGGGTCCTCTTCGACGGCACCGGCGCCCGCCCGACCGACCTGCCCACCTACCC
>NZ_JAQYWZ010000210.1:0-366 GCF_036290945.1 Streptomyces sp. BE303
CCCGCCCAACGCCAACTCGTCGAAATCCTGCGCGCCCTCACCGGCGACGCCAAAGTCATCGCCTTCGACGAACCCACCACCTCGATCTCCGTACACGAGGTCGACGAGCTCTTCGACCTCATCCGCCGCCTGCGCGACCAGGGCTTAGCCGTAATCTAAGTCTCCCACCGCATTCAGGAGATCTTCCAGCTCTCCGCCCGCATCGCGGTCCTGCGCGACGCCGCCCTCGCCGGCGTCCAGGACGCCGCGACCACCAGCGAGGGCGACCTCGAGCGGCTGATGTACGGCCCCGAACTGTCCGCCATGTACTCACGCCACCGCCTCGACACCGACCGCGTCCTCTTGGATCTCCGTGCCGAGACCACC
>NZ_JAQYWZ010000211.1:0-329 GCF_036290945.1 Streptomyces sp. BE303
ACTGGGGTGTGCGGGCGGACGTGCTGGTCGGTCATTCGAACGGTGAGATCGCTGCCGCGCACGTGGCCGGGGTGCTGTCGCTCGGCGATGCGGCGGCGTGGGTCGTGGCCCGGGGCCGACTGATGCAGGCCCTTCCCGCCGGTGTGGCGATGCTCGCGGTGGGTGCTTCCGAGGCGGAGGTGCTGGAGTCGTTCCCGGACGTGGACGTCGCCGTGGTGAACGGCCCTGGGGCCGTGGTGGTCGCGGGCCTGGAAGCCGAGATCGACGCCGTTGCCGAGGCTGCGGGTGGGCGGGGCTGGAAGTCCAGCCGTCTGCGGACCAGTCACGCC
>NZ_JAQYWZ010000212.1:0-315 GCF_036290945.1 Streptomyces sp. BE303
GGGGGGGCGGGGGGGGGGGCGGGCGGGGGCGGCGGGGGGGGGGGGGGGGGGGGGGTGGGGGGGGGGTGTTGGTGGGGCGGGGGGGGGGGGGGGGGGGGGCGGTGGGGGGGGGGGGGTGGGTGGGGGGGGCGGGGGGGGGTGGGCGGGGGGGGGGGGGGGGGGGGGGGGGGGGGGGGGTGGCGGGGGTGGGGGGGGGGGGGGGTTGTGGGGGGTGTGTCGGTTTTTTTTTTTGTGGGTGTGGGGTGTGTGTGGGTTTGTTCGTGTTTTTTGTGTTTTGTTTTTTTTTTTTTTTGTCTTTACACTGTATATCCGACC
>NZ_JAQYWZ010000213.1:0-282 GCF_036290945.1 Streptomyces sp. BE303
CGAAGCGGACCGGCTTGCGGACCTGGTCGACCCAGTACTCCGGGTCCGACCACTGCCCGACACCGACCGGGCGGCCGGTCACCGACGACACCGCCGGGACCGAAGGCTCGGCGAAGGACAACCCACGCACCACGGCGCGGACGTCCTCCAACATCGGCTCCATCAGCCGGGAGTGGAAGGCGTGACTGGTCCGCAGACGGCTGGACTTCCAGCCCCGCCCACCCGCAGCCTCGGCAACGGCGTCGATCTCGGCTTCCAGGCCCGCGACCACCACGGCCCCAG
>NZ_JAQYWZ010000214.1:0-423 GCF_036290945.1 Streptomyces sp. BE303
AACGCCTCGGGTGTCTCCACCCCGCCCGGCACCCGCAGCCCCATGCCCACGCTGACCACCGGGTCGTCCTGGACCGCGACCGGAACCGCCGCCCCGGTCGGAGCGGCTGCCTCCGCGCTGCCCACCACCTGTGCCAGCACGTTCGCGGCGTGCCGCTCGGCGCTCGGGTAGTCGAACGCCAGCGTCGCCGGCAGCGCCTGCCCGGTCGCCGACCGCAGACGATTCCGCAGCTCGACGGCGGTCAGCGAGTCGAAGCCCAGCTCCTTGAACGCCCGCGACGGTTCGACCGCCCCGGTCGAGGCATGACCGAGGGCAGCGGCGACGTGCGTCCGCACGACGTCCGCGACGAGCCGCCGCCGGTCGGCGACCGGCACGCCCGCCACCCGCTGGACGAACGCGGACGACGGGGAGCCACCCAGCGGC
>NZ_JAQYWZ010000215.1:0-339 GCF_036290945.1 Streptomyces sp. BE303
ACGCCGTCCGGGCCCAATTCGACGAACCTGGTGACGCCGTCGAGCGCTTCGAGGGCGTCGGCGAAGCGGACCGGCTTGCGGACCTGGTCCACCCAGTACTCCGGGTCCGACCACTGCCCGACACCGACCTGACGGCCCGTAAACGAAGACACAGCCGGGACCGAATGCTCGGAGAAGGCCAGGGACCGCACAACTGAGAGGAAGTCCTCCAACATCGGCTCCATCAACCGCGAATGGAAGGCGTGGCTGGTCCGCAGACGGCTGGTCTTCCAGCCCCGCTCGCCCGCAGCCTCCGCGACGGCGTCGATCTCGGCTTCCAGGCCCGCGACCACCACGGCC
>NZ_JAQYWZ010000216.1:0-281 GCF_036290945.1 Streptomyces sp. BE303
CACCGGGTCCGTCGGAACGGGGGCGCCGGTGCCCCCCGTTGCTCCGGCCGCGGCCGCCGTCGCGGGTGGCGGCCGGACCGGCGGCCCGGCCGGCATGCCGGCCGCCGCCGGCCGCTTCGTCGACCCCGGGCCCGCCGCTCGACGACGGGACGCCCTGAGGGCCCGGGGCCGTTGTCAGCCGCGCGCACCGGAACGGCGGCGCAGGAGGGCGAAGCCCAGCGCGGCGGCGCCGACGGCCGCGACGGTGCCGCCGCCGGCCAGCATGAGGCCGGAGGAGCCGG
>NZ_JAQYWZ010000217.1:0-2488 GCF_036290945.1 Streptomyces sp. BE303
AACCTCACGAGAGATGACAGACTTGGCACCCAACGGAGCTCCTACCGAACAGTGATCTTGGTCGACACGGTTCTAGCAGGAGCTCCGTCCCATTTCAGGCGACTTGACGCGGCCACCCACGGCTCTATCTACACGGCATTGCGGCTAGCCCCCGCCCAACGGGCCAGGGGGAACGTACCGGTTTGCCCCTGTCGCTCGCGATCTTCGGGGCCAACGTCCACGACAGCCAGGCCCTGATCCCGCTCGTCGACGCCATCCCGCCGATCCGCTCCAGGCGCGGCCCGAGACGGCGCAGACCCAGCAAGCTGCGCGGCGACAAAGCCTACGACCACCGCTTCATCCGCTCCTACCTGCGCCGTCGACAGATTGCGGCCCGCATCGCCCGGCGCGGGATCGAATCCTCCAACCGCCTCGGCCGGCACCGCTGGGTGATCGAAAGGACTGTCGCCTGGCTCGGCGGATTCCGACGGCTCCACCGTCGCTACGAACGCAAGGCCGACCACTTCGCCGCCTTCGCCAGCATCGCCGCAGCCATCCTCTGCACCCGCAGACTCTCCAAATGAGATGACTCGTAAAGCGGACGTCTGCGCGGTCGCAAGTCGGGCGGGCCACCCACGCCCGGCGGCCCACACGGAGCCGGACGGACCCTTTCACCCACCCCTTCCGTCGGCCGCGGGCGGGCCTGGTAGCGTGATCCCTGCCATATTTGAACGCGTTCAATATTGGGGTGAGGATGGATAGCACGAGCGTGCGCCGACCGGTACCGCGGTCGGGTTGGGTCTTCCTGGTACTGGCGATGCTGTGCACCGCACCGGCCGTGGTCTGGTTGGTCAACGGCGTCTGGGCGTCGCTCATCGGCCCTCCACTGGTGCTCGGTACGCTGGCTGTCGGCATACCTCTGTTCGCGCGGGAATCCGAGGACTTCCGGGGGGCCTGCCTGGCGGTCGGCTGGTGCCTGGTCGTACTCTCCGTTCTCGGCTCCGTCTTCGGGCTGTTCGTGCTGACGCCGCCGGGCATCGTCCTCCTTGCCGCCGCAAGCCGGTCGCGTCCCGAACCTCGGCACCTGCCGCTCGCGATCGGCGCCCTGGTGTCCGCGGCCACCCTCGGCTTCGCAGGCTGGGCCATCGTCGAGACATGGATAGCTCCCCACTTCCAGGAGCCGGACGCGCTCGTCGCCACCGTCCAGGACCGCAGTCTCCTCCTGGACGGTGGCTTTCCGGAGCTCCTCACCTACGACGGCTCGCGCCTCGGCCACGGCGCCACCCACGTTGACCTCTCATCGCCCGGTGACGGGCCGGGCGGCCGACTCGTCGTCGTCTTCGACCCCCGCACACCGGACGCCGACCTCACCGTCCTGCGTCAGCTGCTCGCCGACCTACCGGGCGTCAGCAACGTCACGCTCTGCGCCCCTCCCGCCGGGAACTGCCGCTGACCGCAACCGGAGCTCAGCCGCTCGGCACGGAGCGGCACGGAGCACGCCAGGACCCGCCGGGCCGAGCCGGCCGGCGCATTCCGGCAGGGCGTTCGGGTGCCGTTACGGGCCCTCGATGCCGACGATCGTGCCGAACGGGTCGCGTAGTTGGGCGATGCGCCGGCCCGGCCCGATGGTCAGCGGACCGCGGTGGTGCTCACAGCCGACCTCCAGCAACCGCTCGCGTACCCGGTCGATGTCGTCCACGCCCCAGTAGACGACCGGGCTGCCGCCCCGGGGGGTTGCGCTCGTCGTCAACCGGGTGGAAGCCGACCTCGACCCCGCCGATCTCCACCCAGGCATAGACCGCCCCCGTGTCGCTGACGTCGAGCTTCACGGGGACGTCCAGGAGCTCGCCCCACCACCGGGCCGACGCCCCGGGATCCACGGGGAAGGTCATCACGGTGCGTACGGTGTTGACCACGGGCCCGCCTCCAGGGAGTTCCAAATTCCTACGCTCCGCACGGGGCTGGGACGTCACATCCAGGCGCCATACCGCCGGTAGCCCACCGATTTCCGGCAACGGCTCGACGTCACGCTGCAAGGGCAAGCCCGGGGATCGCAGGGCAGCGGGCAGCGCCTGCCGATGGAGTAGCCGCACATGGTGCCGACGCAGCTGTTGCTGCTGGACGAGCGCGTGACGATCCACCCAGCCGGGACGGGCGAGTTTCAGCAGATGATCGTGCCGGCGGTGACCCGGCTGCGGACGGCGGGCGAAGATCGGCAACGCCCCGGCACCCTCTACCTGGAGCTGCCGGGGCGTCGACCTGAGGAGCAATCAGCAAGAGCTGCAAGAGGTCATCTTACCTGGCACCGTCGACTCCCCCAATTGAGATGAGTTCTTAGTGGGCGTTTCATCCGTCAGCGGGCTGATTAGTCCTGATTCTTGGGATGAGGAGCGGACCCGGCTGCCGTGACTCCGGAGGCTTGGTGGGGCGGAAGTGTCACCAGCGTGCAGATGTCCGCCGGAACTGCGCGGTTCCTCCTGCCTCGTCCCGGGAAGCCGGATCAAGGCGC
>NZ_JAQYWZ010000218.1:0-430 GCF_036290945.1 Streptomyces sp. BE303
CGCCGTCGAGGTGGCGTTGCACGCGCTGCTGTCGCACTGGGGTGTGCGGGCGGACGTGCTGGTCGGTCATTCGATCGGTGAGATCGCTGCCGCGCACGTGGCCGGGGTGCTGTCGCTCGGCGATGCGGCGGCGTTGGTCGTGGCCCGGGGCCGACTGATGCAGGCCCTTCCCGCCGGTGGGGCGATGCTCGCGGTGGGTGCTTCCGAGGCGGAGGTGCTGGAGGCGTTCCCGGACGTGGACGTCGCCGTGGTGAACGGCCCTGGGGCCGTGGTGGTCGCGGGCCTGGAAGCCGAGATCGACGCCGTTGCCGAGGCTGCGGGTGGGCGGGGCTGGAAGTCCAGCCGTCTGCGGACCAGTCACGCCTTCCACTCCCGGCTGATGGAGCCGATGTTGGAGGACTTCCGCGCCGTGGTGCGTGGGTTGTCCTTC
>NZ_JAQYWZ010000219.1:0-335 GCF_036290945.1 Streptomyces sp. BE303
CGGCGGCCGGCCGGTCCGCCTCGACACCACCGGGCCGCAGCCCACCGCGACGCCGCACACCAGGCCCTGCTCGGACCCGCCTCGGGGCGCGAAGGCGTTTATCTAGCCGCGTAGTACACAGAGGGCGCGGCGACGATCCGTCGGGCGGGGGGTGGGGGGGGGGGGTGGTGGGTGGGGGGGGGGGGGGGGGGGGGGCGGGGGGGGGGGGGGTGGTTGGGGGGGGGGGGGGGTGTGTGTGTGGGGGGGGGGGGGGGGCGGGAGGTGGGCGCGGGGGGGGGGGGGTGGGGCGGCGGGGGGGTGGGGGTGCGGGTGCCCCCCCCCCCCCCCCCCCCCCC
>NZ_JAQYWZ010000220.1:0-326 GCF_036290945.1 Streptomyces sp. BE303
CCCCGCGACGCCCTCCCCCGCCGCGGACACGCCGCCGCCCCCCCGCGCGGACGTTGCGACGGGGTGCCCCCGGACCGGGTGGTAGAGGGCTTCCAGGTCCCAGCCGCGGGCTGTTGGGAACACGCCCATGGCGTCGGTCCCGGAGGCAAGCCGCGCATTACAAAAGCGGGGGGGGGGGGGGGGGGGGGGGGGGGCGGGGGGGGGGCGGGCGGGGCGGGGGGGGGGGGGCGGGGGGCCGGGGGGCGCAGCGGCGCGGGCCCGCGCGCGCGCGCCCCCAGTCCGCGGGGCGCGCCCGGAGCGGGCCGCGCGCATCCCCGCCCTCGGAG
>NZ_JAQYWZ010000221.1:0-268 GCF_036290945.1 Streptomyces sp. BE303
CACCGAGCCGTTGTACGGCACCGCCATCTCCCGACCCGCCGAGACCACGTACGACGGCACCGCCTCGACGACCACCGCCGGGGCCACCACAGACACCGCCAGGCACACGCCGAACACGAGCACGCCGAGGACCACGAGGCGAGGCCTAACTACTTGTTCAGGGGGGTCTGGAGTTCAGACGTGGGCTCCAACGATACGGGCCGGCTTCGCCCCGCTGCGGTCGTCGCTGGTGTCCGGGTGCGGCGGTGGCTGCACGAGGAGCGGTTCG
>NZ_JAQYWZ010000222.1:0-628 GCF_036290945.1 Streptomyces sp. BE303
ACGCTCCGAACTCGCCCTCGCCCTCGCCGGCGACCAGCCCCTCCGCTCCGGCACCGTCACCCTCGACGGCCGCACCCTGCGCTCCGGCCACCCCGGCGACGCCATCCGCGCCGGCCTCGGCCTCGCCCCCGAGGAACGCAAGGCCCAGGCCCTGTTCCTCCACCGCTCCATCCGCGACAACACCAGCACCGTCGTCCTGGAACGCCTGCGCCGCTTCCGCTTCGTGCGCCGAAGTGCCGAACGCCAACTCGCCCAGGAATACACCGACCGGCTGCGGGTGCGCACCCCCTCCATCGAGCACGAGGTCCGCAAACTCTCCGGCGGCAACCAGCAGAAGGTCGTCCTCGCCCGCTGGCTCGCCCGCAAACCCAAGGTCCTGATCCTCGACGAGCCCACCCGCGGCATCGACGTCGGCGCCAAGGCCGAGATCTACCAGATCATCGCCGACCTCGCCACAGAAGGCGTCGCCGTCCTCGTCATCTCCTCCGAACTCCCCGAGGTCCTCGGCCTCGCCGACCGCATCGTCGTCATGCAGAACGGCCGCATCACCGGCGAACTCGACCGCGAACACGCCACCGAGGAAGCCATCCTCAACCTCGCCATGGCCGACGACATCGCCGCCGCGACC
>NZ_JAQYWZ010000223.1:0-261 GCF_036290945.1 Streptomyces sp. BE303
TGGCGGCCCGTACCCCAAACCGACTCAGGTGGTCAGGTAGAGAATACCGAGGCGTTCGGGTGAACTATGGTTAAGGAACTCGGCAAAATGCCCCCGTAACTTCGGGAGAAGGGGGGCCATTCCTGGTGACGGCACTTGCTGTCAGAGCTGGGGGTGGCCGCAGAGACCAGCGAGAAGCGACTGTTTACTAAAAACACAGGTCCGTGCGAAGCCGTAAGGCGATGTATACGGACTGACGCCTGCCCGGTGCTGGAACGTTAA
>NZ_JAQYWZ010000224.1:0-283 GCF_036290945.1 Streptomyces sp. BE303
GAATCCAAGCTAACCGGTCCCCTTAACGTTCCAGCACCGGGCAGGCGTCAGTCCGTATACATCGCCTTACGGCTTCGCACGGACCTGTGTTTTTAGTAAACAGTCGCTTCTCGCTGGTCTCTGCGGCCACCCCCAGCTCTGGCAGCAAGTGCCGTCACCAGGAATGGCCCCCCTTCTCCCGAAGTTACGGGGGCATTTTGCCGAGTTCCTTAACCATAGTTCACCCGAACGCCTCGGTATTCTCTACCTGACCACCTGAGTCGGTTTGGGGTACGGGCCGCCA
>NZ_JAQYWZ010000225.1:0-1908 GCF_036290945.1 Streptomyces sp. BE303
CGCAACTCGGCCGCACCCGGCGCCCGCTCACCCCGCCGGGAGAGCAGCACCAGATGCCGCACCCCCCGCTCGGCCACCAGGTGCCGCGCCAGGATCGCCCCCAGCGTCCCCGTACCACCCGTGATCAGAACCGTGCCGTCCGGGTTCCACGGGTGCGCCTCGGACTGCGGCGGAACGGTCACCCGGGCCAACCGGGGGACGCGTATCGCGCCGTCCCGCAGGGCGAGTTGGGGCTCGCCCGTGGCGACGGCGGCGGCCAGGGCCGCCTCGGAGGCCACGGCGCCGTCGGTGTCCACGAGCACGATCCGGCCCGGAAACTCGTTCTGCGCCGAGCGGAGCAGACCCCAGACCGGGGCCGTCGCCAGGTCGGGTGTCTCCCCCTCCTCCACGGCCACCGCCCGACGCGTCAGGACCACCAGACGGACACCCTCACGGGACTCGTCCGCGAACCACCCCTGAACGACCGCCAGCGTCACGGCCAGGTCCCCCTCCGCGCGCAGCACCTCCCAGGCGGACTCGTCGGAGGCACCCGCCGTCGACGCGGGCCATTCGACGGCGAAGAGGGTGTCCCGGCCGACGGCGGGTACGGCTCCCAGCTGCTCGGCCCGGACCGGCCGGGTGATCAGCGAGGCGACCGAGACCACGGGCCGGCCCTCGGGGTCGGCGGCCTCCAGGGCGTAGGTGTCCGGCCCGGTGGCGGTGACCCGCACCCGCAGCTCGGTCGCGGCCGAGGCGTGCAGGGTGACGCCCCGGTAGGCGAAGGGCAGCCGGCGGACGCCGGCACCGCTCGGGTCTCCGTCCGCGCCGCCGTCCGTGCCGCCGTCGAGGGCGGGAAGCTGGGCGGCCGCGTCCAGCAGGGCGGGGTGCAGCCCGAACCGGGCGGCGTCGGCGGTGAGCTGCTCCGGGAGGGCGGCCGTCGCGTAGAGCGTCGACCCCTCCCGCCAGACCTCCCGCAGGCCCCGGAAGGCCGGCCCGTAGTCCAGACCGACGGCGGCCAGCAGCGCGTACGCCTCTTCCGGGGCGATGCGCTCGGCGGTGTCGGCGGGCGGCCAGGCGAAGAGCTCGGCGGCGACGGGCGCGGTGGAGAGCAGGCCGCTCGCGTGGCGGGTCCAGTCGCCGGAGGCTCCGGAGTGCGCCGACCGGTCGGCGGCGGAATCCGCCGATCGGTCGGCGTGCTCGCCACCGCCGGCCGGCGGGGCGGGACGCGAGTGGACGGTGACGGACCGCAGGCCGTTGCCGTCCGGCTCGCCCACGGCCACCTGGACCTGGAGCGCGCCGCGCTCGGGCAGGACGAGCGGGGCCTCGACGACCAGTTCGTCGAGCGCACTCGCCCCCACCTCGTCGCCGGCCCGGATCGCCAGCTCGACCAGGGCCGCGCCCGGCGCGAGCACCGTCCCGAGGGCAACGTGGTCGGCGAGCCACGGGTGGGTGGCCAGTGACAGGCTGCCCGTGAGCAGCAGGCCGGTGGAGTCGGCCGGGGCGACGACCGCGCCGAGCACGGGGTGCTCGACGGCAGCCAGGCCGAGGCCGCCGGCGTCACCGGTACGGGTCGCGGGCTCCAACCAGTAACGACGCCGCTGGAACGGATACGTCGGCAGATCCACCCGCGGACGCCGCCCACCACCGAACAACGCCGCCCAGTCGACCCGGTGACCCTGCACATGGATCCGCGCCAACGCCGCCACCGCCGTCCGCGACTCCCCACGATCCCGCCGCAACACCGCAGCCGTCACCGGCCCCTCAAGAACCCCCTCCACCAACGACGCCAGAGTCCCGTCCGGACCCAACTCCACGAACGTCGACACACCCTCCGCCGACAACGACCCCACCACATCCGCGAAACGCACCGCCTCACGAACCTGACGCACCCAATACCCCGGATCCGCCAACTCCCCACCCGAAGCAACC
>NZ_JAQYWZ010000226.1:0-795 GCF_036290945.1 Streptomyces sp. BE303
GAACGGTCTGACGGCGCCGAACGGTCCGTCGCAGCAGCGGGTGATCCGGGCCGCGTTGGCGCAGGCGGGGTTGAACCCGCAGGACGACGACGCGGTCGAGGCGCACGGCACCGGCACGACGCTCGGCGACCCGATCGAGGCCCAGGCCCTCCTGGCAACCTACGGTCAGGACCGGGACGGCGGCGACCCGCTCTGGCTCGGGTCGGTGAAGTCCAACATCGGGCACACGCAGGCGGCGGCCGGTGTCGCCGGCATCATCAAGATGGTTCTGGCGATGCGGCACGGGACCAAGCCCCCGCCGCTCCACGCCGACGAGCGATACCCGCACGTGGAGTGGGCATCCGGCGCGGTGTCGCTGTTGACGGAGTCGCGGCCCTGGAACCCCGGGGACCGGGGGCCGGCGGGGGGGGCGTGGGGGGGGGGGGGGGGGGGGGGGGGGGGGCGTGGGCGGGTTTGGGGCCCGGCCGGGGGGGCCGGCGGGGGGGGCCGGGGGGGGGCCCGGGGGGGGGGGGGGGGGCCCCGGGCGGGGGGCGGGGGGCGGGGCGCGGCGGGGGGGGGGGGGGGGGGGGGGGGGGGCCCCCCCCCCCCCCCCCCCCCCCACCCCCGCCGCGCCCAGGCGGAGGAAGGGCCCCGCCACGGCCCCACGCCCCCCCCCCCCCCCCCCCCCCCCCCCCCCCCCCCCCCCGGCAGTGAATGAGCCGGCGACCTCCGAGAACTTCCCCGAGATATACACTCGTTCCCTACCCGCCGCTCTTCCGTTCTTGTCGCTGTTGACGGCGTCGCGGCCCTGGGGCC
>NZ_JAQYWZ010000227.1:0-314 GCF_036290945.1 Streptomyces sp. BE303
ATCGCCGAGGAGGCGCTCGCCACCGGCCACCTCAACATACCCGTCCCGCCCAACGACGCGCTGGAGCTCAAGCTGGCGGACGACGACTGGGCCCCGCTGTACGTCACGCTCGACCACCGGTCCCGGGGCTCGATCCGCTCCACCCACCCGGCGGGCCACGCGTCCGCGCCCCGGTGCGCCCGGGCGATGGCGCGGGGCAGGCAGGCTTTGGAGTCGGTGTAGCCCGTGGTGTAGGCGCCGCGGCTGTCGGCGGCGAGCGGGTCGTCCGGCTGCTGCAGGAAGCAGTGCAGTCCGGTGGCGAGCGCCTCCTCGGC
>NZ_JAQYWZ010000228.1:0-256 GCF_036290945.1 Streptomyces sp. BE303
CTCGCCCGTCACCGTCGAGACGGCGGGAAGCACCGGGTCGTGGAAGGCCAGACCGCTCACCACGGCCCGGAACTCCGCCAGCATCGGCTCCATCAGCCGGGAGTGGAACGCGTGACTCGTCCGCAGCCGCGACGTCTTCCAACCCCGCTCCGAGGCAAGATCCGCGATCCGCACGATCTCTTCCTCGGCACCCGACACGACCACCGCGGCCGGCCCGTTGACCGCCGCCAGGTCGATGTCCGGGAACGCCCCGCAC
>NZ_JAQYWZ010000229.1:0-296 GCF_036290945.1 Streptomyces sp. BE303
CCCCCCCCCCCCCCCCCCCCCCCCCACCCCTCGTTTAATGATCGGGCGCCCCCCGTGATCTACACCGCATCAGTTCGCGGCGCAGGATCGGCGCGTCGGCCGGCAGGCCCGCCAGAACGGACGAGCACACGTCGGAGCGCCAGTACACGACGCGCAGCAGCAACGCCGCGCCGGGCGAGACCTCCGGGTCGCGGTGGGCGCGGCGGTGGCGCACACCACGAGCGCGACCGGGTAGATCACGGGGGTCGCCGGAGCAGTGAATAGGCGGGGGGGGGGGGGGGGGGGGGGGGGGGGGG
>NZ_JAQYWZ010000230.1:0-426 GCF_036290945.1 Streptomyces sp. BE303
CCCCCACCGAGATCTACACCGAGATATACACTCTTACCCACCACGACGCTCTACCGATCTCACCGGATCGGTAGAGCAGCTCCAGGTCCCTGACACCGGGGTACTCGACCAGGTGGCGGGCGACCAGCCGCACCTGGGTGCCGGTCTCACCGGTCACGACGACCTTGCGGTCCCCGAACTCGACTGCCCGCGCACCGGTTTTTAATGATGAGGCGCCCACCGAGATCTACACCGAGATATACACTCTTTCCCAACACGCCGCTCGTCCGATCTTCGTACGGGCCGAGGATCAGTCCGGCCCGCACCCGCAGGGCCCGGTCGCCGAGCGCGTCGACCACCTCGGGATCGCCCCCGGCATATCACACCTCGGACTGAAAGTGATCGACTTCGTCGTGCGTACCGTCGAGCACGGGCGCGGGCGGGGCG
>NZ_JAQYWZ010000231.1:0-888 GCF_036290945.1 Streptomyces sp. BE303
GGGGGATGCACGACGCCGCTGGACCTGACCGGTGGTGTGGTCGGTGCAGCGGCGTTGTCGTGGGCCCGGTGGGTGGGGTGCCCGGTGGGTGGGGTGTTACTTGGTGAGGCCGGCCTTGACGGAGCAGACGGGCCAGGCGCCGGGGCCCTGGGCGGCGAGGACCTTTTCGCCGATGGCGATCTGCTGGGCCTTGGTGGCCTGGTGGGCCTGGGGGGCGTAGCTGGTGCCGCCGAAGGCGGCCCAGGTGCTGGGGGTGAACTGGAGGCCGCCGTAGAAGCCGTTGCCGGAGTTGATGGCCCAGTTGCCGGTGGCTTCGCAGGCGGCGACCTTGTCCCAGACGCCGGCGGGGGCGGCGGAGGCGGTGGTGGCGGTGATGAGTCCGGCGGCGGGGAGGGCGGTGAGGGCGCCGGCCATGAGGGTGGTGCGGATGCGGTTGCGGCGCTTGGTGGCGGTGGTGGTGGTCTGGTTGCGGTGGGTCATGTGGGTCCTTTCGGAGGGGGGTGTGGGCGTGCGGAACCAGGCCCTGGGGGCGGGTGGTTCTGTGGGGGTGTGGTGCGTGTGGTTGCGGGGCGGTGGGGCCCTGGTGAGCGGTGTGCTCGGTGCAACGGGTTCGAAGTTACGGGGGTGGTGGTGGGGGTTTCAAGGATTCTGAGGTTTAGGCATGTCAGGGGGTGGTTACCGGTCGTAAGGATCAAGGAAATGGGGTGTTTTGAAGGTGAATGTCCCTATTTTCAAGATCGTTGGGGGGTGGGAAGTGGTCCGGGCCACAGGGGTGGGGCTGTGAGGCCGCGCACATGGTCGACGGTGGGTGACGGTGTCTCTGCCGGGGGTGGTGGAAAGGGTGGCGGGTCACCTGCCTCCGGGTGGCCCGCACCACAGCCCTCACCC
>NZ_JAQYWZ010000232.1:0-383 GCF_036290945.1 Streptomyces sp. BE303
CCCCCCCCCCCCCCCCCCCCCCCCCCCCCCCCCCGCCCCGCTAATGAGCCGCCGGCGCCCGAGCTCGAAACCGATATATCCACGCTTGCCCTACCCCACGCTCTTCCGATCTAGCCGGCGCCGCCGCCTCGCCGACCGGGCCGCCGCCGGCCGCGCGGACGCGCACACGACTGACCGCCCGGCCCCCCATCCCAGCGCCTGCGCCGGCGGCGCGGGGCGATGCGGGGCGGCGGGGGGGGGGGGCGGCGCGGCGCCGGCCGGGGGGGGGGTGGCGGCGCGGCGGGGCGGGGGGGGGGGGGGGGGGGGGGGGGGGGGGGGGCTGGGGGCCCCGGGCGGGGCGGGGGTGTGCGGCCGCCCCCCCCCCCCCCCCCCCCCCCCCCCCC
>NZ_JAQYWZ010000233.1:0-465 GCF_036290945.1 Streptomyces sp. BE303
CAGGACGCCAGCGCGGGAACGAGCGGTTCCAGGGTGGTGACCGGGACACCGAGCCTGGAGGCGAGTCCGGCGGTGTCGCCACGGTCGATCGGGTCCCAGAACGCCTCGTCGGCGGCCACGGCCGGCGCTTGGGCGCGGGTGGGGGGGTGTGGCCGCGGGGGGGGGGGCGGGTCGGTCCGCCGGGGGGGGGGACCGCGGGCCGCTGGGGGGGGGGGGGGGGGGGGTGTGGGGGGGGGTGGGTGGGGTGACTGGGTGGGGGGGGGGGGGGGGGGGGGGGGGGGGGGGCGCGGGGGGGGGGGGGGGGGCGCGGGGGGGGCCGGGGGGGGCCGTGGGCGGCGGGGCGGGGGGGGGGGGGGGGGGGGGGGGGGGCGCGGCGGGGCCCGGGGGCCGTCCCGGCGGGGGGGGGGCGCGGGGGGGGGGTTCCCGCGGGGCCCCCCCCCGGCCGGCGGGCGCTACCCGTCGATG
>NZ_JAQYWZ010000234.1:0-2681 GCF_036290945.1 Streptomyces sp. BE303
CTCCTCGTCGCCACCACCTACCGCTCCGGCCTCATGCTCCCCGGCGGCAGCGCCGAAGCCGACGAACTCCCCCACCTCGCCGCCCGCCGCCACACCGAAACCGAAACCGGCCTCGTCCTCCCCCTGCGCTCCGTCCTCGCCACCGACTACGTCGACGCCCGACACCTCCCCGAAGCCGTCAACTTCGTCTACTGGGGCGGCCGACTCACCCCCGCCCAGGAATCCACCGTCGCCCGCCACCGCCCGCCCCACACCATCACCGCCGTCCACTGGCTCCACCGCGCCCAACTCACCGACGCCATGACCCCCGACCAACACCACCGCACCACCCAGGCCCTCGACGCCCTCACCCGAGGCGCCCACCTCCCCCTCCTCCTCCGCGGCATCCCCGCCGAATGACACCAAAACGCTCGCGCGCCGCCCCAACAGGACGGCGCGCGAGGGGCCGCGGAGCACCGACCGTGACAGGCGGGCGGGCCTCGGCTCCGGGATCAGCCGATCACCTTGATCGCCTCGATCGCACGGTTCTCACCGGTGGTACCGACCAGGACGCGCCCGCCGCTCCGCCACCCCTGCCAGCCGTAGCCGCTCAGGTGCGCGTCGGCGTCCATGCTCCTGCCGTCCGTCAGGAACTCGACGGCCTCGATCGCCAGGGACTGGCCGGTGGTGCCGATCTGGAGGATCCCGCCGTCCCCGACACAGGCCCAGGGCTGCCAGCCGAGGGTGGACACGTGTGCACGGGCGCACAGTCCGGACATGCCGCTGGTGCTGAACTTCAGTGCCTCGACCGCCCGCCCCTCGCCGACGGCTCCGGCGACGGCGCCGTTGCAGCTGCTGCCGTTCTGCCACCCGATGCCTGCGACGTGAGCCCAGTAGCAGATGAGGCGGACGCTCGCCGCCTGCCCCGAGCCCACGGCCGGACGGCCGTCCGCCGCCGCTCCCGCAGGACCGGCGGCGGCGAACGACCCGCCGACGGCAAGGACGGCGGCGGCGAGTGCCGTACCCAGTGACTTGCGCATGGGCGATCCCCTCCAAGGGGGGTCGGGACGGGTCCGACGACCCGAGCGGTCGGACTCTGCACGGCCATGGTCGACATCCGACCTCTTCCGGTCAACGCCTGTGATTCACCATGACCCCACGAGCAAGAGGACTTGGCAGACATTGCACCGGCCGCCCCCGGCCGACGCCCGGCGACCGAACCGCCCTCCCCGGGTACGGCGGCGATCCGGTGGACTCCCCGCAGCTCGACGGCGGCCGGCACGTCTCCGGCCCGCTCGCGGCCGGGGAACCTGACACGCGAGCGGCGCTCACCGACCCCTGGCCGATTTTCTCTCAACTCTTCTTTCTGTCAACGGTGTTGATCGATCCGAACCCGAGAAACCCGGCTTCCGTGGTTCCGGCCAGATCGAGATCGGTTCGGGCCAGCTCGACGGGATCGCGAGGCTCGAACGGGTGGGGGCTGCTTACCGTCGACAGGCCTGTTGGCACCTGTCCTCGGGCGCGGCGTGGGGCCTCGAACGACCTGAACGGCACGTGGCGACACCCTGGCCCCGCTGTGCGTCCGCTGCCCGCACCGTGTGTAACGCCGAGGTAGGGAGTCCGCGCTGTGCCGTCCTTGCTGCACTACGAGATCGTCACGGATCCGACGTCACTGCAAGCGTCGTCCGACGGGGCACCGTCCGTGGGGACGGTGTACCTGATCGTCTCCAACACCCACCAGGAAGAAGTGGAGTGGAGGTACATCGACGTGGAGATCCCGGTCGGATCCGACCCCGATCACCTGACGGCGGACTCCGCGGCGATCACGCCGGGCTTCTCCATGACGTACACGCCGCCGCCCTGGCTGGACGAACCGAAGTTCGCCTGGGACGACGCCCGGCAGGTGTTCCGGGCCCAGCACGGCACCTGGCCGGGGAAGAAGGTCACGCTGCCCGGTAACGAGGGGATCATCCTCAAGCTGGAGAACATCCCCGTCACCCGGGGCGACGGCCTGGTCCTCGTCAAGATCCACGAGCGGACCGGCGGCGGCGACGGCAGCGCGGCCATGCCGACGGACTCCTTCACCACCACGCTGGCGCTGGC
The DNA here is from genome assembly GCF_036290945.1 of Streptomyces sp. BE303. Taxonomy (NCBI): domain Bacteria; kingdom Bacillati; phylum Actinomycetota; class Actinomycetes; order Kitasatosporales; family Streptomycetaceae; genus Streptomyces; species Streptomyces sp. BE303. The sequence continues at coordinate 2,083 of NZ_JAQYWZ010000234.1, forward strand.
CAAGCAGTCCCCGAAGGTCCCGCGCAACTTCCGTCCGACGTACTCCCTGCTGGACACGGACGCGGGCCAGTGGCTCGAACTGAAGTGGAACGGGCCCAGCAACCTCGACTACTGGATCCGCTACCCGGACGGCACGGCGGCCCACGCCGTGCAGGCGGTCACCGCGCCTCCGGTGGTCGACACGTCCTTCAGCTGGTCCGTCCCCGCCCCGAAGCGCGGCACCACGTACACGCTGATCGCCGGGACGGACAACGGCGGGCAGCCGCAGCACGGGTACTTCCTCACCACCACCGTCCACGCGCTCGTCCCGGAGTTCGGGAGCGGGACGCGCTCCCCGTGGATCGAGGGGACGTCGGACAGGGGCCGGGTGACCTTCACCCCGGACGGCGTGAAGGTCGACGACCGGAACGGTGCTGCGGGCACGGTCACGGCGAAGACCGCCGACGTACAGGACGTGAGGACCGGGTCGGTCAAGGGACGGACCCCCGACTCCGGCTGGATCGACTTCCCCGACACCGGCATCGACGTCTACCACGGCCCCCACAAGGACCTCGGCGTCGTCACCGCCGACCGCGCCGACGTCAACGGCGTCAACACCA
>NZ_JAQYWZ010000235.1:0-19771 GCF_036290945.1 Streptomyces sp. BE303
CACCATCACCGGCACCGGCGGCATGGTCTCCCTCACCCACCCCCTCGACCACACCCACCAACTCATCGCCCCCTGGCACGACCGCATCTCCGTCGCCGCCGTCAACGGCCCCACCGCCGTCGTCGTCAGCGGCGACAACGACGCGATCGAGGAACTGCTCGCCGCGGACCCGACCGCCCGCCGGATCCCGGTGGACTACGCCTCGCACTCGGCGCAGGTCGAGCGGATCCGCGAGCGGCTGCTCTCCGACCTGGCCGGCCTGCGCCCGACGGCGGCCCGGCTGCCGTTCTTCTCCACCGTCGACGGCCGCCGGCTGGGCGGCGAGGAGCTGGACGCCGGCTACTGGTACCGCAACCTGCGGCAGACCGTGGAGTTCGAGGCCGCCACCCGGGCCCTGCTGGCCGACGGCTTCCGGTACTTCGTGGAGGCCAGCGCGCACCCGGTGCTGACCTTCGGTGTGCAGCAGAGCGCCGAGGCCGCCGAGGTGGAGGCGGCCGCGCTCGGCACGCTGCGCCGCGACCAGGGCGGACTCCCCCGCTTCCTGCTGGCCCTCGGCGAGGCGCACGCGGCGGGCCGCTCCCCGCACTGGCCGGCCCTCTACGGCGCGCCGCGCGGCGGCCGGCCGGTCGAGCTCCCCGGCTACGCCTTCCAGCGCCGCCGCTACTGGCTCCAGGCCCCCGACCGGCCGCGTCCGGCGACCGATCCGGCCGGCGAGCGGTTCTGGTCGGCGGTGCGCGAGGGCAACCTCGCGGAGCTGACCGACACGCTGGGCGTCGAGCCGCAGGCCCCGCTGAGCACGGTGCTTCCCGCGCTGGCGGACTGGCACGCCCGCAGCCGCGAGCAGGAGCGGGTGGACTCCTGGCACTACCGGGTGACCTGGCGGCGGCTGGCGGCCGGTACGGACGACGCCGCGCCGAGCGGGCGGTGGCTGCTGCTGGTGCCCGCCGCGCGGGCCGACCACCCGCTGGTCGCGGCCTGCACCCGGGTGCTGGCCGGCACCGAGCTGCTGACCGTCGAGCTGGCCGAGGCCGACACCGGGCGCGCCGTGCTGGCCGAGCGGCTGGCCGGACCGGCCGCCGCTCCGCTCGACGGGGTGCTCTCGCTGCTGGCACTGGACGAACGGCCGCACCCGGCGCACCCGGTGGTCCCGGTCGGCCTCGCGCTGAACCTGGCGCTGGTCCAGGCGCTGGCCGACCTGACGGTGGGCTGCCCGCTGTGGTGGGCGACCGCCGGAGCGGTCGCGGTCGGACCGCAGGACGGCCCGCCGAAGCCCGGCCAGCAGCTGAGCTGGGGACTCGGCCGGGTCGCGGCGCTGGAGTACCCGCGCGCCTGGGGCGGCCTGCTGGACCTCCCCGAGCAGCTGGACGACCAGGGCGCGGCCCTGCTGGGCCGGCTGCTGGCCGGGGCCGGCGACGAGGACCAGGTGGCGGTGCGCCGGGACGGCGGCTTCGGGCGGCGGCTGGTCCGCGGCACCCGACGTCCGGCCCGCACCGGGGCCCGGCAGCCCTGGCAGCCGCGCGGGACCGTGCTGATCACCGGCGGAACCGGCGGGATCGGCACCCAGATCGCCCGCTGGATGGCCCGGACCGGCGCCGAGCACCTGGTGCTGGTCGGCCGGGCCGGGCCGCAGGCGCCCGGCGCGAGCGAACTCGCGGCGGAGCTCACCGCACTCGGCTGCCGGGTCACCCTGGCCGCCTGCGACGTGGCCGACCGGGCGGCACTGGGCGCCCTGGTGGAGCGGCTGCGCGCCGACGGCGAGCAGATCCGCTCGGTGCTCCACGCTGCCGGCGCCGGCCTGCTGGTGCCGCTGGCCGACACCGACCTGCCCGAGTTCGCCGACACCCTGTACGCGAAGGTCGGCGGCGCGGCCAACCTCGACGAGCTGTTCCAGGACACCGAGCTGGACGCCTTCGTGCTGTTCTCCTCCATCTCCTCGATCTGGGGCAGCGCCGTCCACGGCGCCTACGCCGCCTCCAACGCCTACCTGGACGCGCTGGCCGAGCGCCGGCACGCGCAGGGCCTGGCCGCCACCTCGGTGGTCTGGGGCATCTGGAGCCCGGAGGGCGGCGCGGGCATGGCCGCGCAGCTGGTGGAGGAGCAGTTGCGGGCGCAGGGCGTGGTGTTCATGCCGCCCGCCCTCGCGGTGACGGCCCTCCAGCAGGTGCTGGACGGCGACGAGGTGGTGCCGATCGTCGCCGACGTGGACTGGGGCAGCTTCGCACCGGTCTTCACCTCGGCACGGCCCAGCCCGCTGATCGGGGACCTGTCCGAGGTGCGGGTGGCGCTGGCCTCCGAACCCGCCCCGGACGAGCCGGCCGGCAGCGCGGGAGAGCTGCGGGAACGGCTGCGCCGGCTCCCCGCCGCCGAACGGGACCGGGAGCTGACCGAGCTGGTGCGCTCGGTCGCCGCCGGGGTGCTGGGCCACGACTCGGCCTCCGCCGTCGACTCGGCGCGGGCCTTCCGCGACCTGGGCTTCGACTCGCTGACCGCCGTGGAGATGCGCAACCGGCTGAACACCGCGACCGGGCTGCGACTGCCGGTGACCGTGGTCTTCGACTACTCCTCCGCGAGCGCGCTGGGCCGGCACCTGGCGGCCGAACTCTTCGGCGCCGGGGCGCCCGCTCCGGCGGCGGCCGTCACGGCCGTCACCACCGTCGCGGCGGACGAGGACCCGGTCGTCATCGTGTCGATGAGCTGCCGCTACCCCGGCGGCATCGACTCCCCCGAACGGCTGTGGCAGGCGCTGGCCGGCGAACTCGACGCGATCGGCGAGCTGCCCGCGGACCGCGGCTGGGACTTGGCCGGCCTCTTCGACGCCGACCCCGACCGCCCGGGCACCAGCTACAGCACCGCCGGCGGCTTCGTGCACGGCGCCGGCGACTTCGACCCGGCGTTCTTCGGCATCTCGCCGCGCGAGGCGCTGGCCATGGACCCGCAGCAGCGGCTGCTGCTGGAGACCTCCTGGGAGGCGTTGGAGCGCGCCGGCATCGACCCGAGCACCCTGCGGGGCTCCCGGGTCGGCGTGTTCGCCGGCGCCGCCTACCAGGGCTACGGCGGCAGCATGGACCGGGTGCCCGACGAGCTGGAGGGCCTGTTCATCGCGGGCGTGTCGACCAGCGTGCTGACCGGGCGGGTGGCGTACACCCTGGGCCTGCGCGGCCCGGCGGTGACCATCGACACCGCCTGCTCGTCCTCACTCGTCGCCGTCCACCTGGCGGCCCGGGCGCTGCGCGCCGGCGAGTGCACGCTCGCGCTGGCCGGCGGCGCCGCGGTGATCGGCACCCCGCTGTCGCTGACCGGATTCAGCCGCCAGCGCGGCCTGGCCGCCGACGGCCGCTGCAAGTCCTTCTCCGCCGAGGCGGACGGCTTCGGGCTGGCCGAGGGCGTCGGCCTGCTGGTACTGGAACGCCTCTCCGACGCGCGGCGCAACGGCCACCCGGTGCTGGCGGTGCTGCGCGGCTCCGCCGTCAACCAGGACGGCGCCAGCAACGGCCTGACCGCCCCCAGCGGCCTGGCGCAGCGCGAGGTGATCCGCCAGGCCCTGGCCGACGCCGGGCTGACCGGCGCCGAGGTCGACGCGGTCGAGGCGCACGGCACCGGCACCCGGCTCGGCGACCCGATCGAGGCCGACGCGGTGCTGGCCACCTACGGGCAGGACCGCCCGGCGGGCCGGCCGCTGCTGATGGGCTCGCTGAAGTCGAACATCGGGCACACCCAGGCCGCCGCGGGGGTCGGCGGGATCATGAAGATGGTGCTGGCGATGCGGCACGGCGTGCTGCCGCGCTCGCTGCACCTGGGTGAGCCGTCGCCCAACGTGGACTGGACGGCGGGCGCCGTCGAGCTGCTGACCGAGGCCCGCCCCTGGGAGGGCGGAGCCGAGCGGCCGCGCCGGGCCGGGGTCTCCTCGTTCGGGCTGAGCGGCACCAACGCGCACGTGATCGTCGAGCAGCCGCCGGCCGAGCCGCCGGCAGCCGAGCGGGCCGCCGCCCGCCGGGCCGTGCCGTGGCTGCTCTCCGGACGCAGCCCGGAGGCGCTGCGGGCGCAGGCCGAGCAGCTGCGCACGCTGGCCGAGCAGGGCCACGAGCCGGTGGACGTGGGCTGGTCGCTGGCCACCACCAGGACCGCCTTCGAGCACCGCGCGGCCGTGGTCGCCACCGAGCCGGCCGAGTTCGCGCGCGGGCTGGACGCGCTGATCGCCGGCCGCACCGGGGCCGGCCTGGCCCGGGGCGTGGCCGGGCAGCACGGCCGCACCGTCCTCGTCTTCCCCGGCCAGGGTTCGCAGTGGGTCGGCATGGCCCTCGAACTCCTGGACACCGAGCCGGTGTTCGCCGAGCGGCTGGCGGAGTGCGAGCGGGCCCTGGCGCCTTACACGGACTACTCGCTGCTGGAGGTGCTGCGCTCGGACGACCCGATGGACCGGGTGGACGTGGTGCAGCCGGTGCTGTTCGCGATGATGGTCTCGCTCGCCGCCCTGTGGCGCTCGTACGGCGTCGTGCCGGACGCGGTGGTGGGCCACAGCCAGGGCGAGGTCGCCGCCGCGGTGGTGGCCGGCGCGCTGAGCCTGGAGGACGGCGCCAAGGTGGTCGGGCTGCGGAGCCGGGCGCTGCGGGTCCTGGCCGGGCGGGGCGCGATGCTGTTCGTGCCCCTGGCGGTGGAAGAACTGACCGACCGGCTGGCCGCGTTCGGCGACCTGATCGGGGTGGCGGCGGTCAACAGCCCGACCTCGGTGGCGCTCTCCGGCGATCCGGCCGCGCTGGCCGAGCTGTCGGACGCGCTGTCGGCCGACGGCGTGATGAACTGGCGCGTCCCCGGGGTGGACTTCGCCGGGCACTCGGCCCAGGTGGAGGAGATCGAGCAGGAGCTGCTGACCCTGCTGGCGGACGTGTCGCCGCGCGCCGGCGAGAGCGTCTTCTACTCCACCGTCACCGGTGGGCCGCTGGACGGCGGGCTGCTGGACGCCGGCTACTGGTACCGCAACCTGCGCCGGCCGGTGGAGTTCGGGCGTACCGCCCGCGCGCTGCTGGCCGACGGCTACGACGTGTTCGTGGAGTCGTCCACGCACCCCGCGCTGACCGTCTGGCTGGAGCAGGCCGCCGAGGCGGCGGGCACCGGCGCCGCGGTGGCCGGCACGCTGCGCCGGGACGAGGGCGGCCGGGAGCGGTTCCTCACCTCGCTGGCCGAACTGCACGTGCGGGGCGCCGCGGTGGACCTCGCCGCGCCGTTCGCCGGCGCGTCGGCCCGGCGCACCGAGCTGCCCACCTACCCGTTCCAGCGCTCCCACTTCTGGATGGTGCCCGAGGCGGACGGGCAGCCGGAGGCGGCGCCGCTGGACGAGGGTTTCTGGAACGCGGTGGGCCGCGGGGACGCGGCCGCGCTGGTCGACTCGCTGCGGATCGAGGACGCCGGCACCCGCGCGGCCCTGAGCGGTGTGCTGCCCGCGCTGGGCGACTGGCTCGGGCGCAGCCGGGACCGCGCCGCGGTGGACGGCTGGCGCTACCGGGTCCAGTGGCGGCCGCTGACGGCCGTCACGGGCTCCGGCCCCCGGGGGAGCTGGCTGGTCGCCGTCCCGGCGTCGGCGGCGGACCACCCGCTGGTCGCGGACTGCGTCCTGGCGCTGGGCGAGCACGGTGCCGAGGCGGCGGTGCTGACGGTCGCCGACGCCGACCGGGCCGCACTGGCCGCGCGGCTCGGCGAGCTGCGGCCGGACGGCGTGCTGTCGCTGCTGGCGCTGGACGAGCGGCCGCACGCGGAGGGCTCCGCGCTGCCGGCCGGACTGGTCGCGCTGGTGGCGCTGCTCCAGGCGCTCGGCGACGCCGTCCCGGACGCCTCGCTGTGGTGCGCGACCAGCGGCGCGGTGTCGGTGGGCCGCTCGGACCCGCTGAGCGGCCCCGCGCAGGCGACGGCCTGGGGCCTCGGCGGGGTCGCCGCGGTGGAGTACCCGCAGCGCTGGGCCGGGCTGGTGGATCTGCCCGCCCGGCTCGACGACCGGGCGCGGGCCCGGTTGGCCGGGGTCCTGGCCGGCGGCGAGGGCGAGGACCAGGTGGCGGTTCGCTCCGCCGGCCTGTTCGCCCGTCGGCTGGTCCCGGCCGGGACCGGCGCGCGCACCCCGGCGCGGGCCTGGACGCCACCGGCGGACGGCACGGTGCTGGTCACCGGCGGCACCGGCGCGCTGGGCGCGCGGGTGGCCCGCTGGCTGGCCCGGGGCGGGGCGCGCCATCTGCTGCTGACCGGCCGCCAGGGTCCGGCGGCGCCGGGTTGCGCCGAACTCGTCGCCGAGCTCGCCGAGTCGGGGGCGGAGGCCACCGTGGTGGCGTGCGACGTCTCCGACCGGGAGCAGGTGGCGACGCTGCTCGCCGGCATCCCGGCCGAGCTGCCGCTGCGCGCGGTGGTGCACGCGGCGGGCGTGCTGGACGACGGCGTGCTGGACACGCTGACGGCGCAGCGGGCGGCGCACGTGCTGCGGCCCAAGATGGACGCGGCGCTGCACCTGGACGAGCTGACCCGGGACCACGAGCTGTCGGCCTTCGTGCTGTTCTCCTCGCTGGCCGGCACGCTGGGCGGCACGGGGCAGGGCAGTTACGCGGCGGCCAACGCCTTCCTGGACGCCCTGGCCGAGCAGCGCCGGGCGGCCGGACGGGCGGCCACCTCGGTGGCCTGGGGCCTGTGGGGCGGGGAGAGCCTGGCCGGTGGCGCGGTGAGCGAGCGGCTGATCCGCAACGGCCTTCCGGCGATGGACCCCGATGCCGCGCTCGTCGCCCTCCAGCAGGCACTGGACCACGACGACAGCACGGTGGTGGTGGCCGACTTCGCCTGGGAGCGGTTCGTCCGCGCCTACACGGCGCTGCGACCCAGCGCCGTACTCAAGGACCTTCCGCAGGCCGCGGCGGGCGCCGCGACGGCCGGTGAGGAGTCGTCGCCGGCGGCCCGGCTGGCCCGACTGCCGCTGCCCGAGCGCCGGGCGGCGCTGGGCGAGCTGATCCGCGGCGAGGTCGCCGCGGTGCTGGGCCACGCTGATCCGTCGGCGATCGAGCCCGAGCGGGTCTTCAAGGACATCGGCTTCGACTCGCTGACCGCCGTGGAACTGCGCAACCGGCTGGCCGGGGCGACCGGACTGCGACTGTCGGTCACCCTGGTCTTCGACTTCCCGACCACGGCCGTGCTCACCGACCACCTGCTCGCCCGACTCCCGGGCGGCGACCCGGCGGCGGCCGAGGCGGCGGTCCAGGCCGTGGACGAGGCGGCGGCAGCCGTCGAGGCCGCCCCGGACGCGGCCGACGACCCGGTCGCGATCGTCGCGATGGGCTGCCGCTTCCCCGGCGAGGTGCGCTCGCCGGAGGACCTGTGGCGGCTGCTGATGAGCGGCACCGACGCGATCTCGGGCTTCCCCACCGACCGCGGCTGGGACCTGGAGGGCCTCTACGACCCGGACGGCGCGACGGTCGGCACCACCTACGCCCGCGAGGGCGGCTTCCTCTACGACGCCGCCGACTTCGACCCGGCGTTCTTCGGGATCTCGCCGCGCGAGGCGGTCTCGGTCGATCCGCAGCAGCGGCTGCTCCTCGAAGTGGCCTGGGAGGCGTTCGAGCGGGCCGGGATCGACCCGACGACGCTCAAGGGCAGCCGGGGCGGGGTCTTCGTCGGCTCCAGCTACCGGGACTACGGCTCCCGGATGACCAAGCCGTCGGAGGAGTTCGAGGGCTACCTGGGCATCGGCAGCGCCGGCAGCGTGGCATCGGGGCGGATCGCCTACACCTTCGGCCTGGAGGGCCCCGCCGTCACGGTGGACACCGCCTGCTCCTCGGCGCTGGTGGCCCTACACCTGGCCGCCCAGGCGCTGCGCGCCGGCGAGTGCTCGCTGGCGCTGGCCGGCGGCGTGACGGTGATGGCCCGGCCGGACGCGTTCGTCGAGTTCAGCCGCCAACGCGGGCTGGCGCCCGACGGCCGGTGCAAGCCCTTCGCCGCGGCCGCCGACGGCACCGCCTGGGCAGAGGGCGCCGGGCTGGTGCTGCTGGAGCGCCTCAGCGACGCCCGCCGCAACGGCCACCCGGTGCTCGCCCTGGTCCGCGGCTCGGCGGTCAACCAGGACGGCGCCAGCAACGGCCTGACCGCCCCCAACGGCCCCTCGCAGCAGCGGGTGATCCGCCAGGCGCTGGCCTCGGCGGGCCTGTCCGCCGCCGAGGTCGACGCGGTGGAGGCGCACGGCACCGGCACCAAGCTGGGTGACCCGATCGAGGCGCAGGCCCTGCTGGCCACCTACGGACAGCAGCGCGGGGACGAACGCCCCCTGCTGCTGGGCTCGTTGAAGTCCAACATCGGCCACAGCCAGGCCGCCGCCGGCATCGCGGGCGTGATCAAGATGGTGCTGGCGATGCAGCACGGGATCCTGCCCGGCACCCTGAACGTCGACCGGCCCTCGCCGTTCATCGACTGGACCGCGGGCGCCGTGGAACTGCTCACCGAGCACACCGCGTGGCCCGCCACCGACCACCCGCGCCGGGCCGGTATCTCCTCCTTCGGTGTCAGCGGCACCAACGCGCACACCGTGCTGGAGCACGTCCCGGCCGAGGCGGCGGAGCCGTCGGCGCCCGCCGGGGGACCGTGGCTGCTGTCGGCCCGGACCCCCGAGGCGCTGCGCGGGCAGGCCGCCCGGCTGCTGGAGCACGAACGGACCGGACCGGACCGGGACCCGGGCGCCGCGCTGGCCGCCGGCCGGGCGGGCTTCGAGCACCGCGCCGTGCTGCTCGGCGCCGACCGTGCCGCGCGCGCCGGGGCACTGGCCGCGCTGGCCGCCGGCACCGAGCACCCCGGCGTGGTCACCGGCACCGCCGGCCGGCCCGGCAGGACCGCCTTCCTGTTCTCCGGACAGGGCAGTCAGCGGCCCGGCATGGGCCTGGAGCTCTACCGCTCCCAGCCGGTCTTCGCGGACGCCTTCGACCGGGTCTGCGCCGCACTGGACCCGCTGCTGGAACGCCCGCTGCACGAGGTGATCGCGGACGGCGAGGCCCTGGCCCGCACCGAGTACACCCAGCCGGCCCTGTTCGCGCTCGGCACCGCGCTGTTCGAGCTGGCCGGGCACTGGGGCATCACCCCCGACTACCTGCTCGGCCACTCGATCGGCGAGCTCACCGCCGCCCATGTCGCCGGGGTGCTCTCACTGCCCGACGCGGCCGCCCTGGTGGCGGCCCGCGGACGGCTGATGCAGGCGATGCCGGCCGGCGGCGCGATGGTGGCGCTGACCGTCTCGGCCGAGGAGCTGGCACCGATGCTCGCCGAGCGGGCCGACGTCCTCTCCCTGGCCGCCGTCAACGGCCCGGCCTCGACCGTGGTCTCCGGCGACCCGCGGGCGGTGGCGGAACTCGCCGCGCACTGGGAGGCCCTGGGCCGGCGCTCGCGCCGGCTGCGGGTCAGCCACGCCTTCCACTCCCCGCACATGGACGGGATGCTGGCCGAGTTCCGCGCGGTGGCGAGCACCCTGGAGTTCCGCCCGCCGCGGATCCCGCTGGTCGCCAACCGGACCGGGGCCCTCGCCACCGCCGAACAGCTGGCCTCCCCCGAGCACTGGGTCGACCAGGTGCGCGGCACGGTCGAGTTCCGGGCCGGCATCGACCGCCTGGAGGCGGCCGGCGTCGACCGCTACCTCGAACTGGGTCCGGACGGCTCACTGACCGGGCTCGGCCAGGACTGCCTGGCCGAGCGGTCACCCGGCGCGCTGCTGGTTCCGCTGCTGCGCCGCGACCAGCCCGAGGAGACGGCACTGACCGCCGCGCTGGCCCGGTTGCACGCCCACGGCACACCGGTGGACTGGAGCCGCCGCTTCCCGCCGACCGCCCCGCGCGAGGCCGCCGGCCTGCCCACCTACGCCTTCCAGCACCGGCGCTACTGGCTGGAGGCGACCGCCCCCGAGGCCGACCTGCCGTCGGCCGGGCTGCTGGCGGTGGACCACCCGCTGCTCGGCGCGGCGGTCGAACTGGCCGGCGGCGAGGGCTTCCTGTTCACCACCCGGCTCTCCTGCCGGACCCAGCCGTGGCTGGCCGACCACCGGGTCTTCGACGGCGTGCTCTTCCCCGCCACCGGCTTCCTGGAACTGGCCGTGCGGGCCGCCGACCAGGCGGACTGCGGGCAGGTCGAGGAACTGACCCTGCAGGCCCCCCTGGTGCTCTCCGCCACCGGCGGAACGGTGCTCCAGCTCCTGATCGGCGCCCCCGAGCCGTCCGGCGCCCGGAGCCTGACGGTGTACGCCCGGCCGGAGGACGGCCCCGAGGAGGAGTGGACCCGGCACGCCGACGGCCTGCTCGCCCCGGCCGCGCCCGCCGAGCCCGACGACCTCGTGCAGTGGCCGCCGGCCGGCGCCGTCCCGCTGCCCGTCGACGGCCTGTACGAGCGGTTCGCCGCCGGCGGCTTCGGCTACGGCCCGGCGTTCCAGGGCCTGCGCGCGGCCTGGCGCCTCGGCGAGCAGGTGTTCGCCGAGGCCGAGCTGCCGGACGGCCCGCGCGGCGAGGCCGGCCGCTACGGCCTGCACCCCGCGCTGCTGGACGCCGCCCTGCACGCACTGGTCTTCGACGTCCTGCCGGGCACCGGGCCCGAGGGCGAGAGCCAGGGATGGCTGCCGTTCTCCTGGACCGGCGTCGCCCTGCACGCCCGGGGCGCGGCGTCGGTCCGGCTGCGGCTGACGCCCACCGGGCGCGACTCGGTGGCCGTGCTGGTCGCCGACAGCACCGGGCGTCCGGTCGCCTCGGCCGAGTCGCTGGTGCTGCGCCCGGTCTCCGCCGACCAGGTGCGCCCGGCCCGCACCGCCCTCCACGAGGAGCTGTACCGGGTCGAGTGGAGGCGGCCGGCCCTGCCGGACACCGACGCAGCGACCTGGACCGAGCTGCCGGCCGGCGGGCGCGTCGCCGACCTGCTCGCCGCCGACGGGCCGGTGCCCGCACTGGTGCTGGCCCGCTGCGGACAGGAGGGCACCGGGCCACTGGCCGACGCCGTGCGGGCGGCCACCGGGCACGCGCTGGAGACGGTCCGCGACTGGCTGGCCGAGGACCGGCTGGCCGGCAGCACCCTGGCGCTGGTCACCGAGGGGGCCGTCGCGACGCAGCCCGGCGACGACGTCACCGACCTCGCGCAGGCCGCCGTCTGGGGCCTGCTGCGCTCGGCGCAGACCGAGAACCCCGGCCGGTTCGTCCTGCTGGACCTCGACGACCTGCCCTCCTCCCGGGCGGCACTGGGCGCAGCGCTGGCGAGCGGCGAGCCGCAGGTCGCACTGCGCGACGGCGCGGCCTTCGTACCCCGGCTGGCCCGGGTGCCGCGCGCCGAGGACCCGGCCACGCCGGCCTGGGATCCCGAGGGCACGGTACTGGTCACCGGTGGCACCGGCGCGATCGGCGCCCATGTCGCCCGTCACCTGGTGACCGAGCACGGCGTGCGGCACCTGGTGCTGACCAGCCGCAGCGGCCTGCTGGCCGAGGGCGCCCCGGAGCTGCGCGACGAACTGACCCGGCTCGGCGCACTGGTCGAGGTGGCCGCCTGCGACGCCGCCGACCGGCAGGCGCTGGCCGCCCTGCTGGACGGCCTGCCGGCCGAGCACCCGCTGACCGCCGTGGTGCACGCCGCGGGCGTGCTGGCCGACGGCCTGGTCGCCGAGATGACGCCCGAACAGCTCGACACCGCGCTGCGCCCCAAGGTCGACGCGGCCGTCCACCTGCACGAGCTGACGGAAGGGACCAAGCTCTCCGCGTTCCTGCTCTTCTCCTCACTGGCCGGCGTCTTCGGCGGCATGGGCCAGGGCAACTACGCGGCGGCCAACGCCTTCCTCGACGGCCTGGCGCAGCGCCGCCGGGCCCGGGGGCTGACCGCCGGCTCGCTGGCCTGGGGCCTGTGGGCGAACAGCACCGGCATGACCGGCGGCCTGGACGAGGCCGACCTGCGGCGGATCGCGCGCGGCGGGATCGTCGCCTTCGCCCCGCGGGAGGGCCTGGAACTGTTCGACGCGGCGCACGGCGTGGACGAGGCGATGGTGCTGCCGGTCCGGCTGGACACCCGGGCGATCGCCGCGCAGGCGGGCACCGGCGGCGTCCCCGCCCTGCTGCGCGGCCTGGTCCGGGCGCCGGCCCGGCGCGAGGCGGCGGCGGCCGGAGCGGCCGCCGCGGACGCGCCGCAGGCCCTGCTGCACCGGCTGGCCGGACTCGGCGAGCCGCAGCGGGCCCGGGTGCTGCTGGAGCTGGTCCGCTCGCACGTCGGCCTGATCCTGGGCTTCTCCCCGCAGGAGAGCGTGTCGGCCGACCGCGGCCTCCTGGAACTCGGCTTCGACTCGCTGACCGCCGTCGAACTGCGCAACCGGCTGCGCGCGGCCACCGGCCTGCGGCTGCCCGCCACCCTGCTCTTCGACCACCCGAGCACGACCGCGATCGCCGCGCACCTCGGCGAGCAGCTGGTCCCGGCGCCCGCCGAGCCGCAGGTCGCCGGGCTGGCCGAACTGGAACGGCTGGAACAGGCGCTGGCCGCCGACCCGCTGGACCCGGCGCTGGCCGGGCGGCTCCAGGCCCTGCTCTCCCGGGTCGCCCCGGACGCCTCCGGCGGCCCGGCGGACGGCCTGGAGGAACGGATGGCCACAGCCGGCGACGACGACCTCTTCGACTTCATCGAGAACGAGCTGGGGCTGTCATGACGGACACGCCGCCGGACCCGCGTGCCCCGCACCCCCGCAACCCGCTGACGAAGGTGACCACCGGTGAATGACGACAAGCTGCGCGACTACCTCAAGCGTGTCGCGACCGACCTGCACCGCACCCGCCAGCGACTGCAGGAGGTCGAGGCCAAGGACCACGAGCCGATCGCCGTCGTCGCGATGAGCTGCCGCTACCCCGGCGGGGTCACCTCGCCCGAGGAGCTCTGGGAGCTGGTCGCCGGCGGTGTCGACGCCGTCACCCCGTTCCCGGCCGACCGCGGCTGGGACCTGGACGCGCTGGTCGACAAGGACCGCGGACGGCCGGACACCAGCTACGCCGACGAGGGCGGCTTCCTGAGCGGGGTCGGCGCCTTCGACCCCGGCCTCTTCGGCATCTCGCCGCGCGAGGCGCTGGCCATGGACCCGCAGCAGCGGCTGCTGCTGGAGACCGGCTGGGAGGCCTTCGAGCGCGCCGGGATCGACGCCCGCACGCTGCGCGGCAGCCGCACCGGCGTCTTCCTCGGCGTGATGTACCAGGACTACGCGGTGCGGCTGCGCCGGGTGCCCGAGGACGTCGCCGGCTACCTGGGCAACGGCAGCTCCGACAGCGTCGCCTCCGGCCGGATGGCCTACACCTTCGGCCTGGAGGGCCCCACGCTCAGCGTGGACACCGCCTGCTCCTCCTCGCTGGTGGCCATCCACCTGGCCGCGCAGGCGCTGCGCTCCGGCGAGTGCGCGCTGGCGCTGGCCGGCGGCGCGATGGTGATGTCCACCCCGGTGCCGTTCGTGGAGATGAGCCGGCAGGGCGGGATGGCCGCCGACGGCCGCAGCAAGTCCTTCTCGGCGGACGCGGACGGCACCGGTTGGGGCGAGGGCGTCGGACTGCTGCTGCTGGAGCGCCTCAGCGAGGCGCGCCGCAACGGGCACCCGGTGCTCGCCGTCGTCCGGGGCACCGCCGTCAACCAGGACGGCGCCAGCAGCCGGCTGTCCGCGCCCAACGGCCCGGCCCAGCAGCGGGTGATCCGCCAGGCGCTGGCCGCCGCACGGCTGGGCGTCGCCGACGTCGACGTGGTCGAGGCGCACGGCACCGGCACGCCGCTGGGCGACCCGATCGAGGCCCAGGCGCTACTTGCCACCTACGGGCAGGACCGCCCGGCGGACCGGCCGCTGCTGCTGGGCTCGCTGAAGTCCAACATCGGCCACACCCAGGCCGCGGCGGGCGTCGGCGGGGTGATCAAGATGGTGCTGGCGATGCGGCACGGCATCGTCCCGCCGACCCTGCACGCCGAGCGGCGCACCGAGCAGGTCGACTGGGAGGCCGGCGCCGTCGAGCTGGTGACCGAGGCGCGGGACTGGCCCGAGACCGGCCGGCCCCGGCGGTCGGCGGTCTCGTCCTTCGGCGTCAGCGGGACCAACGGGCACGTCGTCCTGGAGGCCGCCCCGCCGCTCGAAACGCCCGCCCCGGACGCGGACCCGGCTTTGGACCCGCACGCGGACGGCCCGCACGCCGACGGCCCGGCGCCGCGCACCCGCGGCCCGCTGCCCTGGGTGCTCTCCGGCCACACCGCGCCCGCGCTGCGCGCCCAGGCCGAGCGGCTGCGCGCACACCTGCTGGAGCGTCCCGACGCGAGCCCGGCGGAGGTCGGGCACGCGCTGGCCACCACCCGCACCGCCCTGGACCACCGCGCGGTGCTGGTCGCGGAGGACCGGGACGGCTTCCTGGAGCGGCTCGCGGCGCTGGCCGCCGACGAGGAGGCGCCCGGACTGCTGCGCGGCCGGGCGGGGACCGGCGGCGCGCTGGCCATGGTGTTCCCCGGACAGGGCACGCAGTGGGCCGGCATGGCGATCGAACTCCTCGACCGCGAACCGGTCTTCGCCCGGCGGATGGCCGACTGCGCGGCGGCGCTCGCCCCGTGGTCGGAGCGCTCCCCGGTGGAGCTGCTGCGCTCGGGCGAGCCGGTCGAGCGGGTGGAGGAGGTGCAGCCGCTGCTCTTCGCGGTAATGGTCTCCCTGGCCGCCGTCTGGGCGTCCTACGGCGTCGAACCGGCCGCGGTCGTCGGCCACAGCCAGGGCGAGATCGCCGCCGCCGTCGTCGCCGGCGCGCTGAGCCTGGAGGACGGCGCCAAGGTGGTCGCACTGCGCAGCCGGGCACTGCGGGCGCTCGCCGGGCAGGGCGGGATGCTCTCCGTCGCGCTGCCGGCCGAGCAGGTCCGGGCCCGGATCGCGCCGTGGGGCGAGCGCCTGGCGCTGGCCGCGGTGAACGGGCCGTCCGCCGTCGTGGTGTCCGGCGAGCCGCAGGCGCTCGCCGAGCTGACGGCCGAGCTGACCGCCGCGGGCGAGCGGGCGAGGGACGTCCCGGTGGACTACGCCTCGCACGGCCCGCAGGTCGCCGCCGTCGAGCAGGAGCTGCTGCGCGAGCTGGCGGGCATCACGCCGCGGGCGGGCCGGGTGCCGTTCTACTCCTCCGTCACCGGCGCCCCGCTGGACACCGCCGGGCTGGACGCCGCGTACTGGTACCGCAACCTGCGCCGCACCGTGGAGTTCGAGGCCGCCACCGGGGCCCTGCTGGCCGACGGCTACCAGGTCTTCCTGGAGGCCGGCCCGCACCCCGTGCTCACCCCCGCGATCCAGGACAGCGCGGAGGCGGCCGGCGCGGACGCCTGCGTGCTGGGCACGCTGCGCCGCGGCGAGGGCGGCCCGGCCCGGTTGCTCGCCTCGCTGGGGGAACTCCAGCTGCGCGGGGTGCCGATCGACTGGGACGCCGTCTTCGGCGGTCGCCCGGCGGCGCCGGTGGAGCTGCCGACCTACGCCTTCCAGCGCGAGGACTACTGGCTGGACGACGCCTCGGCGGCGCCCGGCGACCTGGCGGCGGCGGGCCTGGAAACTGCCGGGCACCCGCTGCTGGGCGCCATGGTGACGCTCGCCGACCAGGACAGCGTGGTCTTCACCGGCTCGCTCTCGCTGCGCACCCACCCGTGGCTGGCCGACCACGCCGTCCGCGGCTCGGTGCTGCTGCCCGGAACGGCGTTCCTGGACCTCGCGGTCCGGGCCGGCGACCAGGTCGGCTGCCCGGTCGTGCGGGAGTTCACCCTCGGTGCGCCGCTGGTGCTGCCCGAGCGGGGCGGCGTGCGGCTGCGGCTGACGGTCGGCCCGCCGGACGGTCGCGGCGAGCGGCCCGTCACGCTGCACGCGCAGTCCCCCGAGGCGGACCCGGAGGCGGCCTGGGTGCGGCACGCCGAGGGACTGCTGGGCTCGCCGTCCGCGGCCGAGGCGGTCCGCGAGGGCGAGGAGCTGGACCAGTGGCCGCCGGCCGGCGCCGTCCCGCTCGACCTGACCGGGATGTACCCGCGCTTCGCCGCGGCCGGCTTCGGCTACGGCCCGGCGTTCCAGGGGCTGACGGCGGCCTGGCAGCGCGGCGGGGAGCTGTTCGCGCAGGCCGAGCTGAGCGCCGGTCAGCAGGGCGAGGCGGGCCGCTACGGACTGCACCCGGCGCTGCTGGACGCGGCCCTGCACGCCACCGGGCTGGGCCCGGCGGCCGAGGGGCGGATGCCGTTCAGCTGGACCGGCGTGACCCTGCACGCCTCGGGCGCCGCGGCGCTGCGGCTGCGGCTGACCCCGACCGGTGAGAACACCCTGGCGCTGGCCGCCGCCGACCCGGCCGGGCGGCCGGTCGCCACGGTGGACGCGCTGGTGCTGCGCCCGGCCCCGGCCGACGGCGCGCCGGGCACCCCCCGGGGGAACGAGTCGCTGTTCGGCCTGGAGTGGGTCCCCGTCGAGGCCGGCGCCCCCGCCGACACCGCCCGGTGGACCCTGCTCGACGCACCGGACGACCTCCCGGGGCTCACCGACGCCCCGCCGGTGGTGCTGGTGCGGGTCGGCGGCGCGGCGAGCGTCCGCGAGTCGGCGCACCGCGCGCTCGGCCTGCTGCAGGGGTGGCTGTCGGACGAGCGGTTCACCGGCTCCCGCCTCGTCCTGGTGACCGACGGGGCGGTGGCCACCGGCCCGGACGAGGACGTCCCCGACCTCGCGCACAGCGGCGTCTGGGGCCTGGTGCGTTCGGCGCTGGCCGAACACCCCGGCCGGTTCGGTCTGCTGGACCTGCCCGCGGACGCGTCCGCGCTGCTCCCGGCGGCGGCCGCCGCGTTCGGCGCGCCGAACGCCGAGGACCAGCTCGCGGTGCGCGACGGCCTGCTGCGCGCGCCCCGGCTGGCCCGGATCCCGGCGCCCGACGGCCCGCCCGCGGCCCTGGACCCGGACGGCACCGTGCTGATCACCGGTGGCACCGGCACGCTGGGCGCCGAGGTCGCCCGGCACCTGGTGCGCGCGCACGGCGTGCGGCACCTGCTGCTGGCCGGCCGTCAGGGGCCCACCGCCCCGAGCGCCGCCGAACTGGCCGCCGAACTCGCCGGGGCGGGCGCCGCCGTCACGGTGTCGGCGTGCGACGTCGGCGACCGCGCGGCGCTGGCCGCGCTGCTGGCCGACGTCCCGGCCGCGCACCCGCTGACCGCCGTGGTGCACGCCGCGGGCGCGCTGGACGACGGCGTGCTCACCGCGCTGACCCCGGAGCGTCTGGACGCCGTCCTCGCGCCCAAGGCCGAGGCGGCCCTGCACCTGCACGAGCTGACCGCCGGTCAGCCACTGGCCGCGTTCGTGCTGTTCTCCTCGGCGGCCGGCGTCTTCGGCGGCCCCGGGCAGGCCAACTACGCGGCGGCGAACGCCGTCCTGGACGCCCTCGCGCAGCACCGGCGGGCCCGCGGCCTGGCCGGGCAGTCGCTGGCCTGGACGCTCTGGGCCCAGCGCAGCGCGCTGACCGGCGTGCTGGACGAGGAGGGCGAGCGCAGGCTGGCCCGCTCCGGGATGCCCGCGCTCACCACCGCGCAGGGCCTGGCGCTGCTGGACGCGGCGCTCGCCGTCGACCGGCCCGCCCTGGTCCCGATCCGGCTGGACCTGGCGGCGTTGCGGGCCGACGCCGAGACCCGCCCCGTCCCCGGCCTGCTGCGCGCCCTGGTGCGCGGGCCGCTGCGGCGCTCGGCCACCCGCGCGGCGCCCGACGGCACGCCGGGCGGCCCGCTGGGCGCGCTGCCCGCGGCCGAGCGGGAGCCCGCGCTGCTGGCCCTGATCCGCTCCCAGGTGGCGGCCGTGCTCGGCCACGCCTCGCCGGAGGCGGTGGAGGCCGGCCGGGCCTTCCGCGACCTGGGCTTCGACTCGCTCGCCGCCGTCGAGCTGCGCAACCGGCTGAACCTGGCGACCGGCCTGCGGCTGCCCGCCACGCTGGTCTTCGACCACCCGTCGCCGACCGTGCTCGCACGGCACCTGCGGGCCGAGCTCTTCGGCGCCCAGGACGGCGCGGCCGGGGCCCCGGCGGCAGGCCGGGCCCGCGGGACCGGCGCGACCGCGGCCACCGGCGACGACCCGATCGCGATCGTCGCGATGGGCTGCCGTTTCCCGGGCGGCGTGCGCACCCCGGACGAGCTGTGGCGGCTGGTCGCCGAGGGCGCCGACGGCGTCGGACCGTTCCCGGCCGACCGCGGCTGGGACCTGGAGGCGCTCTACGATCCCGACCCCGAGCACCGCGGCACCTCCTACGCCCGGGAGGGCGGTTTCCTGGACGCCGTCGGCGGCTTCGACGCGGAGTTCTTCGGCATCTCGCCGCGCGAGGCCGTGGCGATGGACCCGCAGCAGCGGCTGCTCCTGGAGATCACCTGGGAGGCCTTCGAACGGGCCGGCATCGACCCGACCGGGCTGGCCGGTGCGTCGGCCGGTGTCTTCGTCGGCCTGATGCAGCAGGACTACGCGGCCCGGCTGCTGCCGCACATCCCGGAGGAGGTCGAGGGCTTCCTCGGCACCGGCAACTCGGGCAGCATCGTGTCCGGCCGGCTGGCGTACGTCTTCGGCCTGGAGGGCCCCGCCGTCACGGTGGACACCGCCTGCTCGTCCTCGCTGGTCGCCCTCCACCTGGCCGCCCGGTCCCTGCGGCACGGGGAGTGCGACCTGGCGCTGGCGGGCGGCGTGACCGTGATGTCCAGCCCGGAGCTGTTCGTCGAGTTCAGCCGGCAGGGCGGGCTCGCGCCGGACGGGCGGTGCAAGCCGTACGCGGCCGCCGCCGACGGGACGGGCTTCGGCGAGGGCGCGGGCATCCTGCTGCTGGAGCGGCTCAGCGACGCGCGGCGGCTGGGGCACCCCGTGCTCGCCGTGGTCCGGGGCACGGCCGTCAACCAGGACGGTGCGAGCAACGGCCTGACCGCCCCCAACGGCCCCTCCCAGCAGCGGGTGATCCGCGCGGCACTGGCCGACGCCGGCCTGCGGGCCGCCGAGGTCGACGCGGTGGAGGGGCACGGCACCGGCACGCGGCTCGGCGACCCGATCGAGGCCCAGGCGCTGCTGGCCACCTACGGCCAGGACCGGCCCGAGGGCCGGCCGCTCTGGCTGGGCTCGCTGAAGTCCAACATCGGGCACACCTCGGCCGCCGCCGGGGTCGGCGGGGTAATCAAGACGGTCCTGGCGATGCGGCACGGGGTACTGCCCAAGAGCCTGCACGTGGACGGCCCGTCGCCGCATATCGACTGGTCGGCGGGGGCGGTGGAGCTGCTGACGCAGGCCCGTGCCTGGGAGACCGAGGACGGGCGGCCGCGCCGGGCCGGCGTCTCCTCCTTCGGCGTGAGCGGCACCAACGCCCACGTCGTCCTCGAACAGGCCCACGAGAACGAGCCTGCGGAACCGGAGCCCACGGAACCGGAGCACGACGCGGACCCGGTCGTCCCCTGGCTGCTGTCCGCCCGCTCCCCCGAAGCGCTGCGCGACCAGGCCGCACAACTGCTGACCCTCGACGGGCACCCCACCGACATCGCCCACTCACTCGCCACCGGCCGCGCCGCCTTCGACCACCGCGCCGTCACCATCGGCACCCACCACCGACTGCACGACGCCCTCACCGCACTCAGCGAGGACACCCCCCACCCCGACCTCGTCCAGGGCACCCCCCACCACCCCGGCCGCACCGTCTTCGTCTTCCCCGGCCAGGGCTCCCAGTGGCCCGGCATGGCCGCCGCACTCCTCGACACCGAACCCGTCTTCGCCGAGAAGATCACCCAGTGCGAGAAGGCCCTCGCCCCA
>NZ_JAQYWZ010000236.1:0-627 GCF_036290945.1 Streptomyces sp. BE303
CCGCCCGCGAGGCCCAGGCCCGGCTGGCCGTCGCCGAGGAGCGGCTGCGGTTCTCCCGGGACCTGCACGACGTCATGGGCCGCAACCTCACCACCATCGCGCTCAAGAGCGAGCTCGCCGTCCAACTGGCCCGCCGGGGCCGGCCGGAGGCCGCCGACCAGATGACCGAGGTGCAGCGGATCGCCCAGGAGTCCCAGCGCGAAGTCCGGGACGTCGTCCGCGGCTACCGCACGGCGGACCTGCACGCCGAGGCGATCGGCGCCCGGGCCGTCCTGCGCGCCGCCGACGTGGCCTGCGCGATCGACCTGGGCGAGGACGCCGACGAACTGCCGCTGCCCGTACAGTCGGTACTCGGCTGGGTGATCCGCGAGGCCACCACCAACATACTGCGCCACAGCGAGGCCGCCCACTGCACGATCCGACTGCGGCGCGAGGGGAACCGGGCGGTGCTGGAACTGGAGAACGACGGGGTGCCGGCCGAACCGATCCCGTCCCAGGGCAGCGGGACAGGGCTGCGCGGACTGCGCGAGCGCCTCGCCGCCCACGACGGCGAGCTGACCGTCCCGGACACCGGGACGGGCCGGTTCCGAATGCTCGCCAGCGTCCCGCTCTGACCCCCGCCGGCCC
>NZ_JAQYWZ010000237.1:0-30881 GCF_036290945.1 Streptomyces sp. BE303
GCCGCCCTTCTTCCAGTTCTCGCCGAGGAAGTAGACCGGGACCCAGATCAGCAGGCCGTAGCGGGCGGTGTTCTGGAACCCGATGGCGATGCCGGTGGACCAGATCTTGGGGTTGCGCAGCACGGTCTTGTAGCGCTGGAACGAGGTCTCGCCGGCGAAGGCTGCGGCGTCG
Organism: Streptomyces sp. BE303; assembly: GCF_036290945.1. Taxonomy (NCBI): domain Bacteria; kingdom Bacillati; phylum Actinomycetota; class Actinomycetes; order Kitasatosporales; family Streptomycetaceae; genus Streptomyces; species Streptomyces sp. BE303. The sequence continues at coordinate 173 of NZ_JAQYWZ010000237.1, forward strand.
GCCCGGTCGTCCTCCTCGGTGACGGAGGCGGGGGGCGTGATGCCGGCCTGCTTGGGGTTCTCACGGGCGACGAAGTAGAAGGTGATGCCGCCGACGAGCATCAGCAGGACCGGGGCCCGGAAGATCCACTGCCAGTCGAGCTTGAGGGTGTCGACGACGATGGTGGAGGTGACGAAGGCCAGGACGGAGGCCATGCCGGCGGCGAAGGTGTAGAAGCCGAAGCTCTTGCCTCGCTCGCGGGGGCCCCACCAGTTGGAGATGACCCGGCCGCCGGAGGGCCAGCCGAGGGACTGCGCGAACCCGTTGGCGCCCCACAGGAAGCTGAGCGACCTGGAGCCGACGGAGAAGCTCGTACACCAGTTGAGGATGGTGGACAGGATGGCGCCGGCGGTCATCATGCGCCGGCCGCCGAACTTGTCGGCGAGGTTGCCGTTGATCATCTGACCGGCGGCGTACGACCAGAGCAGGATGCCGCTGATCCCGCCCAGTGCGGCCTTGCTCAGACCGAGGTCGGCCTGGATGCCCGGGATGGCGAAGCCGAAGGTCTGCCGGCCGGTGTAGAAGAAGAAGTAGCAGAACATCGCGGCCAGGAGCATGCGCCACTTGAGCTTGTTGTACTTCCCCTCGCTCACGAGTTCGAGGGTGGGGGTTTCGAGTCTCGGACCTTTGGTGTCCGATCTGGTGGTCTCGGCGTTCGACATGGTTCTCGACCGATCTGGGTGAGGTCCGGGGAGCGCCGCATGGCGGGCGGCGCGAGGTCGAGGCGGCGGCTGCCGCCGGTACTGCGGCCGCCCCCCGAAGGGGCGGCCGCGGCGTGTCAGTGCGCGTGAGCAGCGCACGTCCGGGTGGTGCGGCCGGGACGCGGTCAGCGGCTCCCGGCCGGCTTCCGGCCGGCTCCCGGGCGATCATGGCGGCGCCCAGGCAGGCCGCTCGGCCGCCCACGAGCCCCGCGACCACGTCCGGTCGTGGGCCGCGTCCGCAGGCCCGGCGGAGAGCGGAGTCGATCGTCTGCCGCAGGGCCGTATCCACCTGCGGCAGCGGTCCGCCGCCGACGACGACAACTGAAACCTGGGTTCTCGGATCCTCGGGGGTCGGTGTCCTGGGGTGCATGCTGTTGCGGCCGGAGGCCATCGGTGGCGCGGACACCAGCGGGTGGTTGGTGGCCACCGGGTAGATCGTGCTGAAGTCGGCGTCGGTGCGCACCGCGTACGGCCCGCTCGTGCCCCACCGCCAATTCACGTTCGGCAGATAGGGGACGCCCTCGCCGGGCAGGTCGGGCTGGGCGAGGTCGAGCGCCACCCCGCCGTCCTGGACGAACGTCTGCAGCGACCCCGCCTGAGTCTGCACGTAGTTGCGGTAGTCGGGGGCCGTAGCTGGCGAAGCTGCCGAAGGCGATCAGGTCCACCCCCTGCGCGTTCGCCGCCATGGCCGGGTTCAGATCGATCACGGTAAAGCCGACGTACTCCAGCACCGCCGCGCGCAGCGGCGTCGCTGCGGCCGCCGGGGAGGCGCCGGTGGTGCCGGTCATGGCGCTGCCGGCGGCGACCGTCGCCGCGCCGACGCCCAGCAGCTGCACCGCCTTCCGGCGGCTGATCTCGGAGCGGATGTGATCGGACGGGGCGGGGGACGAGTCGTCCATCGTCTTCTCCTGACGTGAGAGGTCTGGAGGGATGCCGGAGAAACCACGGCCCTGGAAAGGGCGTGGTCGAGCGGGGGTGGGGTGGGTACGGGCAACCCGACTGGTGGGGGTCGGACCGTGCGCGGCACGGGGGGCGGCTCTCTGCGCCCGGGTGGGGGCGTCGCAGGTCGGCCGGACAGGAGTCTGCAGCCGCTTCGGTAGGCCGGTACGGAAGTAGGCCGGAACCGGTGAAGCGGGGCGGGGTCAATGAGTGGAACTACAGCGGCAGCGCAACGGCGCTGTCAATACTCCCGCACCGAATAACCGTGGGTCGAATCGTGCGGGGGGTGATATATGGGCCGGGTGAACGGGGTGGACTTTCGTGCCGGTTCTTGATCCGGTCAGCGGCGATTCCTCCGGGGGCGGGGCGTTCCCCGAGGAATTCGTGACGGATCGCCCGGGTGGGCGGGGAGCTACGATCCGCCGCTCGAAGCGGTCGACCCATGAGGACGCGAGTGCAGCCAACTTCCCAGGTGGTCAAAGGTGTTGAGTTCCACCGCAGCCTCGGCCCGGCCGGCATTCCCCCTCCACGCTCCTGCGGTCTCGCGACGCCTCGGCAGCGTTCGCGTCTCAATTTCTGAGTGACTGTCAGATAGGCGCCGGTCGACTTGACACAGGTCTCACGCAACCGAAATCCACGGGTCACATCCGGGATTTCTCATGGCCGCCCATGAGGGCGCGGGCACGGTGTGTCGCCCATACGAATCCGTTATCCGCCCCATCAGTATTTTGAGTCTTGTCGCCGCTCCCCCACCGGCCGACCATCGGATCCGACGCTCCCGGGACGGGAGCGCCGCCGTGCTGCCGTCGCACCGAGGAGTCGGGGCGTTCCGTCGACTCGGCGGGGCGGCGGCACTGCACACCACCCTCGGGACCACTCGGAGGCAGGCCGCCATGGCCGTCCCCCGTTCACACACCGAACACCTTCGCCCCATGCGGGGCCGTGACCGCCCGTGAGTACCACCATGCGGAGCACACCCACCGAACAGCGCGGCGCCCTTCCCCTGTCACCGAGGCGGGAGGCCGCGCGGCGGCGTCCGGCCGTCGGCACGAGCGTCCCCGCCCCGGACGTCGGCGCGTACTACATCAGCGGGACCGTCATGACCACCGACGGCCGCGTCCGGTTGTGCGAGCGCCGGTACGCCCTGCCGGAGCGGGGCACGGACGCCGTAGTCGACACCACGCTCGGCTGCGCGACCGATCCCGCAGGGCCGGCCGACCGACTGCGCACGCCGGTGTCGGCGGCCGGCCTCGTACTGAGTGGATCCGCGGACGAACTCGCCGGAGTCCCGACGACGGCCGAACCGGAGTGGGCCGCCAGGCCGTTGCGTTCCTGGATGGAGGAGCACCTCGACGTGCCCGTCCTTCTCGGGCACGAGAGGCACGCCCGCGGCGTCGCCGGGAGCCGGCTGCGGGGGTGAGGCGTTCGCGTTCGCGACCTCGGGCAACCCCGTCCTGGTCGCGGTGATGCGGGCGGGCCGGTCCGTTCGGCAGGTGACGTTCGACGCCGCCACGGACTCGCCGGACGGCAGGGCCGCGACCCTGTGCAGCGCCGGCACGGCCGCCTGGGCAGCCCAGCGGGCACCGGGCCTGGAACGCCGGGAGTTCGAGGCGTGGGAGGAGGACAGGGCTCAAATGCCGTGGTGTGCCACCGCCCGCGGGGAACTCCCCCCACGGATCGGAACAGGTATCCAGGCAGGTGGTTCTACGCTACCCCCGAGGTCCCGGCGGGGCCAAGACTCGGATACGCCCAACACGGGGACCGCGTACGAAGCCGCGGCGAATCCGCCTCGGCTCCCTACCCGGATCAGCCGTTCTCCTCGGCCCGGCACCCACGCGGCCGCCGCAAGAACCCACCACACGGACAGTCCGGAAGTCCCCGACGGGGGCGATCCGGAACCGTTTACTCAAGGACTAGGAACATCATGAATCCGCCTTCCCCGAGCGCTGGATCCAGTGTCTTAAGACTGCTACTCATGTCCCTGGTGACAGCTCTCCTTGCCGTCGGTGTGTCCGTCACTCCCATGGCAAGTGGCACGGCACACGCCACGGAGTTCCTGGGCAACCCCTGCCCGGCGTCGGAGAGCATGTACTGCACGCGGCTGTACTTGAAGGAGGGCTTCACGCTGAGTGTGGATACCCAGCGAAGCGCGTTGAACCAAGTCAGGTTGGCCCGGGTTCACGGCAGCTCGAACATGGCCTGGCGCCTGACTCCGAACTGGCAGGACGGAACCTTCCGGATCCAGAACGTGTCGCTGGGCACGTGCCTGACGGCCGGAGGCTTCTGGGACCAGGCGCCGGTGTCCTTGCTGTCGTGCGGTTCCACCAGCACCTGGCAGGACTGGATTGCCCATCCCACGCCCACCGGGTTCATGTTCAAGAACGTGGGCACATCGATGTGCCTCGCTCCCTACAAGTCGAAGGTTTCCCCCGGGACACCGACCTGGTTGACCGGCTGCGACGGAAAGGAGGAGCAGTCGTGGAAGGTCCCCTTCGGTGACGAGCAGTCTCCCGTGCGCGGACCGCGGGAACTTGCCCTGACCTACGCGACCAAGATGTGCCAGAAGTACAAGAATGAATGCTCATGGGACATGGAATCGGAATCCTCCGCGGACATGCTGCCGGACTCCTGCGCGTCGGACGCCTGGTTCAACGAAAACGGCTACCCGGATGGCGTTACCCATACGTTTTCGGTACTCAGGACGAACGGATGGTCCCACGAACTGGGCAGTGAAGTTGAGCTTGGACTGGAGACCGGCGCACTGTCATCACTGATTGCCAAGGTCACCGTCAAGGTGAAATTCACCTTCAAGAAGAGCTGGTCCGGCTCGGAAGCCCTGGGGAACCAGGTCACCGGCAAGATTCGACCGGGGGAATACGGCTGGGTCACGCTCTCCAGGGCTGCCACCAAGATCACCGGGACCTGGACGTTCAGCCGCAGTCATCTCCCCTGGACGGCCAGGGACACGATCGTCATGCCCGTGACGACGTCCGACGACGGCCGGCCCACCCTCTATACCGTCCGGTCGTCCCCGAACCCGCCCATCTGCAAGTAGGACCGCGGGCACCGGCAGACGCCGAACATTCCCGGGCTGCCGGGACGGCCTGCGGGCCGTCCCGGCAGCCCGGGGCACACCCGTCGCAACGCAGCGATTCCGCGCGCGCATCGGGGCACGTCACCGCACCCGCCCGGGCCGCGCGCCCCGACCGGCGCGCGGCGGGGGCGAAGGGGCGCGGGTGGAGGCAGCGTCAGGCTCGGACCGGACGCGGCGGCGTCACGGTGCGTACAGGCTCGGAAGGTTGACCACGATGGCCTCCTGGGTGCTGCGGGCGATCACCACCACGGCCTCCACCTCGGGGTCCGGATTCTCCTCGCGGTGCGGGACGAACGGCGGCACGAAGATGTAGTCGCCCGGGCCGGTGCGCAGCCGGATCTCCTCGGGCGTGCCGGAGGAGTCGTCGACGAAGACGAACTCGGGGTGCCCGCTGACGATGTGGATGGCGGTCTCGGACTCGCCGTGGTGGTGGTCGGAGGACGCGGTCGAGGGCGCGACGTGGGTCTGCCCCATCCACAGCTTCTCCGAGCCCACGGTCCGTCCGCTGATCGCCGCGAAGCGCCGCATGCCGCCGGTCTGGGCGGTGTCGCCGTCGAGCTCGCCCGCCCGGATGTGGTGCAGCCGGGCCCGCAGGCCGGTACCGGGAGCGGCGGTCCCGCCGTCGTGCAGGTGCGGGTGGAAGCCGGTGCCCGCCCGGGTCACCACGGGCGCCTGCGCCGAGGTCTCCTCGGAGCGGTCGGCCGGGGCGGCCGGGTGGTGGTGCGGCGGGTGGGCGGTGGACATGGCGGCTCCTGGGTCGGGGATGGGAACGCGGGCGGGGGACGGGGGCGTGGTGACGGGTTGCGGACGCGGCGAGGGGCGCGGGCGGGGCGGCGGCAAGGCCGCACCGGCGGTGGCCGCGGGACGGCCGAGTGCCTGGGCATGGCGGTGGCCCGGAGTCCGGTGCGACGTACCGGCCGGGTTCGGACGCTAGGCCCGGCGGCGAAAGGATGTCAAGAGGTGTCCTTTCCCGCCGAGCGCTCCGCGCCATGCCGGACCACGGACCGGACAACCGACCGGACAAGGGACTTGAGCACGGCCGCGGCCGGGGGATACTCGGCCCATGCATATCTCCGCCAAGGCGGACTACGCCGCTCGGGCTCTGGTCGAGCTCGCCTGCGACACGTCCCGCCCGCTGACCTGCGAGGCCATCGCCGCCTCCCAGGGCATCCCGTTCCGATTCCTGAAGTCCGTGGTGGGCGAGCTGCGGCGGGCCGGGCTGGTCCGCAGCCAGCGCGGCTGCGAGGGCGGTTACTGGCTGGGCCGGGCCGCCGCAGAGATCACCCTGCTGGACGTGGTCCGAGCGGTCGACGGCGAGGTGATCACGCTGCGCGGCGAACCGCTGGCCGGGCTGGACTACCCGGGGCCGGCCCGGGGGCTGCCCGCCGTGTGGCGCAGCGTGGAGGACCGCGCCGTGGCAATCCTGACGGAGACCACCGTGGCGCACCTCGTGGGCACGGCCCGGCAGGTGGCACCCGCATGACGCGGCCGGCGGGCGGTGGCGGTACGACGGGCGCGGAAGGCGCGGCGACGGCACCGGACGCGGCGGACGCCGTTGTGGAGATCGCCGAGTTCACCGATCCGATGTGCCCGTGGTCCTGGGGCGCCGAGCCGCGGCTGCGGCGGCTGCTGCGGGTGCTGGGCGAGGGGGCCAGGCACCGGCGGGTGTTCGGCGTCCTGTTCGACGAGGACGACGACCCGGCGCCGGATCCGGCGGCCGAGACCGCCTGGTACGCCCGGTACGTCGCGGAGATCGCGACGCACACCGGCGCTCCGCGCGCGGAGCGGCTGCGCTGGGTGGCGGCCAGCAGCTGGCCCTCCTCGCTGGCGGCGGCGGCCGCCGAGGCGCAGGGGCCGCTGGTCGGCGAGCGGGTGCTGCGCCGGCTGCGGGAGAGCGCCTTCGTGCTCGGCGAACCCGCGGACACGCCTGAGCGGGTCCTGGCGGCGCTCGCCGGGGTGCCGGGTCTCGACGAGGCCCGGCTGCGGACCGCGCTGGCCGATCCGGCGGTACGCGAGCGGGTGCGGCGCGACCGCGCCGAGGCGCGCCGGCCCCGGCCGGAGGTGGTCGGGCTGCACGGGCCGGGGCCGCACCCGGGGGCGGCCAAGGAGACCGGGGACGGCCACCGCTACGCGCTGCCGACGCTGGTCTTCAGCGGTCCGGCCGGGTGCCGGGTGGTGCCGGGGTGGCGGACGGTGGAGGAGTATCTGGCGGCGGTGGCCGCCGTGGCACCGGGGCTGTGGCCCGGTGCCGTGCCCGAGCCGACGGCGGCGGAGCTGTTGGAGCGCTACCGCAGCCTGGCCGAGGCGGAGTTGGTCGGGGCCGCGGGGCCGCTCCCCGGGGGCGCGCGGCGGGTGGCGACCGGGCACGGGGTGCTGGTGCTGCACCCCGACGAGCGTTCGGGTCCGGCCTGGGAGTCCGCCCGGCGGGCCGGCGGAGCGGGCTGAGCGCCGCCCGGGGGCGGCTGCGGAGAGGGCTGAGTGTTTCCGGGACGGGTCGGCGCGTCGGGCGGGCCATCCACGGTTCGAGACGGGCGGCCCGCCCGACGTCCGGTCCGCGAGACGTCGACGCGTTGTCACAGCGGGCTGCGGGTGCGGCGCTCCGTACCGGCGGGGCACCGGCCGTTCGCGGGCGATGCGGCGGCGCGCCGTGAACGGCGCGTTGAGGGGGTGTTGCAGCACCGCCGCCGCAAACAGACACCTTTTGGTGTCCATTGACAGCAGGCCGCCGACCTGGCCAGGATGTGCCCCATGAACCCCACGCACCGCGTCACGGTGCGCCGCTACATGAGCCACCGACGCGCCGGCAGCGACCTCTGTTGTTGACCGCGTCCCGGCCCGGCGGCGCCCCCGCCGCCGAGTCCCGCCCCGGCCGTATCGGCCGGTAGCGCCGTACCACCGAAGCCCCCGGCCGCGCCGGGCCCGGTCCCGTACCGGCGCACCGCGGTTCACCGCCCCGCGCAGCCGGCACCCCGCCGCCGGGCCACCGGCCGCCGGTAGCCGGCCGCCGCGCGATCCGGCGAGCGACGCATCGCACCCCACCGCGGCAACACCCACCGCAGCCGTACCCCATCGAGCCACCGCACGCCCAGCGTCGGCCCGGCCACCCCGCCACGCCCGGCCGTCCCCATCTGCCGCGAGCCCCACCCCCGACCCGCACGCCGGACCCGCGTGCCGGGCAGCGGGCGGTGGCGCCGCACCCACACCCCCGCCGCCGGTGCCCCGCCGCGCCCTCTCGCGCCGCGCCACCGTCTCCGTAACGCCCGAAAGGTGACGAACCGCCATGACCAGCACCCCCGCCCACCGCACCCTGCTCGGCAGACGTTCGCTGCTCGGCCTGGGCCTCGGCCTCGGCGCCTCCCTCGCCCTCGCCGCGTGCGGCGACACCGGCGCCGGCCAGGCCGGGACGGGCGGCGGCGCCCCCGGCGGCACCCTCAAGTGGGGTTGGGCGCTGCCCACCTCCTGGGACCCGGTGTTCTCCTCGGCCGGCTGGGACGTGCACGGCCTCTCCCTGGTCTACGCGGGCCTCACCAAACTGGACGAGAAGGGCAACGCCGTTCCCGCCCTGGCCACGTCCTGGAGCTACAGCCCGGACAGCGGCTCGGTGACCTTCACCCTGCGCCCCGGGGCGACCTTCTCCGACGGCACGCCGCTGGACGCCACCGCCGTCAAGAAGAGCCTGGACCGCGGCCGCAGCGATCCCAAGTCCCTGGTGGCCCCGCAGCTGACCAGCGTCAGCGAGGTGATCGCCCCGGACACGCAGACCGTGGTGATCAAGCTGTCCAGGCCCGACTACCAGATCCCCAACCTGCTGGCCGGCAAGACCGGGATGATCGTCAACCCCAAGGCCTTCGAGGCGGACGCCGCCGCGCTGGCCACCCGTCCGGCGGGATCGGGCCCCTTCACCCTCGTCTCGTACACCCAGAACGCGAAGGCCGTCCTCAAGCGCAATCCGACCTACTGGGACGCCGCCTCGATCAAGCTGGAGAACTTCGAGCTGCACCCGCTGCCCGACGCCGCCACCGTGGTCGGCGGCCTCCAGTCCGGGCAGTTCGACGTGGCACAGATCCCCGGCAGCCAGGTCGCCGCCGCCAAGACCGCCGGGCTGGAGGTCCAGGAGATCCCCTCGCTGGTGGTCGCGGTGCTCGACGTCAACATCGAGAAGGCGCCGTTCGACAACCCCAAGGTGGTCGAGGCGCTGAAGTTCGCGATCGACCGCGAGGCGCTGGTGAAGACCCAGCTCTTCGGCCACGGAGAGGTCAACTACCAGCCTTTCCCGAAGGGTTACGTCGGCTTCGACCCCGCCCTCGGCGACCTCTTCCGGTACGACCCCGCGCGGGCGCGCACCCTGCTGGCCGAGGCCGGCTTCCCGAACGGGGTCGACCTCACGCTGACCACCACGGCCGCGCAGGGCCTGCCCGAGCAGCTCCAGGCGCAGCTGAAGGAGGTCGGCATCCGGGCCACGATCGACGTGATCCCGGCGGCGCAGGCCACCCAGATCATGTACATCCAGCACTCCAGGGCGCTCGCCTCCGACCAGTTCGCGGGCCGCGACTCCGCCGCGCAGGCCTTCCAGGTGCTCTTCGGCGAGCAGGGGCTGATGAACCCCGGCCGGCGCACCCCGCCCGAGCTCAAGGCCGCCGTCGACCTGATCTCGCGCACCCCGCTGGACTCCCCCGAGTACCCGAAGGTGCTTCAGGCCGCCACCGCGCTCGCCGTGCGCACGATGCCCAACACCTTCCTCTACAGCGTCCCGCGCCTGCTGGCCCGGCGTAAGTCGGTCTCCCCGATCCCCTCGTTCACGGTCGTCCAGCGGTTCGAGGGAGTGACTGCGTCGTGAGCGCCGTCCTCTCGCCCCCTCGCGCCCGGCGGGCGGGCCTGCTCGCACGCCGGGCGGCGCGCGCACCGCGCCCGCTGGGGCGGGTCCTGACCGGCGCCGCCACCGTGTTCCTGCTCTCCTCCGTGCTCACCTTCGGCCTGGGCGCCGTCTCCGACGCCAACCCCGCCGCGGCGGTGCTGGGCGAGACCGCCACCCCGGCCGACATCGCCCGGCTGGACCACCAGTTCGGCCTGGACCGGCCGCTGCCCGTGCAGTACGGCAGCTGGCTGTGGCACGCGCTCGGCGGCGACCTCGGGGTCTCCTGGTTCACCACCGTCCCGGTGGCCGACTCGATCGCCGCCGCCCTGCCGGTGGACCTGTCGATCGCCGGACTCGCACTGCTGCTGGCGGTGCTGCTCGGCGGCGCTGCCGGGGTCTCGGCGGCGCTCAGCAACGGCGGGCGGCTCGACCGGGCGGTCACCGCCGTCTGCACCCTGCTCGGCACGCTGCCGGCCTTCGTGATCGCCATCGGACTGATCACCCTGGTCGCCGTCCAGTTCCGGCTGCTGCCCTCCGGCGGGTACGTGCCGTTCTCGCAGAATCCCGGCGAATGGCTGCGCTTCGCCCTGCTGCCCGCCCTGGCCCTCAGCCTGGACGCCGCCGCCGGGATCGCCCGCCAGCTGCGGACCTCGCTGGTCGCGGAGCTGCGCGAGAACTACGCCACCGGCGCGCTGATGCGCGGGCTGTCCTGGCAGCGGGTGCTGTTCGGGCACGCGCTGCGCAACGCCGCCGGGCCCGCCGTCACCGTGCTGGGGATGAGCGTGCCGGTGCTGATCGGCGGCGCCGTCGTCACCGAGCGGATCTTCAACCTGCCGGGGATCGCCCAACTGTCGCTGCGCGCGGCGGAGCAGCACGACGTCCCGGTGATCCAGGGCACCCTGCTGGTGACCGTCGCGGTCGTCCTGGCCGCCAACCTCGCCGTGGACGCGCTGCTGTTCGCGCTCAACCCGGCGGCCAGACACCGCGCCCGCCCGGCGGGCGCGGTCACCGGCACGGCCGCTGCCACCGCTCCTCGCGCCACCACCGGCGCGAAGGCCGTCCACGCCGCAGGCCCCGCCGCCGACCTCGTCCCGTCGGCGACCGCCGCCTCGGGAGGTGCCCGGTGAACGCGCTGCGCACCACCCTGCGGGTGCCGCTCGCCCGCGTCGCGCTGGTGGCCCTCGGCGTCGTCCTGCTGCTGGCCCTCTTCGGTGACCGGCTCGCCCCGATGGACCCGCTCGCCCAGGACCCGTCCGCCATCCTGCACGGCCCCGGCGGCGGTCACCTGCTGGGCACCGACTACCTCGGCCGCGACGTGCTCAGCCGGCTGCTCGCGGGCACCGGTCTCTCCGTCCTGGCCGCCGCCGAGGCGGTCGCTGTGGCCGCCGTGCTCGGGGTCGTCCCCGGCCTGTTCTCGGTCCGGTTCGGCGCCACCGGTTCCTGGCTCGCCCTGCGGTCGGTGGACGCGCTGATGACGCTGCCGTTCACGCTGTTCGCCATCGCCGCCGTCGGTCTGCTCGGCAACGGGCTGCACCAGGCGATGATCGCCCTGGGGGTGCTGCTGTCGCCGCTGTTCTTCCGGGTCGTCCGGGCCGCCGCGCTGGGGCTCGACCGCGCCCAGTACGTGGAGGCGGCCGAGCTGATGGGCGCGTCCCGGGCCTGGATCCTGCGGGTTCACACCTGGCGCAAGGTGCTTCCGACGGTGGCCGTCACCACCGCGCACGCCCTGGCCACCAGCCTGCTGACGGTCTCCTCGCTGACCTTCCTCGGCATCGGCGTCCAGCCTCCGGCCCCCACCTGGGGCGGCATGCTGGCCAGCGACCTCGGGTTCCTCGCGCAGCAGCCGTGGGCGCCCGCCGTACCCACCTTCCTGATCATGGTCACCATCGGAGCGCTCAATCTGCTTGCCGATGTCCTCGCCGACGTCGACCGGACGGACACCGCGGCGCTCGGAGCACCCTCCGGTGAGCCGGCCGGGAAGACCTCCGGCCAGAAGGGCGCGCTCCCGACGACGACGGCCGGGGCCCGGCCCGCCGGCACCGAGCCGCCCGGCGGGCCGCACCCGCCCGCGGACGACGCCGCGCTGCGGGTCGAGGGCCTGCACGTCACCGTCGGGGGCGGCCGCACCGAGGCCGTCCGGGACGTCTCGTTCGCCGTCCGCCCCGGCGAGGCCCTCGGGTTGGTCGGCGAGTCCGGCAGCGGCAAGACGCTCACCTGCCGCTCGGTGCTCGGCCTGCTTGCCCCCGGCGTCGCCGTGTCGGCCGGACGGATCACCCTCGGCGCCGCCGCACCGGACGCCGCGAGCGGATCCCCCGGCGCTGCGGAGCCCACCGGACCGACCGGGCCGACCGGGCCGACCGGGCCGACCGGGCCGACCGGGCCGACCGGGCCCACCGGGCCCACCGAACTGACCGGGCTCACCGACCGAGCGTGGCAGCAGGTCCGCGGCGACCGCCTGGGCGCGGTCTTCCAGGACCCCGGCTCCTACCTCAACCCCTCGCTCACCGTCGGCCGCCAGCTCGGCGAGCCGCTGCGCCTGCGCCTCGGCCTGAGCCGGGACGAGGCCCGCCGGCGCGCGGTGGAGCTGTTCGAGGCGGTCGGTCTGCGCGACCCGCAGACCGTCCACGACCGCTACCCGCACGAGCTCTCCGGCGGCATGCTCCAGCGGGTCCTGATCGCCGTCGCGGTTTCCGGCGACCCCGGGCTGCTGGTCGCCGACGAGGCGACCACCGCGCTGGACACCGTCGTCCAGGCGGAGGTGCTGGACCTGCTCGACGGGCTGCGCAAGCGGCGCGGTCTGGCGCTGCTGCTGGTCAGCCACGACCTCGCCGTGGTGGCCGACGTCTGCGACCGGATCCTGGTGTTCTACGCCGGGGAGATCGTCGAGGAGGGCCCCACCGCCGAGGTGATCGCCCGCCCCGCGCACCCGTACACCGAGGCGCTGCTCCAGGTCGCCTCCCTCGGCCGGCGCCACCGCCGCGAGCCGGCCGTGATCCCCGGCCGGCCGCCCGAGCCCGGCACCACGGGGCCAGGCTGCCGCTTCGCCGACCGCTGCGCCTACGCCACCCCGGACTGCACCGGGAGCGGCATCTCGCTCACCCCGGTGGGCGGCTCCGGCGGGGACGGCACCCGCCGGGTGCGCTGCGTCCGCGCCGAGGACCTCGCGCTCACCGGAGCCTGGGGAGCCGGGACCCCCGGAGCCCCGGGAACCACCGTGACCACCCCGACCGCCCCGCACCACCGGACGGAGGCCCCCGTATGAGCACCACCACCGCCCCGGCGGCGCCGCTCGCCCGCACCGACGGGTCCGAACCGGCCGCCCGCCCCGCCACCCTGCGGATCGAGGGGCTCTCGGTCGCCTTCGGCCGCACCCCGGTCCTCGGTGGCGTCGACCTGGAGGCGCACTCCGGCGAGATCCTCGGGCTGATCGGCGAGACCGGCTCCGGCAAGACCACGCTGGCCCGCGCCGTGGCCGGGCTCGCCCCGGTCACCGCCGGCCGGATCACCGTCGACGGCACCGACCACGGCGCCCTGCGCGGCCGGGCCCTGCGCGCCGCCCGCCGCGCCGGGACGGTGCAGTACATGTTCCAGGACCCGCTGCGCTCCCTCGACCCGGACCTGACGGTCGCCCGCCTGGTCGGCGAACCACTGGCCGTGGCGGGCGTGCCCCGGGCCGAACGGGAGGAGCGGGTCAGGGAGGCGCTGGACCGGGTCGGCCTGGACCCCGCGCTCACCACCCGTACCCCCGCCCGGCTCTCCGGCGGCCAGCGCCAGCGGGTCGCCCTGGCCAGGGCCGTCGTCGGACGGCCCCGGCTGCTGCTCGCCGACGAGCCCGTCAGCGCGCTCGACGCCTCCAACCGCAACCACGTGCTGCGGCTGCTCGACCGGCTGCGCCGCGAGCTGGACCTGGCCGTCGTGGTGATCTCGCACGACCTCGACTCGCTCGCCGGGATCGCCGACCGGATCGCCGTCCTCTACCGGGGCCGGATCGTCGAACAGGGCCCGGCCCGTACGGTGCTGGAGCACCCGCTGCACCCGTACAGCGCGCTGCTGGGCGCCGCCGCGCCGAGCCTGGACCCGGCCAGGCGGGCCGACCTGGAGCTGCTGCGCACCCCGGCACCCGGGGCCCCGTCGATCGGCGGCCAGGACGGCTCCGACCCCGGCGGCGCCGACCGGAGCGCCTGCGCGTTCGCCCACCGCTGCCCGTTCGCCGACCGGGCCTGCGCCGTACGGCCCGACCCGCTCCCGGCCACCACCCCTGCGGGGGCCAACGCCTGCGCCGCGTCCCCATCGCCCGGCACCCCGGCCCCGCTCCCGGTCGCCCTGCCGGTCGGCGCCCCCGCCGGAGCCACCGTGGCCGAGCACACCGTGGCCTGCCACCACTCCCCCGGCTGGCGGGCGCGGCTGCCCCGCTGACCCCGCCGCCCGTCTCCTCCCGTACCGGAGTACGCCCATGCCTGCCGCACCCCCCGCCCGGGCGCTCCCCGCGCCACTGCCGACGCCCGCGACCGACCGCCTGGCCGCGATCACCGCCGCCCTGGCGGCCCGCGCCGCCGAGCACGACCGGGACGCCTCCTTCCCCACCGAGGGCATCGAACTCGTCCACGGCGCGGGCCTGTTGACCGCCACCGTGGCGCAGCGCCACGGCGGCCCGGGCGGCGGTCTGGCCGACACCGTCCGGATCCTGCGCGCGCTCGGCGCCGGTGACCCGGCCGTCGCGCTGGTCACCGCGATGACGCTGTTCGTGCACGCCGCCGAGGCCCGTCGCCCGCACTGGCCGGCCGGACCGCTCGCCGACCTGCTGGCCGAGTCCGCCGCCCGCCCGACGCTGGTCAACCACGTCCGGGTGGAGCCCGATCTCGGCACTCCCGTCCGCGGTGGGCTGCCCGCGACCGTCGCGCGGCGCAGCGGCGACTCCTGGGAGCTGACCGGCCGCAAGATCTACTCCACCGGTGCCCCCGCGCTGCGCTGGCTGCTGGTCTGGGCGAGGACCGAGGAGGACGATCCCCGGGTCGGCTCCTTCCTGGTGCGCGGCGACCGGCCCGGGATCACCGTCGAGCCGACCTGGGACCACCTGGGCCTGCGGGCCAGCCGCAGCGACGACGTCCTGCTCGACGCCGTACGGATCCCGCTCGACCACACCACCGGGCTGGCCCTGCCGGAGCCGGACGGCGGCCGGGACGCGCTCGGCGGTGCGTGGAACTCGCTCGGCCTCTCCGCCCTCTACCTGGGGGTGGCCCGCGCCGCGCAGTCCTGGCTGACCGGGTTCCTGCACGAGCGGACCCCGACCTCGCTGGGCGCCCCGCTGGCCACCCTGCCCCGGTTCCAGAGCGAGCTGGGCGGCATCGACGTCGACCTGGCCGGCGCCGAACGGCTGGTCGCCGGTCTCGCCGGGGCGGTCGACGCGGGCGACGAGCCGGCCGCCGAGGAGAGTCCGGGCGCCAAGCTGATCGCCACCCGGGCCGCCGTGGAGGCCGTCCAGCGCGCCGTCGCCCTCACCGGCAACCACGGCCTGACCCGCCACCACCCGCTCCAGCGCCACCTGCGGGACGTGCTGTGCAGCCGGGTGCACACCCCGCAGGACGACACCGTCCTGCTCACCCGGGGCCGGGCCGCCCTGCACCGCCCTCCGACCCTCTGACCCTCTGACCCTCTGACCCTCTGACCCTCTGACCCTCTGACCGCCCCCGCTCCTCCCTGCCCTTCCTCTCCCCAACACCACTGCCATGAAAGGCTTTTCGCCATGCCCGTCGAGTTCATCGGCATGATCTCCACCCACGACGTCTCGGAGACCCGCCCGGCCCACGGCCCGGTGGTCGACGTGGACTACACCCGTCGCTTCGCCCGGGCGCACGAGGACGCCGGCTTCGACCGCATCCTGGTCGCGCACTCCTCGGCCAGCCCCGACCCCAACCAGGTGGCGGCGTTCGCCGCGGCCAACACCGAGCGGCTGGGCCTGCTGATCGCCCACCGTCCGGGCTTCATCGCCCCGACCGTGGCCGCCCGCACCTTCGCCACCCTGGACCAGTTCTCCGGCGGCCGGGTCGCCGTGCACATCATCACCGGCGGGCACGACGCCGAGCAGCGCCGCGACGGCGACTACCTCACCAAGGACGAGCGCTACGCCAGGACGGACGACTACCTGACCGTGCTCACCAAGGCGTGGACGGAGGAGGGCCCGTTCGACCACGAGGGCCCGTACTACCGCTTCGCCGACTTCCACTCCGAGGTCCGCCCGGTCACCCGGCCGCGGATCCCGCTCTTCTTCGGGGGCTCCTCGGAGGCCGCCTACCGGGTCGGAGGCAAGCACGCCGACACCTTCGCCCTGTGGGGCGAGCCGCTGGCGGAGACCGCGCAGCAGATCGCCTCGGTGCGCACCGCCGCCGAGGCCGCCGGGCGCACCGACGTCCACGGCATCAGCGTCTCCTTCCGTCCGATCCTGGGCCGCACCGAGGACGAGGCATGGGAGCGCGCGCACGGCATTCTGGCCACCATCAAGGAGCGGGCGGACGCCTTCGGCGGGCGGCGCCAGGTGCTCCCGGTCGGTCCGGGCGCCGCCCCGCAGAACGTCGGCTCCCAGCGGCTGCTGGCCGCCGCCTCCAAGGCCGACCGGCACGACCGCGCGCTGTGGACCGCCCCCGCCGCCGCGACCGGGGCGGCGGGGAACTCGACCGCGCTGGTCGGCACCCCGGAGACGGTCGCCCAGGCGCTGCTGGACTACGTCGACCTCGGCGTCACCACGCTGCTGATCCGCGGCTACGACCCGCTGGACGACGCGATCGACTACGGCCGGGAGCTGCTGCCGCTGGTGCGCCAGGAGGTCGCCCGCCGCGACGAGCGGGCGGCGCGCGAGGCGGCGGCCGGGGCCGAGGCCGAGGCCAGGGCCGAGGCGGCCCGGGCGGCGCTGCCGGACGCCGAGCCCGCGAGCGCCGCCCGATGAGCACCCCCGCACCCGCGGTGGCCGTCCCCGGCGCCGGCACCGCGCCGGGGGCGGGCCCGGCGCCCGCCGGGCCCGCCCCCGCCCCGGCCTGGTCCTCGGCGTCGGCGTCGGCGTCGGCGTCCTGGGACCCGGCCGACGGTGTGGTCGTCCGCGGCACCGTCCTGCTGCTCCCCGGCCGGGGCGAACACCCGGGCCTGTACGGCCGGTTCGGACGCCGGCTCGCCTTCGACGGCTACCGGGTGGTGGCGACGGCGCACGGCGGCGAGGCGGCCGAGGCCGACGCCCTCGCGGAGCGCGTCGCCGAGGAGCGCGCCGCGCTCCCGGCCGGCGCGCCCGTCGTCCTGGCCGGCTCCGACACGGGGGCTCTGCTCGCCCTGGCCGCCGCCGGGCCCGCCGCACCCGACGGCCTGCTGCTCGTCGGCCTCCCCACGGCCGGTCCCCGGCCGGACGGCGCGCAGCGGACCGGCACCGCCCCGGAGGGCGCCTGGACGGACGAGCTGACCGCCAGGACCGCCTGCCCGGTGCACCGGGGCCTGCTCGGCAGCGACCCCGGCTACCGGCCGGGCGCGTTGGAGGAGCCCGTGCCCGCCGCACTCTCCGAGGCGGCCGACCGGTCCGACCCCGGCCTGCCCGCCCTGCTGGTGCACGGCGGGGCCGACCTGGTCTCGCCGCCCGCGACCGCCCGGCGGCACGCCGCCCGGCTGGCGGCCGAACTGCTGCTGGTCGCCGACGGCCGGCACGACGCGCTCAACGACGCCCCGCACCGCAGCGTCGCCGCCGCCGTCGTGCAGTGGCTGGAGCGGCTGCGCGGCGGTCCGCACCTACCCGTCCAGCTGATCCCGGTCGCCGGCCCCGCGCCCGTACCGGATGCACCACAAGCACCGGACGAACCGGTGACGCACCTCTCCGAAGGAGTCCCGGCATGACCACGCTCGACGAACGCCCCGCCCTCGCCGTACCGGCGGGTGCGGCAGCCCCCGCACCCGCCCCCGCCCCGGACGCCGCGACCGCCGCCGACCTGCTGCGCGGCGCGCTGCGCCGGCACGCCGCCGGCGTCACCGTGATCACCGTGGCGGGCCCCGGCGGACAGGCCGGGTTCACCGCGACCTCGTTCACCTCGGTGAGCCTGGAGCCCGCGCTGGTCTCCTTCTACCTGGCGGCCACCGCCTCCTCCGCCCCCGCCGTCCGGGCCTGCGAGGCGTTCACGGTGCACATCCTGCGCCACGACCAGCAGGAGCTGGCGAACCGTTTCGCCCGCAGCGGGATCGACCGCTTCGCCGACACCCCGTGGCACACCGGACCGCACGGCACGCCGCTGCTGCCCGGCGCCGCCGCCCGGCTGACCGCCAGGACGACCCAGGTGACCCCGGTCGGCGACCACCTGCTGGTCGTCGGTGAGGTGGTGGGCGCGGACACCGAAGGCGGCCCGCCGCTGGTGCACCACAACGGCGGGTACGGCCGGTTCGCCGCCGACCTGGAGGGCTGAGGACCATGCCGCTGACCGCCCACTGGTTCCTGCCCACCACCGGGGACAGCCGGTACGTCGTCGGCGGCGGCCACGGCTCGGTGCCCGGCACGGCCGGTTCGGACCGCCCACCGAGCATCGCCTACCTGGGCCAGATCGCCCGTACGGCAGAGCAGTTGGGCTTCACGGGCGCACTGACCCCGACCGGGTCCTGGTGCGAGGACGCCTGGCTGACCACCGCGATGCTCACCCAGGTGACCGAGCGGCTCAAGTACCTGGTCGCCTTCCGCCCCGGCCAGCTCAGCCCGACCCTCGCCGCCCAGATGGCGACCGGCTACCAGAACCAGTCGGGCGGCCGGCTGCTGCTCAACATCGTCACCGGCGGCGAGTCCGCCGAGCAGCGCGCGTACGGGGACTTCCTCGACAAGACGGGCCGCTACGCCCGCACCGCGGAGTTCCTGGACATCACCGGGCGGCTCTGGCGCGGCGAGCGGGTGGACCACCACGGCGCCCATCTGCGCGTCGAGGGCGCGCAGTTGACCCGGCTGCCGGAGCCGGTCCCGGAGGTGTACTTCGGCGGGTCCTCCCCGGAGGCCGCCGAGGTCGCCGCCCGCCACGCCGACGTCTACCTCACCTGGGGCGAACCCCCGGAGATGGTCGCCGAGAAGATCGGGGCCATCCGCGATCTGGCGGCGCGGTACGGGCGCACCCCGCGCTTCGGCATCCGGCTGCACGTGATCACCCGGGACACCTCCGCGGACGCCTGGGCGCAGGCCGGGCGTCTGCTGGCCGGGATGGATCGGGCGCGGATCGCCGCCACCCAGGAGGCACTGGCGCGCAGCGAGTCGGAGGGCCAGCGGCGAATGCGGCTGCTGCACGGCGGATCGACGGAGCGGCTGGAGGTGTCGCCGGGTCTCTGGGCCGGGATCGGCCTGGTGCGCGGCGGTGCGGGCACCGCGCTGGTCGGCAGCCACCGCGAGGTCGCCGACCGGATCGAGGAGTACCACCGCCTGGGCATCGACGAGTTCGTGCTGTCCGGGACGCCCCACCTGGAGGAGGCGTACTGGGTCGGCGAGAACGTGCTGCCCCTGCTCGCCGCCCGCGGCCTCTGGAAGCCCGAAGCCTGACGCGCGGCCTCTGGAAGCCCGGGGTCCGACGGCGCACGGGCCGGCACCCGGCTCGCACGGGTGCGCGGCGGCGGCCGGTCCGGCACGCCCTCAGTCCCCGTCCACGACCGCCAGCCAGAGCTGGATCTCCACGTCCCCGTCGCCGGTGAGGTCGTACGCCTGGAGCAGCAGCAGCCGGCCGTCGACCGCCCAGACCGTGGACCGCTCGCCGTCACCTGAGCGCAGGATGGTGCGGTCCCCGGGCAGCGGCTCGCCGAAGCGGGCTCGCAGCCGCTCCACGGCGGCGCTCTCGATCTCGTCGAACCGCTCGCTGGTCTCGTCGTGGAGGAAGGCGAACTCCGCCTGGTGCTCCGCCGAGAGCCAGATGTCGGCGAGGACGGCCATCGCCCCGTGGCACACGTCGTCCGCGTCGTCCGCGTCCAGCTCCGTGAGGTCGTACGGGTCGTCGTGACTGTCGAAGATCAGCGAGCAGGGGCGGAACGGCCGGGGCACGGCCGCCAGCAGCTCCGCCGCGAGGTCGGGGACGGCGTCGAGCCCGTCGAGGGCCGCCGACCCGCCCCTCAGCCGGAGGTGGGCGAGGAAGTGGTCCGCGTCCCGGGCGAGGAACGCCCCGGGCGGGGTGAAGGTGCCGGGGGCGCCGGTCTCCTCCAGGACCACCGCGCCGGCGGCGTCCCGCAGCCGCAGCAGCGTCCCGTCCCCGGCGGGCGTCTCGGTGCGGGCCACCTCCCGGCCCGCGGCGTCGACATGGGCGACGGCGCCGTCCCGGGTGAGGAAGCGGGCGAGGCCGGGCGAGACGCCCTCGAAGCCGAGCACCCAGCCGTCGTCGTCGGTGAGCGGCTCCGGGTACGGGACGGGCACGAACCGGCCGTCGGTGCGCAGGACGCCCCACGACTCGCCGTCCTCCTCCCCTTCGGCCGGCTCCTCGTCCGGGACACCGAGCGCCACGGCCGCGCCGTCCGGGCCGAAGTCCTCGGCCCAGGTGTAGACCTGGGGGATCACCAGGGTGCCGGTCGGGTCGGCGAAACCGCGCGCGTAGCCGTCGCCGGTCCGGAGCAGGCCGTGGTGGAAGGTGTCGGACATCGCGCTGCCGCCCTGGAGGACGAGCTCGCCCCGGCCGTTCACGAAGCCGGTGTACAGGTCCCCGAGGCCCCCGCCGACGACGTAGGCGAGGCCGTTGTCGTCGAAGGGCTTCAGCAGGCGGTGGCCGGGCTCGACGACCCACTCCCCCGCGAGGTCGATCAGCCCCCACTCCTCGCCGACCCGCACGGCGGCCGTGCTGTCGGGCCCGAAGGGGCGGGCCCCGTCGAAGCGCGGCTCGATGACGGTGCGTCCGGTGCGGTCGAGGTAGCCGCAGAGGCCGCTGCCTGCGAACCGGACGCCGACCAGCCCGGCGGCGGAGCAGGGGCCGCCCGCCCGGTACGGGCCGCTGATCACCTGGGTACCGGACGGGTCGAGGTAGCCGACCGTCCCGTCCTCGGTACGGATCCGGGCGAGCCCGTGAAGACGACCGTCAGCAGACGCTCCTGGACGGCGACGGTGAGCGCCCGCCCCCGGTCCTCGCCTCTGGCGAGCGTGGCGACGGAACCGCCCAACCTGCCCTCGTCGAGGAAGGACTGACCGGAGCCGAGGGCCACCGTGCCGGTCACCGACGACACGGTGACCGTCAACGCCGAGGAGGTGCCGGAGGCGGAGACCGGCGGCCGCGCGGTGCTGGTGCCGTCCTCGCCGAACAGTCGGGCAGGTAGGCGACGTTGATGTCCTGGGTGAACTCGACGCGGTACGCGGGTGCGTCGTCCGGTGCGACGGCGAGGTCGAACCTCACCGGTACATCGCTCGCCTCGCCTACGACGGCCTCCCGGCTCACACCTGCGCGGCGACGCTGCCGGCGCCGGACGGCCGGGCCGCACCACGGGACGGTCCCCGATGCCGGCGAGCACGTGCGCGGCACGATCACTCACCGCGTCGAGGAGTTCGCGCAGACGGTCGAGGTCGCCACCGAGTCGAGGATGCATACCCACAGCCCAGAGCCGGGCCCGCTCCCCCAACCAGCACTACGTCCCACACGAAGGATCCTGACGACCCACCAGGCGAGGACCCCTCAGGACCCTCGCCGGACCGTGGCCGCAGGAACCACAGGCGGCCGGAAGCCCGTGAGTCCTGCGGGCCCCCCTCGCGGTCGTTTCCGCCGCCCCGGGTGGCGGCAGGCGACACCAACCCGACCCTGCCCGCCCCGACCGACGGCGACGGCGACTTCACCGCGGCGACCGGGTGCGGTTCCTCCGGGACGGCCGCAGCGCCACAGGCCGGGCCGGTGATTGCCGCGCAATCGCGAGCACATGGCAGTACTTGTGGATCGTTGGCAGAGGCGGGCGGTTCGAGCCCTTGCTCCTGGCAGCGCGCTTGGCTATCCCCGTTCGGGACGCAGCAGGACCTCGCTGCCTATGGGTGTGAAGCCGCAGGCGAGGAAGGCGCGTAGCGAGCGGGCGTTGCCGGGAGAAACGGCGGCGAAGACCGGGTGGGCTTCCGGAACGAGGGAGAGCGCGTCGGCGAGGAGCGACCGTCCGTGTCCTTGGCTGCCGTCCTGGACGTTGTGGAGTTCGATACTCAGTTCGCGTCGCCCGGCGAGGCCGTCGGACAGGGCGACGAGGCCGCGTTCGTCGCCGTGGACCTTGACGTTCGTCCGCAGTTCCCGGGCATGGCGGACGCGCGGGTGGTCATCTGCACCGGTCAGCTCTGCCAGGCGCGGCGGGCCGCCCGTGCCGCGGGCCGTGAGTGTCACGTCGGTGACGTCGATCCAGCCCTTCGGGCCGGCCAGGTGCCGCAGGAAGTCCGGCGCGAGCGATGCACCGAAACCGTCTGGTTCTTGGGCGTGTACGGCCCGGCTGGTCAAGGCGGTGGCGATGACGGCGTGGCCGGTGAAGGCGACCGAGCACTCAAGGCCCCCCGCCAGGGGCGGTAACACCGTCACCTGTCCGTCGGCCGGCGGGAAGCAGCCATCGGCTGCGGCCGTGAAGAACGTCAGGAGCGGGTGCGACTCGCTCACGGTTGCCCACCTGTCTGTCGAGGAAGCCGGCAGGGAGCCATTGTCGGACAGGTCCCGTGGATCGGTCGAGGCTGGTCATGCTGCGAGGTTCCGGGCGTTCGACGGGCCGGCCGCGTTCGGAGCGGGCACCGGCCCGGAGGAGCGCGACGAGGTGGGTCCGTTCACCGCGCGCCACCGGTTCTGGGCGGACTCGGCAAGCTTGAAGACCACCGGGGGTGTACGTCCGTACGACGCCCCGGCGGCACCGAGAGCACCAAAGGCACCGGAGAGTCCGCGGGCCGGGGCGGCGACCAGCCCGCGCGAGGAGGTCGCGGGGACCTGGCCGCGCCGGTTCGCGGCCGCAGTGGCAGCAGGACGGCGCCGACCCGACGGGAACAGGACGACGACTACCCTGATCAAACCTTTGTTCGCATGTGGAGAGGCTGGTTGCCCATGTTCCTGGGTCTACGAGTGGTGGTGTATCCGGCGCCCGACCTCGCCGCCGGCAAGGCGTGGTGGACCTCGGTCCTCGGTGTGGAGCCCTACTTCGACGAGCCGTTCTACGTCGGCTACGACGTCGGCGGCTACGAGCTGGCTCTGGGCCCGCGTGCCGACCCCGCCGACGGTCCCGTGACCTACTGGGGCGTCGCCGACGCCGACGCGGCCCTGCAGCAACTCGTCGCCGCGGGGGCAACCGTCAAGGAAGGGGTGCGCGACGTCGGCGGATCCATCCGCGCCGCATCGGTGACCGATCCGAGCGGATCAGTCATCGGGATCATCGAGAATCCGCACTTCGCGCTCCCGGAAACCGCCCGGCAGGCCGGCGACGGCCCCGGCCGATAGCCGGCCCGCCGCGCGGGCCGGACCGTGCGCGCAGCAATCGAGAAGCCCGCGACACCCCGCACGTCCCGACCCGCCGTCCCCCCACACCCCGGGCCCGAACCCCGCCCGCGCACACCCACGGCGACCGCGTCCACCGGCACGACCGGGACCCGAAAACCCCCCGTGCCCGGGGCGTTCAGCCGCCGACACAGGTGGTGCCGCACGGACTCGGGCGGGTTCTTCGGAGCGGAACGCGGCGGTCGTCCCGGCGCCGGGGGATCACCTTCGGCGCGGATCCCGGGCCGGCATCGGCCTGTGACCGGGTCAGCGCAGGGTGCGCAGGAAGATGTCCGCCTTGCCGTTGGTGTCGCCGGGGACGAGGTCCTCGGCCGTGGACTGGAAGACCACATGGCGCCCGCCGGCGCTGACCGTGTCGATCCCGGCCGTGGCGGGGCGGTCGGTCACGGTCTCGTCGGTGCCCGTCTCCAGGTCGCGCAGCGTGAGCGGCGCCGGCCCGACCGTACCCGACGGGGTGTGCAGGAGGTAGCGGCCCGTGGGGTCGACGGCGACGCCCTTCACGCCGGGTACCACCAGAGCGGTGCCGGACGCGACGTCGTGGACGTACGTGTCGGGACCCGATAGGTAGACGGCCTTGTTGCCGTCGTCACTGAGCTGGACGAGCTCGGCCGCCCTGCCCGGACCCTCGATCGGACCAGCGGCGGTGTTGTCGGCCCAGTCCCACAGGAAGACGTCGTGCTCACCGCCGTCCTGGTAGGCGAGACGGGTCCCGTCGCCGCTGATGGACGGCCGGACCGCCGCGGTGTTGTGGATGATGTCGACGGTCTGCAGGGCCCCGGTGTCCGGCCTGCGGACCTCGACGCGCTGATTGGGCTCCGGCGGCCTGAACCTGACACTGAACGCCTGGTGGTTTTCGTTCGCGCCCATGGACGCCTCGCAGGTGAAGAGCGAGCAGGTGTAGGCGGACGTCCAGCCCCGGCTCAGATGCTCCTGGTAGAGGGCCGTGTTGGCGAACCTGGGTGCCAGATAGGCGAGGACCTGCCCGTCGCCACTGAGCATGGGCGGCGCCGACGCGTACCCGTCGAACTGCCGGTTCTGCCCCGTCGCGAGATCGCGGACGAACACCCGGTCGTTCCTCCCCGTATTGCCGGGGGTGAGGTTGTTCGCGTACGAGGTGAACACGGCGCGGTCGCCGGCCGGTGTGATCGACACCCGGGCGGAATCATCGTTGGCCTGGGTGCCGTCGGCCGCGACGCTGACCCTCTCGATACCGGCCGAGCGGACGCCGGCACCGCCCACGCCCCCGGCAGGCCCGGCCCAGGCCGCTCCGGGCAGGGCCGCCGCGATCGCACAGACCACGGCCGCCGTGCTCAGGGCGACCCGTCCACGTCTGACTGTTGTGACCCGGTTCGTACGTCCTCGCATGTATCCCCCCACGCAGCTTCCGCTTCGACTCCCCGTTCGGAGAACCACCGACCATCAAAAAGCGCCGGAGCGACGCGGTCAACGCGTAGACGCGCCAGATGACCCGCCCGGACAGACGGTTTCGG
This sequence comes from Streptomyces sp. BE303, assembly GCF_036290945.1. Taxonomy (NCBI): domain Bacteria; kingdom Bacillati; phylum Actinomycetota; class Actinomycetes; order Kitasatosporales; family Streptomycetaceae; genus Streptomyces; species Streptomyces sp. BE303. The sequence goes on from NZ_JAQYWZ010000237.1 coordinate 24,745, forward strand.
TCATCCGGGAACCGTCCCCGCCACTCGGCCAACTCCCGCCCCAATGAGGACAGTCGGCCCCAGCGAGGATCTGGGTGGCGGTCACGGGTGGTAGCCTCGCCGATCGATCACCACCGGGACCGAGAAACCGCCCCACCGCCGGCCGGCACTCGAAACACCCGCCGCCGGCCGTCCCGCGGTGACAGCCCACCCTCCCGGCCGGCCCGGTCCCGGCCGCCCCCTCGCGGAAACAGGCCGTCCCCGCCCCGGGCCGTGGCCGCAGCGGCCTTGGTCATCCGGCTTCGTACGTGACCGTCCTCCGGCCGGCAGCTACTGCCTGGCGCGTCGGTTGAGCCAGGACTTCTCCAGCTCCGGCAGCGGCGGCTCAGGCGCCGGCCCGGTTTCGTTGCAGACGGCGATGGGGTTGTCCGGCGCTGAGCACGAACCGACCGTCACCAGCTGGTACGCAAACTCGCCGCCCTTCGGCAGCGGGACTGCGATTCGCTCGGATGCGGGCGGACCGGGGACACACCGGCCGACGTCCTCGCCGTAGGGCCCGCCCCCGAAGATCACGTGCATCCACCCGTGCGGGGGTGTTCCGCTCATATCGAAGACATCCTCCATGTCCTCCCCCTTTCCGCCGCAAGATCGTATCGGTCACCGGCTTTGAAGGCCCTGCCAGATCGGCCGGTCAGCCTGGTGCTCTGACCACAGGGGTTCACGCGTTGCTGTGGGCCTGTCGGAGGTGGCTCAGCGATCACCATCGGGGAGTGGTCCGGCCTTGGTGACAGGTCCGGACCACCAGTCCGGTCGACCGGCGGGCCGCCGAGAGGCTTCCGGTTCTCGGTGGGCCGACTCCTCGGCCCTGCGGTGCGGTGCGGGGCGGCCTGGGCCGGCTCAGGCTCTCAGGCGGGGGTGGGGTGATCAAGGAAGCCGTCGGCGATGCCGCCCGGTGCTTCGGTGCACGGCGAACCGTCACCGGTCCGGCGTGCGGTAGAGGACGAGCGTGTTCGGAGTTCCGAACGTGCGCCGGTACGCCTTCCATCCGCTTCCCATGAACGAAGGAGTCTCGGCAATGACTGGTCAGACAGCGGTGGCCGTCCGCCCGGGTGCGTTCCCTTCTCGCTACGGATACGCGCACGTTCGCGGCGTTGGGCGGCCGGAACGTCGGGGTGGCGGGCGTCGGCGTCGTGCCAGCGTCGGTGGGCGTGCAGCGCGCGGGCCTGAACCGGGTGTTTCGTAGCCCAGTGACGGGTCCTCCTGTCGTTGTGGGTCGAAAGACTGTCCAGGATCACGTAGACCCGGGCCACCGTCCGGAGGCGCCGCTCGGATCGATCCGAGCGCGGCCAAGCCGCTATCCCCTCGCCCCACAGCGCCCCGAGACGCTACAATCCACAGAGGAGCCACTGGACGCCCACCTCACGGTGCGGGAACCTGGCCCCATGGCACAGCGGACACGGTCCGCGGCCGGCCGCTCTGGACAGCAGGCAGACCGACGCTCCCCGCCCTCCCGGCCAGGCACATCGGCAGTACATGAGCGCCGCCCCGCAGTGGCCGCTTCCCGGAAAAAATCCGCGCTCCTGCCGGACGGTGAACCCCGCGTGCTCACCTCTCTCGCCCGCACCGGGGCGCTGGAGCGCCGGACCGCTACCCGCAGACACAACCGCCAGGATCCGGGGCTCCGGCCGAACTCGTTCCCGAGCTCCGCACCCAACCGGCAGCGCCACCAACCGCGCCGCTCCCCGCCACGTCCGGCCCGCCCAGTGCCGCCAGACACCCTCTGACTCAACAGGAGTACCAATCTCGTGACGACCACCACCGAACCCTCGATCACCACGCCGCTGGACAGCCTGCTGAAGGCCGACCTCCATCGACTCGCCTCCGCCCTGAGCCTCCCGGGCGCCTCCCGCCTGCGCAAGGGCGAACTCGTCGAGGCTATCACCGCCAAGTGCCTCGCCGGCCGGCCGCCCACGCCCACGGCCGGTCCCGGTCCCAGGCCCGCCGACACCGAAAGCCCGGGGGCCCGCCCCGCACTGCCGCCTCAGCGAACCCGCGACCGCGCCGGCCGGCCGGCGCAGCCCGCCACCACAGCGGGGAGCGGCCTCGTCCCGGCCTCCGGAGTGCTGGACGTCCACGACGGGAACGCCGTCCTGCGGACCTCCGGCTACCTCCCCGGCCCCACCGACCTGCACGTGCCCGCCCGCCAACTGCGCGCTCTCGGCCTGCGCTCCGGCGACGTCCTGACCGGCGCCGCACGCCCGCACAGCGGCGACCGCCGCCCGCTCCTGGAGCGCATCGACACGGTCAACGGCCGCCCCGCCGACAACCTCCCGCCCCGGCCCGCGTTCAACGACCTGACGCCGCTGTACCCGCAGCAGCACCTGCGCCTGGAGACCGGCCCGCGCGAACTGATCGGCCGGGTCCTCGACCTGGTGGCCCCGATCGGGAGGGGCCAGCGCGGTCTGATCGTGGCACCGCCCAAGGCCGGCAAGACGATGGTCGTGCAGAGGATCGCGGCGGCGATCGCCCACAACCACCCCGAGACGCACCTGATGGTCGTCCTGGTCGACGAGCGTCCGGAGGAGGTCACCGACATGAGGCGCTCGGTCAAGGGCGAAGTCATCGCCTCCACCTTCGACCGGCCCGCCCGCGAGCACATCGCCGTCGCCGAACTCGCCGTCGAGCGCGCCAAGCGACTCGTCGAACTCGGCCACGACGTGGTGGTCCTGCTCGACTCCGTCACCCGCCTCACCCGCGCCCACAACGCCGCCGCACCCGCCCACGGACGAACCCTCAGCGGCGGCCTGGACGCCACCGCCATCCAGCGCCCGAAGAAACTCTTCGGCGCGGCCCGCAACGTCGAGAACGGCGGCTCGCTGACCATCCTGGCCACCGCCCTCGTCGACACCGGCTCCCGCATGGACGACCTGATCTTCGAGGAGTTCAAGAGCACCGGCAACATGGAGCTGCGCCTCAACCGCCGCCTCGCCGACAAGCGACTCTTCCCCGCCGTCGACGTCCGGGCCTCCGGCACCCGCCGCGAGGAACTCCTCCTCGGACACACCCGCACCCCCGCCGCCCGGACCCTGCGCCGTGTCCTGGGAAACCTCGACCTCCAGCCGGCCGCGGAACTGCTCCTGAACCGCCTCAAGCAGACCACCACCAACACCGAACTTCTGCGCCAGGTGGCAACCAGCACCCCGACTCCCCCGGCCTGAACCGAACCGGCACCATGTCCTGGAACTCCACCGCCCCTCGCCCGGTCGGAAGTCGTCGTTCTGCCGTGCGGTAGTCCACTCGTGCCCGGCAATGCGAGCTCTCCGCCCATCTCACACAGGTGGGCGGCCGCGGGTCGCCCGAATCCCTCCCGGAGGGGCGCCGCCGGCCCGTATGCTGTGGGGCCCTGGGCCAGGGTGGACCGGCGGGGGGTTGGGTGCGAGCGGGGGATGTGCTCGACGGGCGGTACCGGTTGGTCCGCGAGCTCGGCCGGGGCGGATTCGGTGTCGTGTGGGAGGCCTACGACTCCCGGGTCGGCAGGCCCGTGGCGGTCAAAACGGTAGCGCACCAGGGCAATGCGGAGGGTGCGAAGCGGTTCCTGCGAGAGGCCGGCGCAACCGGCGTCTTCATGCACCCCAACATCGTGGTCATCCACGATCTCGGCGAGGTCGACCATGCCGCGGACCGGTTCAGCTATCTGGTCATGGAACTACTGTCCGGCCGAACGCTGGCCCAGATCGTCGCCGACGGCGTGCCGGACCTCGCGTACACCTTGGTGTGGGCGCAGTACATCTGCGTGGCCCTGCAGGTCGCGCACGCCGCCGGGATCGTGCACCGCGACGTCAAGACGGACAACATCATGATCACGTCGTCGGGTGTGCTGAAGCTACTGGACTTCGGAATCTCACAGCGCGAAGGACTGCCCGGGGTGACCGTCACCGGGGCTGTCGTCGGCACCCCGTTCACCATGGCTCCCGAGCGCTGGCGCGGCGAGCACGCCGACGGCCGGGCCGACCTGTACTCGTTGGGGTGTGTGCTGTTCGAACTGTGCACGGGCAAGCGGCCGTTCGCCGGCGACACCCTCGTCTCGGTCATGAACCAGCACCTCACCCACCCCCCGCCGGTGCCCGGCCGGCTGCGCCCGGGGATCCCGCCCGGGCTCGACAGCCTCGTGGCAGCGCTCATGGCCAAGGACCCCGCCGCCCGGCCGGCCACCGCCACCGAGACGCGCCGTCGACTGGGCGCCATCGCCGCCTCGTACATCGGCTGACGGCCGCGGCCAGGGCGGAGCCGCCCAGCCCATCACGCCTCTTGGAGCCGGAATCCGCCGCCCGCTCGCCCAGCGGCCGATCGGGCAGGACGTGCAACTGGCCTTCCCTTGCAGACCATCAGATCGCGGCGGCCCGGTTGTTCAGCCTCGTGGCGCCGCCGCCGGCGAGGACCAGCGCAACGGGCGGGTGGCCCCCGGGTATCCCCCGGGGCCGGGCGACCCGGCGGAGCCGGAGTCCTTGTGGTGGTTCGGCCGGCCGCGACCCGGCGGAAACAGCGTTGCTCACACCCCTGGTTTCCGTGCACCCTGGTCGGGTGTTCAACGCGCTCTCCCCCGCAGGCCTGACCTGGGACGAGGTCGACCCCGCCGACCACCCCTTCGACCCCGCTTCGGCGGCGCAGGTGGTCCACTCCCTCGGCCCGGCGCGGCGGGTACCCTCCCGGCTGGACCCCGACGCCGATCTGACCAAAGCCAACTGGGCCTGGGAGGTGGCCAAACCCTGGTCCGATGCCATGACGCACGTACTGATAGAACGCTACGGCCGGTGGGCGGCGGGGTGGCGCTGGTCGCTCGGCGAGGGGGACGTCGACGGCGGGCCGGTCGGGAACTGGTGCTGCGGGTCGCACTCGATCACCACCCCGGAGCAGACCCTCGACCACGTCGTGGCGGCGCTGTGCGAGTGGCGTGACTGGCTGGAGCGCCTCGCGGAGTGGTTCGAGGCCTACCCCCTGGACCCGGAGACCCTGGTGGCGGACCGGATCCTGTGGGAGCGCACCGCCCGCAACCTGATCCTGCAGGTGGCCGACCGGACCGGCGCCGAGAGCGGCTGGTACGGGCACTGCCAGCAGGTCCTGGGCTGGTTCCTCAGCTACTGGGGTGTCGCCCCTGAGCTGGCTGAGCGGCTGGTGCAACAGGCGGTCGGCGGCCGGTTCAAGAGCTGGACCGCGCCGGACACCGTCCTGGCGGAGGACGTCGCCGAGCAGCTCGTCGGCCCGCTGCGCCCCCAGGACACCCACGGGTCACCGGACCCGGGCCAGCTCCCGGACCACCTGGAGCGCTGGCTCGCGGTGCGCGAGAGCGTGCCGTGGCCGGACGGCGAGGACAGCACGCACAGTGAACCGGTGACCCCCGCCCGCGACGGCGCGGCGGAGGACTTCCGCTCCTTCGACGCCGCAGTGGACCCCGCCCGCGCCGCCGGCCTCCTCACCGCACTGGATCTGGTGCGGGCCGACGCGGCGTGTGGTGCCGCGCTCGACTTCGAGTTGCTGCGCGGCTGGCAGCAGCACGTACTGGGCACACCTGAGCCACCACTGCTACGTGCCCACCCCGCCTTCGCCAAGGGCGGCGAGGAGCGCTACGGGATCGGCCCGGACACCCGCACCCGCCTCGACGCCTGTCTGGCGCAAGCCGCCGACAGCCGGCTCTCGCCGGCTGCCGGAGCGGCCCGGGCCTACCTGGATGTCTGCTTCTTCCACCCGTTCGACGACGGCAACGCCCGCGCCGCCCTGCTCACCTTGCTGTTCGTGCTGGCCCGCGCAGGCATCACACTCGACTCGGTGGTACTCATCCGCCGGTTCGGCCACCGGGCCGACGACCCGCAGGACGCGCTGAGCCTGTGCCGTTCCGTCGAGTTCCACCTCAGGCAGAACCGCGCCGCCGCTCAGTGACCGCCCGGTACAACCAGCGCCGCCCGGATCGCGGTCCCTGTCACAGGCGACATCGGAACCTCGCCAGGCTGCGACACTGCCCTTCAGCTTGTGATTTATCCATCGGGCTCGAACAGGCCGACTCGGTGATCACTCGTCCGGGTGATCACGGGACACGGGAGCGGCCTTCGCGTGATCCTGAACTCGACCAAGAGGCACAGGACTTGACGCGAAGGCCGCTGTGA